>CANQZS010000011.1 GCA_947628385.1 uncultured Clostridia bacterium | reverse complement strand
GAACCTTGCTTCCGCCTGAGCTTCAGCCGAAAGCGGGAGATGCACAGCCATCTGGTCGCCGTCAAAGTCGGCATTGTACGCCGTACATACCAGCGGGTGGAGCTTTAATGCGCGTCCCTCAACAAGTATAGGCTCAAATGCCTGTATACCGAGTCTGTGGAGCGTAGGCGCACGGTTCAGAAGAACGGGGTGATCCTTGATAACGTTTTCCAGAGCGTCCCATACGTCATTTTCTGCTCTGTCGACCTTTTTGCGTGCGGATTTGATATTTGTAGCCTTGCCTGTATCCACAAGACGCTTCATAACAAACGGTTTGAACAGCTCCAGAGCCATTTCCTTGGGGAGACCGCACTGGAACATTTTAAGCTCAGGACCAACGACGATAACCGAACGTCCGGAATAGTCGACGCGCTTTCCGAGAAGATTCTGACGGAAACGTCCTTGCTTACCTTTCAGCATATCGGAAAGAGATTTCAGCGCACGGTTATTAGGACCCGTGACCGGTCTGCCGTGTCTGCCGTTATCTATAAGAGCGTCCACAGCCTCCTGAAGCATTCTCTTTTCATTTCTGATGATTATATCCGGAGCCTCTAACTCAAGCATCTTTTTAAGGCGGTTATTTCTGTTTATAACACGTCTGTAAAGATCGTTAAGGTCGGAGGTGCCGTATCTTCCGCCGTCCAGCATTATCATAGGACGTATATCCGGAGGAATTACCGGCAGAATGTTTATTATCATCCATTCCGGCTTATTCCCCGAAAGACGGAAAGCCTCGATTATTTCAAGCCTTTTGAGAAGCTTGATCTTTTTCTGTCCCGGAGGAAGATCCGCAAGCTCATCTTTAAGCTCATTGGAAGCCCATACAAGGTTATTTATCCAGTTTTCCTTATTTGCGATCTCGTCAAATTCGCCTGTGGAATTTGCGGCTCCGATATTTTCAAAGAATACTCTTTCAATATAGTATGAGCCTGTTTCAACGGTGATGACCGGTGCCTGAGCCTCTATCTGTCTCCTGTTATGTGGCAGGATCTCTTCCTTGTACTTAGTTCTTGATACCACATCGCCGACGCTGTATTCCTCATTTTCGCCGTTGTCGGTGATAACGTAGTATCTCTTGGCGAGAAAGTCCTTGATCCTATCCTCGTCTATGCCGGTGACCTTTTCAAATTCTGCAATATGCTTGCAGATATAGTTATCGTATCTGTCATGGCTGTATTCCTCGAGAAGCTCCTGTATAGCCTCCGCGCCCATTTCGGCAACGAAGTCGTCCTCGTACTTCTCGCGCATATCCGCATATTCCTTTTCGGAAAGCAGCTGCTTTTTGAGAAGCTCGGTATTTCCGGGATCGGTAACGATGTATTTGGTAAAATACAGCACTTCCTCCAGACGCTTCTGGGATACCTCTATTACCTGACCGATCCTTGACGGAGTTCCCTTGAAGTACCATATATGAGAAGCCGGAGCTGCCAGCTCTATATGACCCATACGCTCACGGCGAACCTTTGAGCGTGTTACCTCAACTCCGCAGCGGTCGCATATCTTGCCCTTGAAGCGGATCTTCTTATACTTACCGCAGTGACATTCCCAGTCCTTCTGCGGTCCGAAGATCCTTTCACAGAAAAGTCCGTCTCTTTCGGGCTTCTGCGTTCTGTAGTTTATAGTTTCCGGTCTTGTGACTTCGCCGTGGGACCATTCCTTGATCTGCTCGGGTGAAGCAAGACCTATTTTAATAGATTCAAAGGTATTGAATTCCAAATATAACACTCCTTTTAAAAAGCTGATCGTTTCATTCCGGATCGAAGTCCCGCCCCGATCTTAAGCTCGGGACGGAACAGAGTGTTTTGTCTCAGATCAGGTCATCATCGTCACCGAAAGAGAGATCCTCCTCTTCGTCCTCGTCGTCATCATCTTCGTCGTCCTCGTCGTCTCCGAAATCGTCAAAATCGTCATCGTCGTCATCATCGTCTATCGAAAAGCCCTCGTCGAAATCGCTTTCGTCGAGAATACTGTCCATATCCTCAGCGTCGGAAACGGGCTGCGGGATAATATCCTCATCGTCCTCAAAGCTCTGCTTAAGGTCGATCTCCTCGTTATTGCCGTCAAGTACCTTAACGTCCAGACCGAGGGACTGCAGCTCCTTTACAAGCACCTTAAAGGATTCCGGTATACCCGGCTTAGGAACGTTCTGACCCTTTACGATAGCCTCATAGGTCTTTACACGTCCGACGGTATCGTCCGACTTGACCGTGAGTATTTCCTGAAGAGTATAAGCTGCTCCGTATGCCTCCAGCGCCCATACTTCCATTTCGCCGAAACGCTGTCCGCCGAACTGAGCCTTACCGCCCAGAGGCTGCTGCGTTACCAGCGAATAAGGACCTACCGAACGCGCGTGGATCTTATCGTCAACAAGGTGGTGGAGCTTAAGATAATACATATATCCGACGGTTACCGGATTGTCGAACTTATCTCCGGTACGTCCGTCATAAAGAATAGTCTTTCCGTCCTCATTCATTCCGGCGGCTTTGAAACATTCGCGTATATCGTCCTCATGAGCTCCGTCAAAAACGGGAGTCATGATCTTCCAGCCAAGCTTTTTAGCAGCCATTCCCAGATGAACTTCAAGCACCTGACCGATGTTCATACGCGACGGAACGCCCAGCGGGTTAAGAACGATGTCCAGCGGAGTTCCGTCCGGCAGGAACGGCATATCCTCGGATTTGAGTATACGGGAAACAACGCCCTTGTTTCCGTGACGTCCCGCCATTTTATCGCCTACCGAGATCTTTCTCTTCTGAGCGATATAGCAGCGGACGAGCATATTTACTCCGGGAGCGAGCTCCTCGGAATTTTCTCTTGTGAATACCTTTACGTCGATGATAACTCCGGCTTCACCGTGCGGGACTTTAAGGGAATTATCCCTTACCTCCCTTGCCTTTTCGCCGAAAATAGCCCTCAGGAGCCTTTCCTCGGCGGTCAGCTCAGTCTCTCCCTTAGGAGTTACCTTTCCTACAAGAATATCGCCTGCGCGAACCTCTGCGCCTATGCGGATAATTCCTCTTTCGTCCAGATCCTTGAGAGCGTCCTCGCCGACGTTAGGAATATCTCTTGTGATCTCCTCGGGACCGAGCTTTGTGTCTCTGGATTCGATCTCATATTCCTCAATGTGGACGGAGGTATAAATATCCTCGCGGACAACGCGCTCGTTAAGAAGTACGGCGTCCTCGTAGTTATAGCCCTCCCAAGTCATAAAGCCGATAAGAGCGTTCTTTCCTATGGAGATCTCGCCGTTGCTTGTAGCAGGACCGTCCGCAAGCACCTGACCTACGCTTACTCTTTCGCCCTTATCAACGATAGGACGCTGGTTTATGCAGGTCCCCTGATTGGATCTTTTGAATTTTATGAGCTTGTAGGTATGCACAGCGCCTGTGCCTTCCTTGATAACTATCTCGTCTGCGGAAACTCTTTCAACGACTCCGTCGTGCTTTGAGATAACGCATACGCCGGAATCCACCGCGGATTTATATTCCATGCCTGTTCCCACGATAGGAGCCTCGGTCTTAAGGAGCGGAACAGCCTGACGCTGCATGTTCGCGCCCATAAGAGCACGGTTCGCGTCGTCGTTTTCAAGGAACGGTATCATAGCCGTAGCTATTGAAACGACCATTTTCGGGGAAACGTCCATATAGTCTATGCGCTCGCGCTCACATTCAAGTATCTGCTCACGGCAGCGGGCGTTTACGATAGGACGTGCGAATTTGCCGTCCTCGGTAAGAGGCTCGTTTGCCTGAGCGATGGTATAGTTATCCTCAACGTCAGCGGTCATATAGACAACTTCATTTGTAACCACTCCCGTAGCTTTGTCTACCTTTCTGTAGGGAGCTTCTATGAAGCCGTATTCGTTTATTCTCGCAAAAGAAGCCAGATAAGAGATAAGTCCGATATTAGGACCTTCAGGAGTCTCGATAGGACACATTCTGCCGTAGTGGGAATAGTGAACGTCGCGCACCTCAAATCCTGCGCGGTCACGGGAAAGTCCGCCGGGACCGAGCGCCGAAAGACGTCTCTTGTGCGTAAGCTCCGCCAGAGGGTTTGTCTGATCCATGAACTGTGACAGCGGCGACGAACCGAAAAATTCCTTTATAGCCGCAGTGATAGGTCTTATGTTGATAAGCCCCTGAGGAGTAGTAACGTCCAGATCCTGAGCCTGTATATTCATTCTTTCGCGGATAACGCGTTCCATTCTGGAAAAGCCGATCCTGAACTGGTTCTGGAGAAGCTCGCCCACGGAACGGATCCTTCTGTTTCCGAGGTGGTCTATGTCGTCTACCTGACCTACGCCCTCGCAAAGATTTATAAAGTAGCTTATCGAAGCATATATATCATCAAGGATTATATGCTTAGGAACGAGCTCCTCTATACGAGCCTTGACCATTTCGCAGACCTCGTCGTCATCGGCAGCGGAATCAAGTATCTCTCTGAGCACCTTGAAGTGCACCTTTTCGTTTATGCCGTATTCTGCGGGATCAAATTTTACATACGGGGCAATATCGACCATGCGGTTGCCTATTACCTTGACTTCGCGTTCCTCGGTGGTATGGGTAGTTTCGCCCGTAGGAGTGGTAAATACCTCCTTATGCTCGACTCTGAGCCATACCTCGCCCACGCCTGCCTGTTCGATCTGTACAGCCTTTTCGTAGGTGATAAGGTCGCCCTCATCGGCAAGTATCTCTCCGGTGATGGGGTCGGCGACGGGTCTTGAAACGTAATGTCCGCTTATTCTGGAGCTTACTCCAAGCTTTTTGTTATATTTATATCTTCCGAATCTTGCAAGATCGTATCTTTTAGCGTCAAAGAAAAGACTGCTGAGGTGGTTCTCGGCGCTTTCTACCGTAGGAGGCTCGCCCGGACGGAGCTTTTTATAGACTTCAAGGAGGGCTTCCTCCCTGTTTTTGGTAGTATCCTTCTGGAGAATAGTCTGTGAAAGCCTTTCGTCCGTTCCGAAAAGCTCTTCTATATCGACGTCCGTGCCGCAGCCGAGGGCGCGGATAAATGTTGTAAGGGGAATTTTTCTGTTTTTATCTATTCTTACATAGACGGCGTCGTTGGAATCCATTTCATATTCGAGCCAAGCGCCTCTGTTAGGGATCACCGTAGCCTTGAACAGATCCTTGCCGGTCTTATCCTTTTCAAAGGAATAGTAAACTCCCGGAGAACGAACGAGCTGAGAAACGATAACGCGCTCCGCGCCGTTTATAACGAAGGTGCCGCTGTCTGTCATAAGCGGGAATTCGCCCATAAACACTTCATTTTCCTTAACAACGCCGGTCTCCTTGTTCCAGAGAGTAGCTTTTACTCTCAGCGGAGCGGCATAGGTAACGTCGCGTTCCTTACATTCGGCAACCGAATATTTCGGCGTATCGTCGATCGAATAATCCACAAAGTTGAGCACGAGATTTCCGTTATAGTCAGTAATGGCTGCCACATCGCGGAAAACCTCCTTGAGTCCCTCTTTAAGAAACCATTCGTAGGATTTTTTCTGCACCTCGATAAGGTTTGGCATTTCCAGAGCCTCATTGATCTTTCCGAAGCTCATTCTTGTGGTTTTTCCGAGCTGTACCGGCTTGACATTCACCATAGGCGGGTCCCTCCTTATAATATTACGGGAATGTTTCCGAAAAAAATTTCATCGGAACTGTTGCAATCCTGCCGCTTTTATGATATACTATATATAAATAAATCTTCAAAACGGCATAGAATCACATTATGATACAGTATATAATTATACCACAACAAGCAATACTTGTCAAGAACTTTTTTCAGTTTTTTCAAAAATATTTTTTTACCGAGGAGCTCCCTGTCAGTTATGGACAAGGAGCTCCTTTTGGTATGCAGAAAATATTGTAAAAATATACTTAAATTGATTTTAAAACAGTCCACCGGACTGTTTCAAAAGGCTTATATAACATAATCAGTTAGTTTAAGGGGCGCCCTCAGCCAAACGAAGTTTGGTTTTCGCAGAGGCAGCCCCCTCTTGAAGCCGCTTCGCGGCTTAGACTACGCTTGCGTCGTTTTATTCACACCCTTGCGGAGCTCTTAAAGGCAAAGGATTCCGCGCTCCTGCGAAAAACGAACTGCGTTCGTTTACGCGGCAAGGGCTCCGCCCCTTGACCCCGCAAGTCTGTGCAAAACAAAACCAAAGGTTTTGTCTGGCTTGACCAGCTTTATATTTTGCGCTTCGCGCAAAATAATAATTACGCAAAAAAATCGAGGGGAAAAATCTTCCCCTCGCCGACTTTATTCCTTGAATTCCTCAAACGAAATGCTCTCATATTCCGCAGTCAGAGGAAGCGAGCTGTCATCAAATTTGTTCAGCCAACCGTCAACCCCCGTGCCGCACCATGCGTTCATCATTATTTTTCCCGGCGTGGACGGAATGTTCTCCGAAGCCGTGTAAGCTTCCTTGCCGTCAACATACCAGACTATCTTGTCGGCATACCATTCAAATGCGTATGTGTGGAAATCCTCCGACGCATCAAATCCCAGATCATACAGGAATTCATGATTGCCGGTCCCATCGGTGAAATAGTTGAATTGTACCTTGGTGGTGTCCTTGCCAAGGATCTCAACATCTATCTCGTCCCAAGGATTGTTGTCGGAGGGACCTGTGTAGGTAAAGAATGACGATACAACGCCATCGTTCTTTATCGCTTTCATGGATACCTCATATCTTCCGTATCCGTAAAAATTCTTTGACCGGAATTCTCCGCCGGTGTAGGGGATCTCTCCGCCCTCCGGATCGTTGTCGATGATGAGCTGCATTTTTCCGTTTTCAAAGGTGCAGTTTGCGGCTCTCCAATCAACGTTGAACATACTTCCGTTAGTCCAGCCGTCGGACGCTTCAAACCATTCCGGACAGCCGTTTTTCAGATCCACCGAGAAGCTTCCCTCACCGTTGGAGCTGTTTCCGGTATTCTGAGCTTCATTTCCGCAGGAGCAGAATATCATCACGCAGGAAAGCGCGGCAGCTGCACTTTTAAGTAATTTATTGATCTTCATGATCTTGACCTCCTAAAATTTGATCTGTTAATGAAATTATAGTATATATCAGTAAAAAACAATACAATGCTTTTTACATTTATATCATTATTTTGACTTTTTGATCGTTCCCCAATTAGAGCGGTAATACTTTTTGCGGAATTCATTCGGAGTCATTCCCGTATACTTTTTAAAAGTGCTTATAAAATGACTGTGTGTTGTAAATGCAAGATAATTGCCTATGTCAAGAGCGGAATAGTCGGAATATTTCAGCATATTCTGTGCAGTTTCAACACGCTTTACGGCAATGTATGTGCTTATAGTAACTCCGACTTCCTTGTGGAAAAGCCGCGACAGGTACGAGGTGCTAAGACCTACAGATCCGGCAATATCTTCAACGGAGATCCTTGAATGAAGATTGTCGTAGATATGATCCATAGCCATTATTACCGGCTTGGAATATATATTCCCCCGTGAAACGCGCTTCATCTGCGCAGTGAAATCAAGTACGGCTTCGCTGTGGAGCTTGTGTATCTCATCGGCAGTCCCGCATTTGTCCGCTTTGAGGATATAAAGGTCGCTGAGAGTGTAAGCAGTCTCCATTTCCATGCCGCCCTCAACGCAGAAGCGGGTCATCATAGCGACGGTCACTATAAAATGGTATTTGAGGTTGCGTATGGGATCCTCTGAAAGCACTCCCGAGCCGCTGCCTCCGAGCGGGGTCATAAGTTTTTTTACGGAATCTGCGTCTCCGGCTCTTACGCAGTCGTAGAATTCAAATTCCTGTTCAAAGGGTGAATGTTTAAAGGAATACTCTCTGTTCATAAATGCTTTATATGTAAGAGCTTTTCCGGATTCAGCCATAGAATTACCTCCCTTCCGACAGAATTTTGCTCCCGCAAAGCGGGGCTTAGATCGTAGAAAAACATATTAACATTGATTTTTAAACAGTCCACCGGACTGTTTAAAAAGGCTTACATATTATAAGCCGTTAGTTCAGGGGAACGCTCTCTCTTGCAGAGCGTTCCCCTCTTGCAAACAGCTGCGCAGTTTGCAATTCACCCTTTTGCAGAGCGCTTTGAAAAGGAGAGTTTCGCCGCCTGCGGGCGGCGACCAAAGGCTCTGCCTTTGGAATCCGCAAGCTGGGCTCAGCTTGACCAGCTTTATATTTTGCGCTTCGCGCAAAATAGTAATCACTTTTTCGACAATCTGATATGGTTTTTCACTTTTTCAACAGAATGATTCCCGCAAATCTGGTTTTCTCTATTATAGCATATAAAAATCAAAATTGCAACAAAGATCCGATATAAAAGTCAAAAATATAATATTTTATCTGCATATATTGTGGTAAATTATAAGTACAGTATTTTGAACGTACACCAATTAATAAAAAGGAGAAGTGATCTTATGAAAACCAAAAAGTTACTTGCTTTTATGTCCGCTCTCGCATTTATCGGCACAGCGGCAACAGGCTGCTCTTCCGGCGATACAGGCAGCGGAGAAGCACAGACCACAACGGCTTCTACCGCTCCCAAGGAGCTTAACGAGGAGGACAAAGCCGCTCTCGAAAACGTTGTAGTAGAAGACGCTGAAACACTCGAAAACCCAACCGTTCGCTGGCTGGCTACATATGACATCAACCCCGCAGACGGCAAGCCCAAAATGCCCGCTCTCGAAATGTTCGAGACGCAGTACGGAGGAAAGATCGAATATATCCCCTGCACATATAACGAACGTTACGACAGACTTGCTACAATGCTCGTCGGCGGCGACGCTCCGGATATGTTCCCCGCTCAGGAATTCGATACGTTCCCGTCACGTGTTCTGGAGGGAAAATTCCAAGCTTGGGACGATTATCTCGACTTTAACGACGAGGCTCTCTGGGCAGGCGTTCCCGGTGCAAAGGCACTTTCCGATATGCACGTCCTCAAGGGCAAGCACTATGTTGCAGCTGTAGGAACATATTCCTCCTGCGTTATGGTATATAACAAGAATACCATCGAGGAAAACGGTCTTGACGATCCTGCCGAGCTTCTTGCAGAAGATAACTGGACATGGGATACATTCAAGAAGATGTGTGAGGACTATTGCAGCCGCGAAGAGGATAAATTCGCTTATGACAGCTGGTACTTTGAAAGAGCATTGCTGCTCACAACAGGCGTTGCTCCGGTCGGCATGAAAGACGGCAAGCTGGTAAACAACCTTGCAAGCGCTGAAATAGAGCGTGCAGAGAACTTCATGTATGACCTCAAGGCAAACGACCTGCCGCTTCCTAAGGCTGAATTTGACTGGACAGAACACGCTGAGCGTATAGGCGAGGGCAAAACACTGTTCCTGCCTATCGGAACATGGGCGCTCTGGGGCGATCCTCAGTATGCTGAAAAGTTCGGCAAGCCCGGCGAGATAATGTTCGTTCCGATGCCTAAGGATCCCGACGCTGACGCTTACTATCTGCCCTCCAGCATGGACGCTTATTCACTCTGCAAGGGCGCTCAGAACCCTGAGGGTGCAGCAGCTTACATGAAGTGCATACTTACCGCCGGCAACAGCGATGAGAGCAAGGCTATCACCGAAAAGCAGTACCGTGAGGACTACGGCTGGACAGATGAAATGCTCGAAATGAACAAGACCGTTGACGACCTTACAGCAGAACATCCTATGATCAGCTTTGTAGGCGGTCTTTCCGGTGATATTAACGGCGCAGGCGTTGCTCACGACATTGACGACGCTCTTAAGCAGGCTTCATTCAACGGAACAGACTGGGCTTCCACAAGAGAGGCTGTAAATCTCCTTGCTCAGACTGATATTGACGAGCTTAACGCACGCATTGACAATGAGCTTTAATATCTGATCTATACCTATATTTTAAGAGCGGGAACAGTTTATGCTCCCGCTCACCCCATAGGGGGAATACATTTATCATCACAGAAAGCAGGAATATGTACATGAACGATCTTAAAGGCTATAAAAAAGGTGTAAATTTAGGCGGCTGGCTTTCCCAGTGCGATCATACAAAGGAACGTTACGATAATTTTATATCAAAGTCCGATCTGGAAAGGATAGCTTCATGGGGTGCGGATCATGTGCGTATTCCTGTTGACTATGAGCTTCTGGAAAAGGAGGACGGTACTCCCGACGACAGCGGCTTCGCGTATATTGATAAAGCTGTTGAATGGTGCGGCGAATTTGGTCTTAACGCCATAATTGATCTGCATAAAACTGCGGGATATTCATTTGACTATCTGGAAAACGAAAGCGGATTCTTTGACAGTGAAAAATATCAGGAGCGTTTTTATAAGCTCTGGGACAGGATCTCCGCAAGATATGGAAAGTTTTCGGACAGAGTTGCTTTTGAGCTTCTTAACGAGGTCACCGATCGTGGATTCTGTGAAAAATGGAACAGCATAGCAAAAAAGGCAATGGAGCGTATCCGCAGAAATGCTCCGGATACGGTAGTGCTTATCGGAGGCTACTGGAACAACAGTCCCGCGGCGGTAAAGGATCTTGATCCTCCGTATGACGATAAGGTAGTTTACAACTGTCATTGTTACGATCCTCTGGATTTCACGCATCAGGGTGCATACTGGGTAAAGGAAATGGATCAAAGCAGGCGTATAGCTTTTTCCGAAGCAAATATCACGCCGGAATATTTTGAAAACATTTTCAAGGAAGCTGTTGAGACTGCGGAAAAATACGACACGGCGCTTTACTGCGGCGAATACGGGGTAATAAACACCGTTTCTCCGGAGGATACCGTTCAATGGTTCAAGGCGATAAATTCCGCATTTACCAAGCTTGGGATAGGACACGCGGTATGGAGCTACAAGGAAATGGATTTCGGGCTTACAGACGAGCATCTTTGCGGTGTTATAGACAAGATAACAGAGCTTCTTTGATGGATCTCCTATTTTGGTTTTTCATATTTCTCCTTACAGGCGGCTTTTGCGTTACTGCGCAGAGCTGCCTGTGTTATTTATAGTGTTGAGTTTTGAGAGCTTAGATAAATGCGTAATTGATCTCAACTCTCAACACTACTTGCGCTTTGTCACTTGAATAATATAAATTCCTCCAAAATATTGCCGATCATAGACAAAATTATCGTTAATTTGACGAAATTAATAAAAAACTGTGTACAAAGCTCCGGAATTGCTGTATAATTAAATTCAGATCCAAATACACAAAAAATCAGGGGGAATTTTATAATGAAAAAAATTTTTATTTCTATCGCATCTCTTGCATTGTGCTCTGTAATGCTCGCTTCCTGCGGAGATAATAACAGTGCTTCAGTTTCAGACGATACCTCGGCTTCGGTATCCGCCGGATACGACGAAACTAAAGGCGCTATTGTCAAGGAAGATACCCAGACGTCCGCCGAGCCTGAAAAGCCGGAGGAAACAACTAAGGAAACCGAAGCTCCCGCTTCTGAAACCACCGAGACTTCCGCTTTGGAAACTACAGAAGCTGCAGCTTCCGAAACCACTGCCTCCGAAACCGCCGCTTCCGAAACAAAGCCCACAGCTGCCGCCGCCTCAGGCACCGAATTTGCTTCAATAGAGGACTTTATCGCCAGCGACGTTTCCAAGCTCGATTACAAAACTATCGCTTATTCCAAGAGCAATACCAAGAAATTCGTTGATTCTCTTGAAAATATTTCCGGTCTTTACATGGACGTTGAAGCTGTAGACGGCTCTCTCGACATTACAATGGCTATCAAGGACGGCAAAACTTTCCTTGACGGCACTACCGACGGAGAACGCATAATTATGATAATAAATGACGGAAAGCTGTATATCCTCGATCCGACTACCCGCTCCGGATTCTATATGCAGGCTGATGATGAGATCCTTGAAGCTATGGGAGGTTTTTCTCCTGATGAACTGATAAGCACGATCAAAGCCGAGGATTCCGCTATATCCGATAATGACCTGCTCAAAGTCTGCGACGTATCGGTAAACGGCAAAAGCTGCACATTTGAATCCTCCAAAAGCGACGGTATGCTTTACGGCGCGGACGGTTCGCCTATGTGTATGATAGCCTATGACGACAGCTACGATATATCGTCAATTATCATAAATGATTTCACAGGCGATGTTCCGGCGGACGCCTTTGACATTCCCGAGGACTATGAGATAGTTGATATTTCAGAAGCCCTTGAATAAAGCCGGAATACCTGTGCTTCCGCAAAAACAGACTTTTTTCATTGTGCAAACTGACGAAATTTCAAAAAAAATTTCTTTTCCTTGACAAAATAAAAGGAAAATGATATAATGATTAAGTATCCTTGTCCGCGTATCGTCACGGACGTGATCCAAGAGGAGGTGTTTTAAATGGCTAAGGTAAACGAAACCTATGAGACCATGGCAGTCTACAGCCTGAAAAACGGTGAAGAGGGCGTAAAGGCTCTCAATGATAAGTTCACCGCGCTGATCGAGGCTAACGGTACTATGGAATCGGTCAATGAGTGGGGCAAAAGAAAGCTCGCTTATGAGATCGACGACCAGACCGAGGGATATTATGTGCTTTACACATATTCCTGCAAGCCCGAGTTCCCCGCTGAGCTTGACCGTGTTTTCAAAATTACGGACGGCGTTATGCGTTCGCTCATCACTGTAAAGTGACAGACCGAAGCAGACGTTAAAAGGAGGCTATAAAATTGCTGAATGCTTGTGCTATTAACAAAGTTATCATAATGGGGAGACTGACTTCCGATCCTGAGCTAAGGCAGACGCCAAACGGCGTGTCTACCTGCCGCTTCACCGTCGCAGTGGACGGTGCCATGAACCAGACGACCAACGAGCGCCGCACGGATTTCATTACGGTAAATGCTTGGCGCCAGCAAGCGGAATTTGTTTCAAGATATTTTACAAAGGGTCGGCTCATTCTTGTTGAGGGGAACTTGAGAACAGGCTCCTACGACGACCGCAATCACCCCGACGTAAAGCATTATACCTGCGAGGTAGTCGCTGAAAACATTTCCTTCGGCGAAACTAAATCCTCGGCAGGAGGAGGAAATTACTCTCCTCAGCAGTATTCACAGCCTCGTCAGGACAATTACAGTCAGCCGGCTGCTCCTCAGCAGAACAATGCTGCTCCTGCGGTTTCCTTTGGAGATCTTGGAGACTTTGAGGAGGTCATCGGCGACGGCGATCTGCCGTTCTGAAAAACTGCCGCGGATATTTGAGTTTATCCGCTCCATATCAATTTAAAGGAGGGTTTCATAATGGATAAGGATAGAGAAAAGGCTCCGAGAGGCGCTAAAAGAGCTCGTAAAAAGGTTTGTATGTTCTGCGCTGACAGAGTTGAAAAGATCGACTACAAGGATATTGCAAGACTTAAAAAGTGCATGACTGAGAGAGCTAAGATTCTCCCAAGAAGAGTTACAGGCACATGCGCTTACCATCAGAGAGAGCTTACGGTCGCAATAAAGCGTGCAAGATATATTGCTCTTCTCCCATATGTTTCCGACTGATAAAATATCAGTTGCCATAAGCGGCTTGATCCGAAAGATCCAAGCCGCTTTATTTATTTTTTAAGCGCTTTTATCAGCCTGTAAATTTTTTGATATTTATAAATTTTCAGGAATTTATCGTTCCAAAGAATTAAAATACATATCTGTAAAGCAATAAGCAAAATGTCCTTTAAATTCAATTACCTGAATAATTTGCAGATCTTTAAGCCAAATGATATTCCGCATAGGGAAAATACAGCCTGTTTTTATGGAAAACATTTTGCATTGACTTTTTTTGCCGCAAATGTTATTATCCAATTAAGGAAGATATTTTCCGACAAAGAAAAAAGGAGCTTATTTTCCAAAAAAATATCAGGAGGTATATTATGAAACCGAAAAGGCTTTTAACAGCCGCTGTCACCTGTGCTTTCGCGTTTATCGCAGCATTCGGCACCTATGCTATGAGCAGCGAGGGAACCGCACAGGAAATTTCGGCAGCTTCGTATGACAGCAACGAATTAGCACTATATGCCGACCAGATCGCCGCATTGGTAAATTCAGAACGTTCAGCTTACGGCATTGCTCCGGTAGCGCTTTCACCAAAGCTGAGTCAGGCAGCTAACGTAAGGGCGCATGAGCTTATCCAGCTTTTCGAGCATACCCGTCCGGACGGCAGAAGCTGCTTCACGGCAATTTCCGATATGAATATCCGATACAGCTATGCCGCGGAAAATATCGCTTACGGTCAAAAGGATCCTCAGAGCGTTATGAATGCATGGATGAATTCTGCGGGACACCGAGCCAACATACTTGATCCTAATATGGAATACATAGGCGTAGGCGCAGTTTATGAAAACGGTATCTATTATTGGTCGCAGTTCTTTGCAGCGTCTGCGGAGCTTTCCGACGATAACGCGGCGGCTCCGGAAACACCTGCGGAAACCACTGTCACCGATGTCACGGAGGACAAGCCTGCGGAAACAACGGCTCCGGACAAAACAGAAAATGACCGTCCGGACAGCTCCGCCGTTCCCTCTGAGACCCAAAAGCCGGAGGATACCAAGGCTCCGGAAAATTCCGAAAAGCCACAGGAGACCGTTCCCTCAGAAACTACTATCCCAGCCGGATCGCAGACCGCTTGCAAGCCCTGTGAAACGACCTGCAAGGTAAATTCCAACGGAACTATAAGCTGTACTCCGTCCACTCCCTGTGAAACAGAGTGCAAGACAAATCCCGACGGAACTATAAGCTGTACCCCGTCCACTCCATGCGAGACCGAGTGCAAGGTAAATCCCGACGGAACTATAAGCTGTACCCCGTCCACTCCATGCGAGACCGAGTGCAAGGTGAATTCCAACGGAACAATAAGCTGCACTCCGTCCACTCCATGCGAAACAGAGTGCAAGGTGAATCCCGACGGAAGTATAAGCTGCACTCCGTCTGCCTCCTGCGGAAATGGTCAGACGTCGTCGGGCTGTCCTCTTCTGAGCGGAACACAGGGAAATAATCTGTTTGAATGGCTTATTCCCAAAATAATGAATTCCGGAAGCTGCAATTCATCATCAAGCAATTCCGGAAGCTGCAGCAAAAATAATTCCTATGTTTACGGCGCGCAGGATAATTCCTCAAGATCCTGCAATTCGAGCAGCGGAAGCTGCTGGGGTAATTCCTCAAATGCTTACGGTTCGGACAGCGGAAGCTGCTGGAGCAATTCCTCAAACGCTTACGGTTCGGACAGTGGAAGCTGCTGGGGCAATTCCTCAAACGCTTACGGTTCGGACAGCGGAAGCTGCTGGGGCAATCCCTCAAACGCTTACAGTTCGGACAGCGGAAGCTGCTGGGGCAATTAAAACGGTTTTTGTAAGATCAAAAATTCCTCTCCGGATTTTTCTTTCGGAGAGGAATTTTAGTTTGTTGAAAAAGTAATTACTATTTTGCGCCGCAGGCGCAAAATTAATTACACATTACGAATTAAACATTTATCTCAACTATAAACACTCAACATTGTTTTTGATTTTTCAAATATATTTATAAGATCTTTTCAAGCTCCGCTATAATAATATGCAGATCATCAGCTATCCTGCAAGGCTCGCCGTACATATCATTCAAAAGCCGTGTAATATTTTCCTCAAATTTATCCGGCAGAACTGCACAGCTTTTTTTGCATAATTCAATAAGACGCTTTTCGCCGGGGTGCGTCACCGAATTAAGCGCAAATAAAACATCAAAATACGATTCTAAAAACGCCGCTGTCCTATGATTTACCGCGACAATATCTCCCCTTTTCGCGGCTTTATTTATTTGTCCGTCATATGCCGGCATTGCATTGTGGAGCAGCGACATATTATGTTCAATAATATTTTTCCTGAGCTGCTGCGGATATTCCACAGAAAAACGCTTTTTTGCCGCCGTAAGCTTTCCGTCACGATCGTAAATTATTCTGCAATTGATAAGATTGTGCCACATACAAGTCGTGTAACCATTATGCGAGTGGAATTTTTCAGCAACGTCCGCCACTTCCGCAGAAAAATCATCTAAATTCCTGTACAGAATATCAATATCCACGCCCGTGTTAAGACGGCAGTTGTCCTCATATTCCCAGAAATGATTTCCGATCTCCATAATGGAACAGTAACGCGAAAGTATTTCCCGCCGAGCAGTTTCCGGAACAGGCTCGGTGCAGTAAACATACACATCGTAATCGGAATTCTCATCAAAATTTTCTCCTGCCCGTGAACCGCCCAATGCAAGCGCTTCTATCTGTTCACATTCGCAAAGCTCTTTAAATAAATTTTCTATCATAAATTTTCTCCATGATTACTTTTTATCATATTATATCACAAAAATAATGTGCTATCAAGGAAAACACTTCTTGCAGTTCTGACAATACAATTTAGTAAAGATAAACATTCCTCCGAAGCCCGAATGAGCGGTCTCGGATAATGTTCCTTTGTAGGTATCGCGGTAATATTCAAAATCTGCATATGCCATAAGATACCCCTCTTTTCAGAGTTGAGAGCAGGCTGAGTCTGCAACCTTTCAGGCTTTACTTAGTGATTTTACGTGTATATAAGTAAAGTTTGATTCGCAAAAGTATTGAGAGTTGGATTATAAGTGTTACTGTATTATCTCAGCTCTCAACACTTCACTCTCAAAACTGTTATTTGTCGGTTTTTTGGTGTGTATCCTTTGACGGAAAAGAACTTACGGGAATTTGCGGCATTAGCAGATTAGATTTAGTGAGCGTTACAAAAAATGAACGTTCTTATAATCCGGATGTTCCTGATGATTGGTAGGTTATTGAGAAACTTAATATTGATGGTATCGTAATTTGGCAATCTGCAACAGGAGAAGTTTATCAAGCTTTCCCAAATAGTAAACCGACTAAAATATACAATTCTTTATCATAATATATAAAATCATATGAATAAGAATTTATATACTTTGCTTTTAAATACGCCAAGGAACTGTTTGCTGCTTCCCGCATAAACAGCCTTGGAAAACGTGATGCAGTATTCGCCTGTACGGGCGTCATAGTATGGTTCGGTTATATTGTAATCTTCCGTAGCAAGAGCGTCGATATACCATTGACGTTCCTCTTCAACATAATCCTCCGCAGGTACCCAGCCGTTATTCATGACCATTGGGTGACCGTGCTTAAATTCCGGATTTGCGATATAAGTAGCGGAGATACCCTTATAATG
>CANQZS010000010.1 GCA_947628385.1 uncultured Clostridia bacterium | reverse complement strand
CGGGAGCTCCTCGGCGTTCTCCTTGTCGCTTACCCTGACCGGTTCGTCAAGAGTCTCAAATATCCTTTCGAGGTATGATACAGCGTTTATAAAGTTATTGAACAGGTTCGCAAGGTTAAGTATAGGCTGCCAGAATCTTGAAGCGTATCCGGACATTCCCACTATGGTTCCCAAGGATATAGCCTCTGGACCTATAATAAGCAGTCCTACCATATATATTGCCGCAGAGATCGCCGCGGAGATCGTATCTACCGTAGGCCAGAGCAGGTTATTATATGTTACCGCTTTCATCCAGTCCTTGCGGTATGCCTCGGAAAGGCGTGCAAATATACCGTCGTTTTCCTTTTCTCTGCGGAAAAGCTGAGTGACCTTTACTCCCACTATGCCCTCATGGAGGTACGCGTTCAGGTTGGAGCTTTTATTTGATACCGCCTGCCACGCTCTGCGCTGTTTATTCTTTATAATAAGTATAAAGGTCATCAGCACCGGAACGCCCGCAAGGATCACCAGCGCCATTTTCCAGTGCATCGCAAACATGAACACCGTTATGAAAACCAGATTGAAAAGCTCAAGAATGAATGTTATTATACCGTTGGAAAGCGTATCCGAAACGCTGTTTACATAGTTTATTATACGTACCAGTATCTTTCCGTGGGGACGGCTGTCGTAATACTCAAAGGAAAGCCTTTGCAGATGTTCAAAAAGATCCGTCCTGATGTCGAAGATAATATCCTGACCTACCTTTGTCATTATCCTTGAACGTATCGTTGAGAATATGACGTTCACAATAATAGTAAGCAGCAGAAGTCCGCCCATTAAAAGGACTTTCTTTTTATCTCCGCTGGGAATGGAAACGTCAATGGCGTGCTGCGTTATCACCGGAGCAAAAAGTCCGATAATTACCGCCGCCGCGCTGAGGGAAAGTGAAAGTATCATTCGCCATTTATAGCGGGAAACATACACCATTGCGCGTTTAAGGTGCCGCACGTCAAAGGGAGATTCAAGCTGTTCATCAATATCATATTTATTTCTTGCCATAGCCTTATCCCTCCTTTATTATTCGATGCTTCCCTGTTGGAGGTCGTAAATTTCACGATAATAGCCGTCTTTATTGCGGATAAGCTCGTCGTGAGTTCCCATTTCGGAGATCCTGCCGTTTTTAAGAATGATTATCTTGTCGGCGTCCTTGGCTGAGGAGATCCTCTGGGCTATTATTATCTTGGTGCAGCTGAAATCAAGATCCTTAAGATTTTTCTGGATATGCTTTTCGGTCTCAAGATCGACTGCGGAGGTCGTATCGTCAAGGATCAATATCGCCGGACGTATCGCCAGCGCTCTTGCAAGGGAAAGCCTTTGCTTCTGACCGCCGGAAAGTCCCACGCCGCGTTCTCCGACTATAGTATCGTAGCCCTCGTTCAGGTCGCGGATAAATCCGTCGGCGTCGGCAGCCTTTGCAAAGCGGTAAACGTCCTCATCGGGCATATCGCTTTTTCCGAAAGAAATATTTCCCTCTATCGTATCCGACCAGAGAAGCACGTCCTGCATAGCCATGCCGATATTTTTTCTGAGAGTTTCAAGCTTTATAAAGCGGACGTTCACCCCGTCCACAAGGACTTCGCCTTTCTGCGGATCATAAAGCCTTGGGATAAGGTTCACCAGAGAAGTTTTTCCGGAGCCTGTCTCTCCCATTATTGCGACCGTCTCGCCTGCTTTTATTTTAAAGCTGACATTATCGAGAACGACGTTATCGCCGTATCCGAAGGTAACGTTTTTAAATTCCACCTCGCCGTCAAGATGCTCTGGCATATCCTTATGATCGTCACGGTCAACGATAAACGGACGCGAGTAATAGACTTCGATTATCTTTGAAGCGGAAGCCATGAATCTTTGCAGATCGTTTACCAGTGTTCCCACATTTCTCATCGGGTTGGAAAGCGTCCATATCAGACCGCTGAAAGCAATATATTCTCCCATGGTAAGACGTCCCGAGATAACGAAAAATCCTCCCGCGATAAGGTGAACTACCGTCAGTCCCTGAGCCGTCGTTTCAATGAATGGGAAATATTTCAGCCATGTCATAGCGGCTGTTTTGTTTGCCGTGGCATAGTCGGTATTTTTCTCCTGAAAAAGTCCTATCTCGTGATCCTCGCGGGCAAAAGCGCGAACGACGCGGTTGCCGGCGATATTCTCCTGCGCTCTTGTGTTCATATCGGAGAGCTTTTCGCGGAGAGTAACATATTTCGGACCTACCTCCTTGCGGAAAATACCGCTTATTATGAAGATCAGCGGAGTGAGCGCAAGCAGGCAAAGAGCCATCAGCGGGTCAAGGTAAAAGAAGTATACGGTAGTCGTTGTAAAAAGCACAAGGCTTTCCAGCAGAGTCTTGATGATCCACGCAACACTGTGGCGCACCATATCTATATCTCCGGAAAGGCGCGTCATAAGATCGCCCGTGCGGTTCTTGTCGTAAAATGTCATATCCTGCCGCTGAACGTTTGCGAAAAGGTAATTTCTCACCTTGGCAAGCATACCCTGAGAGCAGACCTCATAGAGCATATTTGTGCTGAACTGTATAACCGTTCTTGTGAGTGTAAACAGCACCATACCGCAGCAAAGCATGACAAGCAGTCTGCTGTTATTTGCGAGATTTTCCGCGGCGTTTTCACTATATATAAATGTATCTACTATCTGTTGGCTGAAAACAGGATTGGAGATATAAAGCATCTGGGAGATGACCGTAAGGCAAAGAGCCAGTATGTATCTTCCGCGATAGCCTTTAAGGTTTTCCCATATCCATTTTATCTGGAACATAAATTACCCTCCTTTTTTCAAGTGCCTGTAAACGAATACCATTTATTTTATCACATAAATATTAAAAATAAAAGGGGTTTAACAGAATTTTAACATCATCATCTATAACAAACTTTGCTTCTTTATATGGCGAATTACTGTATATTCTGACGAATATATAAAAAAGCCGGTCAAACCAGCTTTATATTTTGCGCCTGCGGCGCAAAATAGTAATTACGCATTACGCATTGATTCCGAATTGCGTGAAAAATCCCCCGCGCTACGATCTAAATATTTTTCCAAAAACTATTGAAATTATTAACGAAATGATGTATAATATTTAATGTAATAGCATTTTTTAGACTGTTCCTAAAGTCAAAATGCTTCAAAATATAAAAGGAGTGTTCAATTATGGGTCTTATCAAAGCAGCAAAATCCGCTGTAAGCGGAGTTCTTGCCAATCAGTGGAAAGAATATTTTTACTGCGATGCTCTTCCGAGCGACGTCCTTGTCAGAAAGGGACAAAATAAGCTTGCCGGCAACAAAGGCGGAGATAATATTATCTCTCAGGGCTCCGGTATCGCCGTTGCCGACGGTCAGTGCATGATAATCGTCGAAAACGGGAAGATCATTGACGTCAGCGCGGAACCCGGCGAGTATACCTTCAATATCTCCGGCGAGCCTACAATATTTTCCGGAGATCTCGGAACAAGTATCATAGAAACATTCAAAAGCATCGGCTCAAGAATAGCCCACGGCGGAAATGCTGCTGTTGACACCAGAGTTTATTACATAAATACAAAGGCTATAATCGGAAATAAATACGGTACCCCTAAGCTTATACCGTTCAGGGTCGTAGACAGGAATATCGGTCTGGATATAGATGTTTCCATAATGTGCAACGGCGAATATTCCTACAGGATAATTGATCCGCTGCTTTTCTATACCAACGTCTGCGGCAATATCAATTACGAGTACCGCAGGAACGAGATAGACAGCACTCTTAAAACCGAGCTTATGACGGCTCTCCAACCTGCTTTTGCAAAGATCTCGGATATGGGCGTAAGATACAGCGCTCTGCCGGCTCATACTCTGGAAATAGCCGACGCTCTCAATGAGGTGCTTTCTAAAAAATGGACCGAGCTCAGAGGAATAAAGGTAGATTCCTTTGGCATAAATTCCGTTACCTGCTCTCCCGAAGATGAGCAGATGATAAAGGATCTCCAGCGTACAGCCGTAATGCGTGATCCGTCAATGGCGGCGGCGTCTATAGTCGGTGCGCAGGGCGAGGCAATGAAATACGCCGCTTCAAACAGCGCGGGCGCCATGACCGGTTTTATCGGTATGGGAATGGCTCAGCAGGCAGGCGGTCTTAACGCTCAGGCTCTTTACGGAATGGCTGCTCAGAATCAGAACACTGCGAACAGCCAGAGCTCTCAGCAGACTCCTCCCGCAGATACATGGAAATGCTCCTGCGGTGCGGTGAATACAGGAAAATTCTGCTCTGAATGTGGAAGCTCCAAGCCGGCGGCACAGGGCTGGACTTGCTCCTGCGGCGCGGTGAACAAGGGCAAATTCTGCTCTGAATGTGGAAAGTCCAAGCCGGCAGGCGAACCTCTCTATAAATGCAGCAAATGCGGCTGGGAACCCGAGGATCCCCATAATCCGCCGAAATTCTGTCCGGAATGTGGAGATCCCTTTAACGACGAAGACGCCGTAAATTAAAAATTTATATCGTATATCATAGCTGTGCGGACGGATCATATATCCGTCCGCATATGATATTCAGTGCAGCTCACACTCTGAGCTTTGCCGGATCGCCGGACAAAGCCGTTTATTTAAGGAGATAGATCATGTCAGATATGCTTGAATATTATAAATGTCCGAACTGCGGAGGATCGGTGGAATTCAATGTAAGCGGTCAGAATCTTAAATGTCCCTACTGCGATACGGAATTCGATATTGGCGCACTGAATGAATATGAAAAAGACTGCCTCAACGACAGCGGCGACAGTATGAACTGGCAGTCAAGCGGTGCGGCATGGTCGGAAAACGACGCCAACGGCATGATGACCTATATATGCCATAGCTGCGGAGGTCAGATAGTCACCGACAGTACGACCGCAGCCTCCAAATGTCCTTACTGCGATAATCCGATAGTGATGATGGGACAGTTTGAGGGCGGTCTGAAACCGGATCTTGTAATACCGTTCAGGATAGACAAACGCGCTGCCGAGGAAGCTCTCAGGAACCATGTCAAGGGCAAGTTCCTTTTACCAAAAAGCTTTTCCTCGGAAAACAGGATAGAGGAAATAAAGGGAGTTTACGTTCCGTTCTGGCTTTATGACTGCGACGCCGAAGCGCATATCCGGTACAAAGCCACAATGAAGCACAGCTGGACGTCAGGCGACTATTTATATACCGAAACGTCATACTTCAAAGTCATACGCGACGGGGAGATAAGCTTCAACAAGGTACCTGCGGACGGTTCCAGCAAAATGCCGGACGATATTTCACAATCAATAGAGCCGTTCGACTATAACGGCTGTGTGGATTTCAGACCGGATTACCTTTCGGGTTATCTTGCGGATAAATACGACGTCGGCTCCGATGTCGGGGCGCAGATCGCAAACGCCCGCATACATAAAAGCACGGAATCCGCATTCCGCAGCACGGTGAGCGGGTATTCCTCGGCTGTTCAGGAATCCGCAAATATCCGTTTTAAACGTGGGAACGCAATATATGCGCTCATGCCGATGTGGATATTAAGCACGAATTACCGCGGACAGATATACCGTTTCGCCATGAACGGTCAGACGGGCAAATTTATAGGCGATCTCCCTATGGATACGGGAAAATTCTGGAGACTGTTCGCAGGTATAACGGCGGCTGTCACGGCGCTTGTTTTTCTGCTGTCGTCTGTATTATAAGGAGGAAAGCTTATGAAATTTTTAAAAAATGCGCTTTCCTTCATATCTGCGGCGGTAATGCTCTTTTCGTTCTGCGGATATACGGCATATGCGGAAAATACCGATAAGGTCGTCGATAATGCGGGACTTCTCACGGACAGTCAGGAAAGCGATCTTGAACGTAAGATCCTTGAAATTATCGAGGAGCATGACAGCAAATTCGATATTGCCATACTTACCGAAAACGGCACCGGCGGCAAAAGCGCGGAGGCACATGCCGACGATTACTACGAAAGCCACGGCTACGGATACGGCAGCGATTCAAGCGGCTTGATCCTGTTCGTGGATATGGACGCACGCTATTACCATATATCCACCTGCGGACAAGGGATAACGGTCTTTACGGACTACGGTCTCGAATGGCTGGAGGACGGCTTCCTGCCCTATCTCAGCGATGGGGACTACGGATCGGCGTTCAGCAGCTTTGCGGACAGATCCGGAGAAATTATAGAATATTACGAAACGAACGGAGAGCCGTATGACACGTATTCCAGAGAAAGTCCTGCGGGATCCGGACAAGGGATCATCAAAAGGCTCATAATATCATTGATAGTGGGGGTCGTAATTGCATTGATCGTATGTATGTCCATGCGGTCACAGCTGAACAGCGTAAGAACACAGACCGAAGCAATGGATTATGTCCGTAAGGGAAGCTTCCGGATAACGAATTCCAGCGACGTTTTCCTTTACAAAACGGTATCAAGGATAAAGAGAGAGCCCTCGTCAAGCAGCTCAGGCGGAAGCCACCACTCCGGCGGAGGAAGCTCCGTTCACCACAGCTCAAGCGGAATGAGCCACGGCGGCAGAGGCGGACATTTCTGAGTATACAAAAAATCATGTGAAATTTTGTGCAATTTTTTTGCTGTATCTCAAAAAAATTTCTGCGTATTATTTGACTATTTATTGATTTTGTGTTACAATATCAGTGTATGGGAACGAGCAAGCATTATTCTTTTAATATTTGAAGCCTCCGGTATTCTCCGGAAGCTGTTGATATGGAGGACGCCTTAATGTTTAACGGCAGAAAAATTCTTGCGGTATGTATGCCGAAAGCTTACGAAAGAACATCGTTCAGATATTTGACAGCGCTGAATAAATTCGCTGTAAGAAAGGGCTATACGCTTTTCGTATATCAGACCTGCACCGCATTGTACGGCAACAGCCGTAACGATAACGGCGAAAACTATATTTTCAGCCTTATTGACTATGATATTATAGACGGAGTTATCCTTTTCAGCGAGCTTCTGAAAGATAAGGATATTGCCGACAGGATCGCAAAAAAAGCTATGGAAAGGAATATACCTATCATCGCGGTGGAACGTCCCGTGGAGGGCTGTATAAACGCCCGATACGATTACGGGGACTGCTTTGAAAAGATCGTAAGACATATTATCGTGGATCATAAGCTCACAAAGGTAAATTTCATAGCCGGAATAGAGGGCAACAGCTTTTCAGAGGAGCGCCTTAACATCTACAAAAAAGTCCTTGCGGAACAGGGTATCCCCTACGATCCAGAGCGCGTGGGCTACGGTGATTTCTGGGACTATCCCACAAGAGGCGTAATGCAGAAATTCCTTAAAGACGGCAACGAGCTTCCGGAAGCTATAATATGCAGCAACGATACAATGGCGATAACCGCCTGCAACGTTATTGCGGATAAGGGATATTCCGTTCCGGACGATATTATCGTCTCCGGATTTGACGGCATAGAGGACGAGGAATACCACAATCCGAGGCTCACGACCTGCCGCAGCGGGTGCAGCGAAATGTGCCAGCGCATGGTGGAGGTATTTGAAGATATTCGCGCCGGAAAGGAAGCTCCAAAGGAGATACTTGTCAATTTTGAAATGGTAAAATCCCAGTCCTGCGGCTGCGTAAAGAAAAAAGCAAACGATTCCTCGGTAATGATGAGGGAGCTGCATGACCGTCTCGACGGTTACCAGCAGCGCGTAAGCGACATGAACGACATTATATCCTACATAAGCATAGTAAGAAAGCCGGAGCTCATATATGAGGGTCTTGAGGGCAAGGATATGTTCTACGATATGTTCTGCTGCCTGAATGTGGACGCTCTGGACATCAATATAGAAAACGGAACGACTGATGTAAATTTCGATCAGGATAATCCCTTTTCTGATGAAATGCTCATGGCATACAGAGGACTTTTCAGCTATCATTTCGATCCCAGCGAGGAAACCATACGATTCAAAAGAAAGGATATTGCTCCGGATTTTGCAAAATATATCGACATGGATAAGCCTGTCATTTTCTCTTCGCTGCACTATCTGAATATCCCTCTCGGATATTTATGTATGAATATGGATATGAACATCGTATTTTACGAAAGGATACAGCAGGTATCCGAGACCTTTGGAAACGGCTTCGGAAACGTTCGTATCTATAAGGCGCTGGAGCATTTGTACACGCAGGATTCCATGACGGGGCTGTACAACAGAAGAGGCTTCTACCAGCTTATAACTCCGGAATTTGAAAAAGCGGCGGGAATGGCTGACAGCTTTGCCGCGATAGTATCGGCGGATCTGGACGGTCTGAAAGGCATAAATGACAATTACGGTCACGCCGAGGGAGACAATGCAATAAAGACAGTTGCAGACGCGCTCAGATATGCGGCTGAAAGCAATGAGATATGCGCAAGGTTCGGCGGGGACGAATTCGTGGTAGCGGGAATAATTTCCGGCAGCGAGGAGGAATATTCCGAAAGATTCAAGAAAAAATTCAACGAATATCTTGACAGATACAACAGCAGCTCTGACAAGCCGTACAAGGTAAATGCCAGCATAGGGCTTATCTGTCACCGTCTTGAAAGCTCCACTGTCGATGAGCTTATAAAGCTTTCGGACGATCTGATGTATGAGGAAAAGGCTGCGAGAAAGCTTGTACGCAGCAGGTCAAGAGAATAAAAAGCTTCGCTAAATATGCTCCGGAACGGACAGGATCCGTTCCGGAGTTTTCATTTTTATTTCACAAAATTTCCCCCGTTTTTAACGCAGATTTAACATTCATAATGTAAAATCATTTTGTAAACCAATTCTGAAAGGAGGAAAATATTTGGAAAAGCCTAAGTACCGGCACGAGTTTAAGCATAGGATAAATATGGGGGATCTTATTTCCCTTTCCGGAAAAATAAATATCATAGCCGCTCCGGACGAGCATATGAAAAACGGTTCATATTTTGTGAGAAGTCTCTATTTCGACAGCTTCAGCGACAAGGCTCTCAGAGAAAAGACCGACGGAGTAGACAAGCGCGAAAAATTCCGGATCAGATCCTACGATATGGACGACAGCTTTATACGGCTTGAAAAGAAAAGCAAATTCCACGGACTCTGCTCGAAAAGCTCCGCTTTGCTCTCAAAGGAACAAACGGAAAATATAATTTCGGGAAATTATTCCTTTCTTGCCGACAGTGAAAACGAGCTGCTTAGAGAATTCTATATAAAGCTTTGCTCTGAACAGCTCCGCCCGAAGCTTATTGTGGATTACAGCAGAAAAGCCTATGTTTATCCGTATGGGAACGTAAGGATAACGTTCGACTATAACATTTCATCGTCCGGAAATGTAAAGGGATTTTTCAGTGCGGAAAACGGCTCGGTACCCGTTCCGGAAGAGATCATAATGGAAGTGAAATACGACGAATTCCTGCCGTCGTTGATCTCTGACATTATAAGAGCTCCGGCAAGACAAAGCAGCTCTTTTTCAAAGTACGCCGCAGGAAGATATATATGATAAAGGAGATCATTTGATCATGACATTCAAAGATATTTTTAAATCAAGCTTTCTCGATAACGTAAGCAGTTTTTCCGTAACAGATGTTCTTATAGCAATGGCAGTTTCCTTTGCGTTGGGAATGTTCATTTATTTTGTTTATAAAAAGACCTTCCGAGGAGTTATGTACAGCAGCTCTTTCGGAGTTTCGCTTATGGCAATGTGCCTTATAACAACACTGATAATTTTAGCGGTAACATCGAATATCATTCTTTCTCTCGGTATGGTCGGTGCGCTTTCTATCGTCCGTTTCAGAACGGCGGTCAAGGAGCCTCTTGATATTGCGTTCCTTTTCTGGGCGATCTCCGCGGGAATAGTTACAGGCGCCGGACTTATCCCGCTTGCAGTTATAGGCTCTGTATTTATAGGAATAATACTTATTATTTTTGCAAATTCCAAGACCTCGGATTCACCCTATATAGCCGTTATAAGCTGCGATAACGAAAAAGCCGAGCAGTCCGCTATGGAGATCATCAGGAACAACACCAAAAAAAGCCTTATCAAATCCAAGACCGTTACTGCGGCGGGCATAGAGCTTATGATCGAGGTAAAGCTTATTGACAGCTCTTCAAAGGTCTGCAATCTGCTTTCCGACACAGAGGGTATCACAAAAGCTGCTCTTGTAAGCTATAACGGCGAATATATGTCCTGACGGGAGGGAATTTATTTGATAGACAGCAAAGGATTCGGCGCAGCGGCGATCGCTGCGGCAGCCGCCGCAGTCGTGGGAGTTATAGTGATGATGATCTTATGCTCCGGAAGAGAAGCATCATATACTCCGGCATATGCGGAAAAGCTTTTTAACGGCGAGGTCATATCAATAGAGATCTCCGCAGACGCTGACGAATGGCAGCAGATGCTCGACAATGCCATGAACGAGGAATATATCATGGCGGACGTAACGATAAACGGCACGCTTTTTTCCGACGTAGGAATACGTCCCAAGGGAAACAACAGCTTACAGATGGTAAGCTCATCAGACAGCGACAGGTACGGCTTCAAAATAAAATTTGACGAATATGTGAGCGGGCAGTCCTGCTTCGGTCTGGATACGCTGGTACTGAACAACATGATAGGCGATCCCACTTACATGAAAGAATACACTACCTTTGACATGATGAAAACTCTTGGGATAGAGACTCCGTATTTCGGATATTCCGACATTAAGGTGAACGGAGAAAACTGGGGACTTTATTTCACCCTCGAATCCTATAATGACAGCTACGAGCTAAGAGCTTCGGGAGATGAAAAAGGCGTCCTTTACAATGTAAAGTCAGTAGGAGGAATGGGCGAAAAGTCCGGAGCCGATATTTCCGGCAGTGAAAATCCCGATGAAATAAATTCCGATGAAAAAGATCAGGAGCGGGATTTCCCCCGTAATAACAGATCCTTTAATGATGAGGACGCACCGGAAAGCTTCCGCAGCTTCGGCGGAGAAAATTCCGGCGGCTTTATGAACGGGCGCGGCGGCATGGGAGCAGGTCAGAGCGGCGGCAGTCTCGTTTATTCCGGAGACGATCCGTCGGATTATCCGTCCATATTTGAAAACGCCGTAGGCGGTGATACCGGCGAGGAGGACTATGCCAAAGTGATCTCGGCATTAAAGGCGCTTAATGAGGGGGAAAATATTGAGGATCATTTTGATGTTGACGAGATACTGCGTTATCTTGCAGTACACACATTTGTAGTGAACCTTGACAGTTATTCCTCGGAAATGGCGCAGAATTATTATATTTACGAGCATGACGGAGTTATAAAGATCCTGCCGTGGGATTACAACTACGCATGGGGAGCGTTTCAGGGCGGCGGCGCTTCGGAAACGGTCAATTTTCCCATAGACACTCCTGTCAGCGGAGTGGAAATGTCCGAACGTCCTCTTATTTCAAAGCTTTTTGAAAATAAAGAATATCTGGAACGCTATCATGAATATCTTCTTATTCTCATAAAAGAATATTTTACCGACGGAGGATTTGAAAGTCTCATAAGCAAAACAGATCTTCTCATAGGCGAATATGTTGCAAACGACGCAACGGCATTTTATTCCTATGATGAATACCAAAGCGCGCTTGAACAGTTCAGGATAATTGCGCGGCTCCGTGCGGAAAGCGTTTCCGGACAGATAAACAGGACTATCCCGAGCACATCTGAGGGACAAAGCAGCGAGCCTGACAAGCTGACGGATACGTCAGAAATAAACATGAACGCTCTTGGCTCCGGAGGAGGTATCGGCGGAGGAAAAGGCGGCTTTAACAGAGAAATGAACGGCGGTTTTGGCGAAAGACCGGACGGTTTTGACGGAGAAATGGGCGGCGGTTTTGGTGAAAAGCCGGACGGCTTTGACGGAGAAATAGGCGACGGTTTCAGTGAAAAGCCGGACGGTTTTGACGGAGAAATGGGCGGCGGTTTTGGCGGATCGCCTCCTCAGATGCCTGACGGAGAAGCTCCTTTCTCTCCGAGACAGCAGAGAAATACAGATCAGGGAACGGCGTATGCAGTTCCCTGATCTTTTTATTCTATCCTATGAATTTTAAAATAGCCTTTTCATCAGCTTTGGAAAGCACTTTCCTTAAACGCCGGAAAATTATCTCCTTTGACTCCTCCGGCTCTCTGACGTATGCGGAAGTCACAGCGTCATATCCGAAAATATTCTCCGGCGTGCTGTACTCGGCTACTCCCCAGCCGTATGTATTCCCCTTTTTATCTTTCATGTAAACAAAATCTTCGGTGATAATATATGTCTGGCTCTGCAATCGCGTAATTACAGTCTCAAAACCTTTTTTGCCGTCCTTTTTATATCCGCAAGCTTTCTTGACTTCCTTGGAAAGCACCGATCCGTTCCGATCTATAAAATCATATACCTCCTTGTCCTTGTATGAGGATAGCCCGTCCTCGAACCGCGAATCAAAATCATAACCGTTCCTGCGGTAATTTGCAAATTCCGGAAATATTTCAAGACTGACAAGTCCGGCTTTCCCGCCGAAAAATTTTCCGTATACGCATCTCCCGCTTTTTGCGGCAGGACCTTTCCATTCCCAAGGACCCTCAAGATCGGTGAACCAAAGCGACGCAGGCGTATGCTCTTCTACCGAAAATCCATTTATTTCATTTGCAAACAGCGGCAGGAATCCCCATTCCTCCGCAAGCTTTATCATATCCTCAGCACATTTCAGCTGCATAAAATATCACCTCGGTATAATTATAGCACATTTTTCTCTCCGGCGCAACCGATCTTATCCGATCAGAAATATATGGTTGAAATTTGCGGAATGTTGTGATATAATTGTATTCAAATTAATTTTTATGAATTTTTCCGGAGGAACAGCATGAGCAAAATATATATTATTGAGGACGACCGTTCTATCCGCACGGAGCTTTCAGAGCTTCTCAGGAACGCAGGATACGAAACGGAAGCTCCCTCAGAGCTTGAAAATATCCTTGACGGCATGATCGCCGCAAATGCCGATCTTATTCTCCTTGACATCAATCTTCCCATTGTGAACGGCGAGGTGCTTTTAAAGGAATTCCGCAAAAGCTCCGATACTCCTGTGATAATGGTAACAAGCAGGACCTCAGAAGCGGACGAGGTGCTTTCCATGAGCTACGGCGCGGACGATTATATCACCAAGCCTTACAATCCCACTATCCTGCTGCTGAGGATCTCAGCCGTTCTGAAACGTTCATCAAGATCAACGGCAAATCAATATTATAAGGATCTGAAAATAAACGCCGCAAAGGGAGCGCTGACATCTGATGATCGCGAACTGATCCTTACAAAAAATGAAATGATAATCTTTCAGCTCCTTTTTGACAGACAAGGCGAAATAGTCACGCGGGACGAGCTTATGACGGCTCTGTGGGACAATAACGAATTCATCAACGACAACGCTCTGACCGTAAATGTCAGCAGACTGCGGGCAAAATTGTGCGAGGCAGGATATAACGACGCCGTAGAGACCCGCAAGAAACAGGGGTATATTCTGAAATGAAATTATATGATCTTCTCAAGGACAGGATATTTATATTTATTTCCTGCATTACGGCGTTCCTGATAATTTTTCTTTTTATGAACGCATTCAACGCCGATCCGCAATTAAAAATAATTACCGGCGTTATATTGTTTTTGCTTCTGATAGTAAATGAAACGCATGAATTTCTGCGCAAAAAATTCTTTTACGATGATATTAAAATCAAAATGGAGAACCTCGACCGGAAATATCTTATCTCCGAAATGATAACTCCTCCCCGCTTTTTTGACGGAGATCTTATGTGCGAGCTGCTCAGCGAAGCCGGCAGGTCGATGTGCGAAAATATCGCCGAATATCGCAGGAATTCCGCAGAATTCCGTGAATTTATCGAAATGTGGGTACATGAAATAAAGCTTCCGGTATCGAGCCTGCTGCTTATGGCGCATAATAACCGTTCCGAAATAAGCGAGAAATTCCTTGAACAGCTTTACCGCATAGACGGCTATACCGATACGGTGCTTTATTATGCGCGGTCGGAAAATGCGGAAAAGGATTATATCATCAAGGAGATCCAGCTCAGCAAGGCGGCTTCGGGAATTGCTCTGAAAAACCGCGAAACGCTTCTTTTGAATAATGTAGCGATCAGGACATCAGGGCTCGAAGTCACCGTTCTTACAGACGGCAAATGGCTTGAATTTATTTTAGGGCAGCTTATTGCAAACAGTATAAAATTCTTTTCTCCCGAGCGCGAGCCGGAAATATTTATTTCCGCAGAGGAATTTTCCGATAAGACCGTACTGAAATATCGGGACAACGGTATAGGTATCCCCGAAAGCGATATTCCTTATATTTTTGAAAAATCATTTACCGGTGAAAACGGCAGAAAGGGTACAAGATCCACCGGAATGGGACTTTATATAGTAAAAAATCTTTGCGAAAAAATGGGACATAAAATTTCGGTAAATTCACAAAAAGGCGAATTTACCGAATTTGAAATTATTTTTGATAAAAATGATTTTTATAAATTTAATTAACATTACAAAATTGTAATATTCCGTAATATTGAACGCGTGACAAGCAGAAGATCCCGTAATATAATTTAATTAAAAACCGAAAGGAGATTTTTTATGCCTCTTCTCAGAATAGAGCAAATAGAAAAATATTACGGAAACAGATCAAGCCTTACAAAAGCAATAAACGATATTTCCTTTACCGTTGAAAAGGGTGAATTTGCTGCGATAATGGGCGCGTCCGGAAGCGGAAAGACAACGCTGTTAAACTGTATTTCCACAATTGACAGAGTTACCTCGGGACATATTTATCTTGATGACATCGACATTACAAAATTAAAGGGCAAAGAACTGAATAAATTCCGCAGTGAAAAATTAGGATTTATTTTTCAGGATCACAGCCTGCTTGACACGCTGACCGCTTATGAAAATATTTCCCTTGCGCTTTCGATACAGAAAACTCCCGCAAAGAAAATTGACGAAGCTGTAAATGAAGTCGCACGGCAGCTCGACATATCGGATATTCTGCAAAAATATCCCTATCAGATGTCGGGAGGTCAGAAGCAGCGCGTTGCTTCGGCAAGAGCGATAGTTACAGATCCGAAAATAATTCTTGCCGACGAGCCTACCGGCGCGCTGGATTCCAGATCCGCAAGGCTGCTTCTGGAACGGTTCAAATTTTTAAATTCCGAGCTTGGCGCAACTATCATGATGGTAACTCACGATTCGTTTACCGCAAGCTACGCTTCAAGAGTCATTTTTATAAAGGACGGCAGGATATTCAACGAAATAAGCAAAGGCTCGGATACGAGAAAGCAATTTTTCAATAAGATCATCGACGTTATTACTCTTCTCGGAGGTGACGCAGGCGATGCTCTTTAAAATTTCAATAAATAATATCCGCAAAAGCATACGCGACTATGCGGTATATTTTTTCACGCTGGTAATAGGCGTTTCGGTTTTTTATGTTTTCAATGCGATCAATTCACAGACCGCATTTCTGATAGTTTCGCAAAATACAAGAGAAATTATCTAGCTTTTAAATACAATGCTTTCGGGAGTAAGTTATTTTGTTTCCGCAGTGTTGGGACTTCTGATCGTTTATGCAAGCAGATTTTTAATGAAACGCAGAAGCAAGGAATTTGCGCTGTATCTTATCCTCGGAATGGGCAAGGGTAAAATTTCCGCAATTCTTTTGACCGAAACAATTATTATCGGTATCGGTTCGCTTGCTGTGGGACTCGTGCTCGGAACGGGACTTTCACAATTAATGAGCGTGCTTGTGGCAAATCTTTTTGAAGCGGATATGACCGCTTACAGGTTCAATATCTCAACCGAAGCGATCCTTAAAACAATAATTTATTTTGGCGTAATGTATGTTGTTGTTATGATATTCAACAGCATTATGATAAATAAATGCAAGCTTATTGATCTTATGCAGTCGGATAAAAAGTCCGAAAAAATGAAATTAAAAAATCCCGCTTTCTGCACGTTAATTTTTATAATTGCAGCGGCTGCTCTCGGATATGCTTATTACCGCGTAACAACAAAATCGGAATATCTTTCGCAGGAAATTTTTGCTGCAATGATAATTGTCGGAGTAATTTCGACTTTCCTTATTTTCTGGTCTGTTTCGGGACTTTTGCTGTATGTCGTTTCACGTTCAAAAAGCGCATATTTCCGCAATTTGAATTGTTTTACATTTCGTCAGATAAGCAGCAAAATAAATACCACGGTAATGTCAATGACTGTAATTTGTTTAATGCTTTTTGTGACGATCTGCACGCTGTCCTCGGCGTTTTCGGTGAGAAATTCCATGAACGCAAATTTAAACGAGCTTGCTCCCGTGGATTTTGCAATGAGTTATTATGAAAAATACGACGGGGAAATTTATTACACTGATATTTTTGAAGAGTATGAAAAAGCAGGAATTGATCCTCTTGAAAATGTTTCGGAATATATTCATTTAAAATGTTACCAAACCGAAAAATTTACATTTACGGATTTTGTGGGAGAAGATATTCTGAAAGAATTGCAAAAGGCCTCTCCGTTCCTTGACACAAACTATCCGGAGGATATTGTAAAATTAAGCGAATACAACAGGCTTGCGGAGCTTTACGGAAAAGAAAAATTTTCTCTTGGAAAAGGAGAATATGTTCTTATCTGTGATTTCAATTCAATGAAAGAAATACGGGATATTGCTCTTCAAAATGGCGGAGAAATTGAAATTTTCGGACAAAAATTAAAGCCGGAATTCACTGAATGTCAGGACGGTTTTATTGACATCGGATCGCAGCATATAAATGCAGGAATTTTTATCGTTCCCGATGAAATTATCGGAAATTACGATCTTGGAAGAGATTATTTTATCGGAAATTATGCTGCGGAGGGCAAGGATGAAAAATATGCTGCGGAAGAAAGATTTAAGGAAAATTACGAAAAAGTGTTTGACAGCGTTTATGCTGGGAAGCTTGCCGATCCTGTTGAAACGAACTGGTATTTTGCCGCAAATACTCGCATTGATATTGCTGAAGCTACGATAGGACTTGGAGCGATGGCTGCACTTCTGGGGCTTTATATAGGACTTGTATTTCTTATTTCCTGCGGTGCGGTGCTTGCGTTAAAGGAGCTTTCGGACAGTGCGGACAGCATAAGCAGATATGAAATTCTCAGGAAAATAGGTGCGGAGGAAAAAGAAATTTCCCGCTCGCTTTTCAGACAAACGGGAATATTTTTTCTGCTGCCGATGCTTCTTGCGGTGATCCATTCGATTTTCGGAATGAAATTTGCTATGCTGATACTTGAAATTTTCGGAACGGAAAAGCTTATTGGATCGGTAATATTCACATCGGCGGTAGTGCTTATAATTTACGGCGGATATTTTCTGATAACGTATTTTTGCAGCAGGTCAATAATAAGGGAAAAGAAATAAAAGTTAATGATAATTTTGCGCGAAGCGCAAAATTCAGAAAAAAGTTCGCCAGCCTTTCAAGGCTGCGGATTCCAAAGGCAGAGCCTTTGGTCGCGCTCCGCAGAGCGCGAAACTCTCCTTTTCAAAGCGCTCTGCAAAGGGGTGAATTGCAAACTGCGCAGCTGTTTGCAAGAGGGGAACGCTCTGCAAGAGAGAGCGTTCCCCTTAAACTTACGGTGAATATTTTAAAGACCACAGTCAACAGCCCAGTGAGCTGTTGACTGCCAAAATTTATTTAATTTTTTTATTAGTCAGTCAAATAGATTGTTTAAAAGCATAACAAAAAAATTAGATTATTTTAAACAAAATTTATTGCTCTGTGTTGCCAAACAGCTCACTGGGCTGTTTGGCAAGATTTAAAAATTAATAAATGTAAGTTTAAGGGGGCGCCCTCTATCGCAGGGCAGCCCCCTCTTGAAGCCGCTTTGCGGCTTCAATTCACCCCTTGCGGAGCTCTTAAAGGCAGAGGATTCCGCGCT
>CANQZS010000009.1 GCA_947628385.1 uncultured Clostridia bacterium | reverse complement strand
CGTTCCCGCCAAAGGCGATACAAAATCAACATCTATCGGCAGAACGTGCATTATCAGGAATGAAACAGCCGAATATATAAAAACCGTAAACAGCGAATATACCGTAAACGAAATTCCCTGTTTTTTCAGTCCGAATAAAAATATCGGTACATTCAGAATTATCAGGAACAGCGAAAGGGAAAAATTTAGCGGAGTTATCTGATCAAGCAGCATGGAAAGACCAGAGATCCCACTGTCGTATAATTTTACCGGAAACAGAAATAACGACACACCAAATGCGTTTATAATTCCCGCGACAGTTAAAATAAAAAAATTAACTAATTTCAATTCCTCAAGATCTTTTTTGAAAATTCGATCTTTTTTGCGGACTCCCGATTTCATACTATAATTTGCCCCTTTTATAAAATGCAGTTTACGCTAAAATTATAACATATGCGAGACATAATGTCAATAATTCGTTCTGAAAATCAAATATCAAAAAATTATAAGGACTATGCATTTTTAACACATAGTCCTTTGTTTTTTATGAACGTACAACAGGTCTTTCCGGAATTTCATCACGGTGTTTTGGTTTTATGTAGCGCGGTTCTTTCTTTTCAAGAGCCACGTCCAGAACATCGGAGATCTTTTCCGCATAAACAAATTGAACGTTATCCTTTACAATATTGTCAACTTCCTCAAGGTCGCCCTTGTTTCCCGCAGGAATGATAACTGTTTTCATTCCCGCCTTGTAAGCAGCCATTGTCTTTTCACGCAGACCGCCTATCGGAAGAACCTTTCCGTGGAGCGTTATCTCCCCCGTCATGGCAACATCATGCTTGACCGGAATGTTTGCCAGTGCGGAAACCAAAGCTGTCGTCATTGTAACGCCTGCGGACGGTCCGTCCTTGGGAGTCGCTCCCTCGGGAGCGTGAATGTGTATATCCTTTTCCTTGTAAAATTCACCGGAAATTCCGTATTTGTCTGCAACACTGCGAACGTAGCTTACGGCGATCTTTGCGCTTTCTTTCATAACATCGCCTAAAGAGCCAGTCGTTTCGATATTACCCTTGCCGTCGAATACGGAAGCTTCAAGGGGCATTATAACGCCGCCTACAGAGGTCCAAGCAAGCCCGTTTACAACGCCTATCTCATTTTTCTTTGCAAGATCGTCATCAAGATATTTTTTAGCTCCCATAAACTGTTCTATATTTTTTTCGCTTATACGCACCGATTTCTTTTCACCGCTTACTATAAGCTTGGCAGCCTTACGGCATATGCTTGCTATCTTTCTTTCAAGCGTTCTTACGCCGGCTTCCTTTGTATAATTGTCTATAAGAATATACAGCGCTTCGTCGCATATTTTCAGCATGGAAGCTTTCAAGCCGTTTGCTTTTAGCTGCTTTGGAACGAGATGTTCCTTTGCAATATGGAATTTTTCCTCGCGTGTATAGCTGGTGATCTCAATAATATCCATTCGGTCAAGCAGCGGCGGATCAATAGTCTGTGTGGTGTTTGCCGTAGTTACAAACAGGACATTGCTGAGATCAAACGGTATTTCTATATAATGATCGCGGAAAGCGCTGTTCTGTTCTGAATCGAGGACTTCCAACAATGCAGAGGACGGATCTCCTCTCATATCATGAGTCATTTTGTCTATTTCGTCAAGCAGTATAAGAGGATTCTTGCTTCCTGCAAGCTTCAGAGCATTTATAATTCGTCCGGGCATTGCGCCAACGTAGGTCTTTCTGTGTCCGCGTATGTCGGATTCATCTCTTACGCCGCCCAGAGAGATCCTTTGATATTTTCTGCCCATAGCTCTTGCAATTGATTTGCCTATAGAGGTTTTACCGACTCCCGGAGGTCCTACAAGGCAGATGATCTGTCCCTTTATATCCGGCTTTAGTTCACGTACTGCGATATTTTCAAGAATACGTTCCTTTACCTTGTCAAGACCGTAATGATCCTTGTCAAGAACCTTTTTAACGCCCTCAACATCGTTTTTGTCCTTTGTTGAGACATTCCATGGCAATTCAAGAACATTATCCAGATAATTTCTTATAACATAAGCGTCCTGCGAAGATGAGGGCATTTTAGTAAGCTTATCGGCTTCCTTGAAAAGCTTTTCACGTGATTCCTCATCAATATCCAGAGCCTGTATTTTTTCTGAATATTCGTCTATTTCCTCTTGAAAATCGTCGTCCTCACCGAGCTGATTTGCAATAGCTTTCATCTGCGCTCTAAGATAGTATTCTCTTTGCGTATTATCTATCTGTTGGCGGACGCGTTCCTGTATATGACGTTCTATATCAAGGACCTCTACCTCTCGCGAGATCATAGCCAAAAGCATTCCGAGGCGGGAAATTATATGGCTTTCCTCAAGAAGCATTTCCTTATCCTCGACTGCAAGAGGAACATTGAATACAAGAGTATCGAAGAGCTTAAAAGGATCGTTTTCGTTCATTATTGATGAAACAAGCTCTTTAGGCATTCTCGGCACTATTGACGAATATTGATAAAAAGCTTGTTTTATCGCACGCATAACGGCTTCTATCTCTATTTCCTCAGTATGTATTTTTTTGATCTCCGGATATTCTCTTACGCTTGCAATAAGATATGGTTCATATTGGTAAATATCCATCAGCTTAGCTCTGTATTTGCCCTCCACGAGGACTCTGAGTACATTATCCGAGCCTTTAAGAAGCTGTCTTATCTCAGCGACTACGCCGACTTGATAAAGATCCTTTATATCCGGATCTTCAACATGCTCATCTTTCTGAGCCGTAAGGAATATCAGCTTATTGTCACTCATAGCTGCTCTGAGAGCAGCTTCGGACATTTCGCGTGCAACGTCAAAATGGACGACTACATTGGGAAAGACGACCAATCCCCGTACTGCAAGCGCAGGCATCGTTATATCTTCAATTTTCGTTTTCATACAAACCTCCCGGTCGGAGACCGACCTTGATAAAAATAATGCTCACTTATATTATATATTATAATCTCTGATTTTGCAAGTAACAATTTAAGAAAGTAAAATTAGTTTATATAGCCTGTTAAATAAAATAATTACCGTTAAAAATCTATGGTACAAATATTAAAACGTTTTTCTGAAATATTCCCATTAAATAAAAATACGCTCTTTGAATAAAAAGCGTATTTTTTATCCTTATATAAAACAAACCGTTATTTTTTATAAGCACGTTTTTTACCTTTTTTGAGAAGAGGCTCTTCGTCTCCGTCAACGCTGCCCTTGGTAACAGTGATCCCGCAAACATCGTTATTTGACGGAAGCTCAAACATATATTTTTGAAGTATCTTCTCCACAATTGACCTGAGTCCTCTTGCGCCGGTATTCTGAGCTATTGCTTTTTGAGCTATTGCGCGAAGCGCGTCATTATCGAACTCCAATTCAATGCCGTCCAGCTCAAATAGTTTTTTATACTGCTTTACCAAGGAATTTTTTGGCTTTATAAGTATATCTACCAAAGAATTCTCATCAAGCTCATCAAGTACCGCAATTACAGGCATTCGTCCTACAAATTCGGGAACCATTCCATATTTTACAAAATCCTGATGAATGACCTCTTTATATATGCCCTTGGATTTTTCTGATTTCGTTTTAATATCCGCACCGAATCCGAGAGATGATGAATCCGTACGCTTTTGTATTACCTTATCCAGACCATCGAATGCTCCGCCGCAGATAAAGAGGATATTCTTTGTATCAATATGGATAAATTCCTGATTTGGGTGCTTTCTTCCGCCCTGAGGAGGAACGTTTGATACTGTTCCCTCAACAATTTTAAGAAGTGCCTGTTGAACGCCCTCACCGCTTACGTCACGCGTGATAGAAGTATTCTCAGATTTTCTGGCAATTTTATCAATTTCGTCTATATAAATAATACCGCGCTGAGCTTCCTCCACGTTGAAATCAGCAGCCTGAAGCAATCTTACAAGGACGTTTTCAACATCGTCGCCTACATAGCCTGCCTCTGTAAGCGTAGTAGCGTCGGCTATGGCAAAAGGCACATCAAGCGTTTTGGCAAGAGTCTGAGCAAGTATAGTTTTTCCTACTCCGGTAGGACCTACCAGAATAATGTTGCTTTTCTGGAGCTCTACATCGTCAGTATCAGCCTGAGTCATAAGACGTTTATAGTGATTGTATACAGCAACGGAAAGTGCCGTTTTTGCTTCGTCCTGACCAATTACATATTCGTCAAGGACTTTTTTTATTTCAGCCGGTTTTCTTATTTTTAACTGTCTTAATGGACCTTTAGAAGATACAGGCTTTACATTTCCGTAAATTAAGTTGTGTTTTGTAAGCATCTCATAGCAGTAAATGACACATTCGTCACAGATATTACAATTTCCCGCAGAAAAAATATTCTGGACCTTTGTCTCCGGTTTACCGCAAAAACCGCATCTTCTCATTGCATCGTTTCCTGACATTATATCAAACTCCAGACTTATCTATTAAAAATGACCTTATCGACGAGACCATATTCCGCAGCTTCGGCAGCGCTCATGAAATTATCGCGTTCGGTATCCTCGCGAATGACTTCAATAGGCTTTCCTGTATTCTGAGCAAGGATCCTGTTGAGATTTTCTCTTGTTCTTACAAGATGTTCAGCGCGGATCTTAATATCCGTACACTGACCGGAAAGTCCTCCCGAGATCAGCGGCTGATGGATCATTATTTCGGAATTGGGAAGTGCAAGCCTTTTTCCTTTGGTTCCCGACGAAAGCAGAAAAGCTCCCATTGAAGCCGCAAGACCTACACATATAGTTGAAACATCACACTTGATATACTGCATTGTATCATATATAGCCATTCCGGCAGTAACCGAACCTCCGGGACTGTTTATATAAAGGCTAATATCCTTTTCCGGATCCTGACTTTCCAGATAAAGGAGCTGCGATACTACAAGACTTGCAGAAGCATCGTTGACATCTTCATAAAGCATAATGATTCTGTCTTCAAGAAGCATTGAGAAAATATCGTATGAACGCTCTCCCCTGCCTGTTTGTTTGACAACATAAGGAATACTTATACTCATAAAAACCTCACTTCTCCGCAGAAGCTTCATTAATATTATGCAAACCATCCTTCTGCGGAAAGATGGTTTGCTTCATAAAATATAATACTATATTTATCAGCCGTTTATTTTTGCCGAATCCTTTACTATTTTGCTTGCCTCGGCAACTCTTAGGTCGCTCTTTACAGCCTTTGTTCCAACAATTGACTTGATCCTGTCAGCAGTCATATTGTACTGCTCAGCCATTCTTGCGATCTCAGCCTCGACCTGTTCGTCGGTGACCTCAACATTTTCCAGATCAGCTATCTTTTCAAGAGCAAGTCTTACCTTGACCTGCTTTTGAGCCTGATCTTCAAATGTTTTGCGGAATGCAGGCATATCCATATTTGTATACATAAGGTATGTTTCCATATTCAGACCCTGCTGAGAAAGACGGACTTCAAAATCTCTTACCATTTCGTCGATCTTATTCTCAAACATTACCGGAGGAATGTCGGCTTTGAGCTTTTCGATGAGAGCTTCAAAGATATTGTTTTCCGCTTCTGCTTCGGCATGGCTTGCAGCGTGCTCTTCAAGCTTGGTCCTCATATCATTTTTAAGCTCGTCAAGGGTATCAAACTCGGTAGCGTCCTTTACGAACTCATCATCAAGCTCAGGAAGCTCCTTTGTTTTGATCTCATTGAGCTTTATCTTGAATTCGCACGGCTGACCGGCAAGCTCTTTCATTTGATAATTTTCTGGGAATGTAACATTTATGGTAAATTCCTCGCCGGTTTTCTTTCCAACGATCTGCTCTTCAAATCCGGGTACAAAGGTACCTGAGCCTAAAGCCAGCTCATAGTTGGAATCCTTTCCTCCCTCGAAAGCAACGCCGTCCTTGAAGCCTTCAAAGTCGATAACGGCAATATCGCCGTTTTCTGCGGCTCTGTCATCAACTGTAACAAGTCTGCCGTTTCTCTCTCTGAGAGCCTGTATCTGTCTGTCAATGTCCTCATCAGTTACAGCATTGACAGTTTTATTGACTTCTATTCCCTTATAATCGGAAATTTCCACATCAGGCTTAACGGTAATAACTACTTTGAATGTAACTCCGTCGTTTTTATTAACAGAAGTAACATTGATCTCAGGATTAGCTACCAGCTCATAGTCTGTTTCCTCGATAGCTGGTGCAACGTCTGAATTTACAAGAGCATTTACAGCGTCCTCATAGAAAACATTCTCGCCGTAGAGCTGTTCGATCATTTTTCTGGGAGCTTTACCCTTTCTGAATCCGTTTACGCTGATCCTTTTGCGTGTTTTCATGTAGGTTTCCTGAAGAGCCTTTTCAAAGCCCTCAGCGTCTACCTTGATCTCAAGCTCATACTTTGCGTTTTCAATTTTATTTGTTGAAACTAAACTCATTTTAAACGTCCTCCATTTTTATAACAAACATATTTATAATTATACCATATCAAGAAAAAAATTACTATAGATAAAACCACATTTCGCCATTTCGTACAATTTAAATCACTCGTATAGGTTTAAATTGCACAAAATCTCCTGAGATCAAACGGAACTCAATTCCGTCCCTTTCGCCGCAGACGGCATACTTATGAGCTTTTCCGTGAAGATGTCCGTAATAGCATTTTTTCACATTATACCTGTACATAACATCGAGTATATCATAGTTATACTCATTTCCGTAGATCGGCGGATAATGCAGAAAAACTATTGGTTCGAGATCTTCCGAAAGCGCTGAACGCAAAGAAGCCTCCAGCCGTCCTGCTTCTCTGGCAAGAACCTTTGCATCGGCAGGAACGTCGTTCTCGTTTATCCACCCGCGCGTTCCGCATATACCGTATTCCTCATATTTATAATGGTTGTTGTGGAGAAATCTTATTGTATCGAAATGATTCTCTTTCAGAAATTCATTCAGCTTTGAGATTGTTGACCACCAGTAATCGTGATTTCCTTTCAGGATTATCTTTGTCCCTTTAAGATCGTTCAGGAACGAAAAATCAGCCCTTGATTCCTTAAGATCTATTCCCCATGAAATATCCCCGGGGATCACGACCACATCGCTGTCCGAAACGGTTTTATCCCAGTTCTCCGAGAGCCTTTCCACGTAATTGTCCCAACCATTGAAAATATCCATAGGCTTATTTACTGACAATGACAAATGCAGATCAGCTATCGTGAACAGAGCCATTCGATCACCTCATTTGACGGTTTATATAGAAAGGCGTTCAAGAACGTAATCCTTTTGCTTTTCCTTTGTAATGACATCCTTAAAGCGTATTTCCTTTGTTTTCAGTGAAGCCAGCGATTGAGGAATATCATATCCCGAAAGCTCTGCAAGTCTGTTTACCATATCGAACTCATCAATTTCAGGAGCCTTGCCCTCTATAGCCTCCAGCACACTTGCACTGAATTTATAAGGACTTGCCGTAGAAGCAATTATAGTCTTTGTGGTATCTCCCGTTTCGCGCCGGTAATCCTCATATACTTTTACTGCCACCGCCGAATGAGTATCGAGAGTGTAGGAATATTTATCATAAATTCTCCTGATAGTTGCTTTTGTATCGTTATCATCGCAGAATCCTGCTGAAAATTCCTCAGCAAGCTTTGCTTTAATATCGTCGGTAACCTCATATCTGCCGTTTTTGCTGAGCGAACCGAACCATTCTCTTATTACAGCGTCATTTTCTCCGCACATAATGTAAAGCAGACGTTCAAGATTGCTGGAAATAAGTATATCCATAGATGGAGATATAGTAGTAAAGAAATCTCTGTTCCTGTCGTATATACCGGTATTGATAAAGTCTGTAAGGACTTTATTTGAGTTCGATGCACAGATGAGCTTATTTACCGGAAGTCCCATATGCTTTGCATAATATGCTGCAAGGATATTTCCGAAATTTCCTGTAGGAACAACGATATTTACCTTATCTCCGGCTTTTATCTCCTCGTCCTTGACAAGTGATGAATATGCGGAAATATAGTAGATGATCTGAGGTGCAAGACGTCCCCAGTTAATGGAATTGGCGCTTGAGAACATAAGTCCCTTTGAATCGAGTTCAGCTTTTATCTTTTCATCTGTGAATATAGCTTTAACTCCGTTTTGGCAATCGTCAAAATTTCCCTCTATAGCGCAGACCGCGACATTTTTACCGTCCTGAGTAGTCATCTGGCGTTTTTGCATAGGACTTACTCCGTATTCGGGATAAAAGACCATTATCTGAGTATCGGGAACATCTGCAAAGCCTTCAAGAGCTGCTTTTCCGGTATCTCCAGAGGTAGCTACGAGTATAACGATCTTCTTGTTGATATTGATTTTTTTTGCTGATGTAGTCAGAAGATACGGCAGGATCTGTAAAGCCATATCCTTGAAAGCACAGGTAGGACCGTGCCAGAGCTCAAGGATATATGTTCCGTCAAAGAGATGAGAGATCTCTGAAATATTTTCCGTAGCAAATTTTCTGTCATTATACGCATTATCTGTGCAATATCTTATTTCAGCGTCGGTGAAATCGGTAAGATACTTTGCAAAAATATAAGCCGCTCTCTCAGGATAGCTCATATCTCCGAGCTTTACTATCTCATCAATGCTCAATGAGGGTATTTCGGACGGAACAAAAAGACCTCCGTCGTCAGAAATGCCTTTTACTATAGCTTCCGCAGAAGTTATATTTACACTGCTGTCTCTTGTGCTTTTGTAGTACATACTCAAACAATCCTTTACAAAAATTTACATTATTTACTTGCGTCAAAAGCGTTTTCGATATATCGGAACCCAACGACTTTTCTGTTATTTACAGTTATCCATACTATGTCGAATCTTGGCTGAAAGTCGTGAGGATACCTTCTTGAATAAATTTCCGATGTTTTTATCATCATCTGCCGTTTGGCAGCCGTTACGGCTTCAAAGCCGTTCACAAGCGGATCCGGAGATCTTGTTTTGACCTCGGTAAAGGCAATTATTCCGTCCTTTGCGGAAATTATGTCTATTTCTCCGCCTTTTACCCTGAAATTCCTTTTCAGTATGGTATAGCCTTTCTTTTCAAGATAATATGCGGCAACATTTTCGCCGAAATCTCCAAGTTCTTTTTTATTCATTTTCATTTTTCAGCAATTTTTTCAGAAATGACATTCTGTGTGCGGGACAAGGACCATATTTCAGTATCATCTCGTTATGGAGCTTTGTGCCATAGCCTTTATGCTTTTCAAAGCAATATTCCGGATATTTTTCTGCAAGCTGCAGCATATATCTGTCACGGCTTACCTTTGCCAGTATGGAAGCCGCAGCAATGCTTGCCGACAAGGCGTCTCCTTTTACAACAGATCTTGTCATACATTTAAGGGACGGCGTTTTATTTCCGTCTATCAAAGCAATATCGGCTGTTATTCCGAGCCCGTCGTAAGCTCTTTTCATAGCAAGAAGCGCTGCGTTAAGGATATTAATTTTTTCTATCTCTTCAATTGAAGCCGAAGCAACACAGTATGCTTTTGCCTTGGAAATTATTTCGTCATACAGGATCTCACGTTTTTTTTCGGAAAGCTTTTTGCTGTCGTTTATGCCCTCAATATAAGTGCCGCCGTCAAAAATCACAGCTGCGGCGTAAACGTCTCCGGCAAGAGGACCTCTTCCCGCTTCGTCTATGCCGCATACGACCGGAAAATCATTCCGTACAATATCGTCATATTCAAAAAGACCTATGACCTGTTCAGCTTTCATAGAATTCATTCCTTTGGTGGAAGCTCCAGAGTTATACGTCCGAGCTTACCGCTTCTGTACTCATCAAGAACTGCCGCAGCCGCACGTTCGGTGTTTATCTCGCCGCCTGAAACGAGCATTCCCCTTGCTTTTCCTACTTTAAGGAGAAGCTCATAGCCGTCCTCGCCCTTGGATACCTCTATCTTGTATCTTTCGGAGATCCGTTCGCTGTACATATCGCTGAGAACATACAAAAGCCTGCACGCAAGCGCTTCGGTATCCACTACATCGTCCTTTACAGCTCCCGTAAATGCGAGCTTTTCACCCACTGACATATCATCGAACTTTGGCCATAGAACGCCCGGCATATCGAGCAGCTCAATATCACCGTTTATTCTTATCCACTGCTTTTCCTTTGTAACTCCCGGACGATCCTCTACCTTTGCTTTTTTCTGACCGGCAAGCCTGTTGATGAAAGAGGATTTTCCTACATTAGGGATACCCACCACCATCAGATGAACGGCTCTCCCTTTCATGCCTTTGGATTCATATTTTTCAATAAGCTCCGAAAGCACATTTTTAACGGTAGGGGCAAAGCTCTGAAGTCCTTTTCCTGTCCGGCAGTCAGCCGCAAAAGCAGCGACTCCGTGCCGGCTGTACCATGACAGCCATTTCTGCGTCAGCTCCTGATCTGCGGCATCACATTTATTAAGAACGACTATTCTTGGCTTACCCTCAATAATAGAACCAAGATCCGGATTCCTGCTCGATTCCGGTATACGCGCGTCAACGATCTCCGCAACAGCGTCAACAAGGGGAAGATTCGCCCTTATCATACGCTTGGTCTTTGCCATATGTCCCGGGAACCATTGAATTGATGGTATTTCTGTCATTTTTTCCTCCGCGTCAGGCAGGAACGCCTATGGAATCAAACGGGAATATTCTTACAATGACCTTGCCGAGAACATCTTCCTCTTCAACGAATCCGACTCTTGCGTCCCGACTGTCTGTAGAATTCATTCTGTTGTCTCCCATTACAAAAACATATCCCTCCGGCACGACTACAGGATACTGATGACCGCCCTCGTCCATCTTGGTAGCTTCTGCAATGTACTGCTCGTCAAGCTTGTTGCCGTCAACAAAAACATCTCCGGTATCAAAATCAATATTGACCTCTTGTCCGCCTACGGCGATAATGCGCTTAACGATTATTTTTCCAAGACCGTCGATGGTCTCGATTTTATTTCCGGTATTATCATAGATATTTCCCTTATCGTTGTTTACGATGACAATATCTCCTGCTGCCGGTTCATAGAAAAGATGTGAAACAATAAGTCTGTCTCCGTCAACGAGCGTAGGGAGCATAGATTCTCCGTCAACATTTGCCACACGCAGCAAAAACGTAAAAATAAGTATTACGACAAAGAATGCGAAGATTATGGTCTCGACCCAATCAAGGAATTCCTCTGCCGCTGTTATTTCCTTATTTTTCTCTCCGTCCAGCACTTCGTAATTCAATTCATATTTCGCCATAACGGTACACCCTTTCCGAGTTTATTTTTCATATGACGGCTCCTGCCGTTCTGTGTGGGAGGATCCGGTCAGATCGCTGGTATAGCACAAAAGGGACAGTGAGTCCCTTTTGAATTACCGCGGTCAGCGGATCTGTTCTTTAACCTTTGCAGCCTTGCCGACTCTGCTGCGGAGATAGTAGAGCTTGCTGCGGCGAACCTTACCGCTTCTTACGATCTCTACCTTGTCAACAACAGGAGAGTGAACAGGAAAAACTCTTTCAATACCGCAGCCGTGAGCAACACGTCTTACGGTAAATGTTTCATTTATTCCGCCGTGCTTCTTGGCGATAACGGTTCCCTCGAATACTTGGATCCTGTACTTATCGCCTTCCTTGATCTTTACGGATACCTTAACGGTATCTCCGACGTTTACGACGGGCATATCCTTTTTGAGGCTGCTGTCGCTTATGAGCTTGAGTGCGTCCATATTTATTTCCTCCTAATTTCAAGACATTCTTACCTTTCGCAAGAAAGCCGGCATAAGCACTCAGCACCGGCATAAGGCAGCGGACTGTCCTTTTAATGTCAGCCTTTCGGCGGCATTAATCTCGTCCGAGCGCGGTAAAGCACATCGGGCGGATCATCATATGCTATTTAATATTATCATATTTTTATACAGATTGCAAGTATTTTTATGCAAAATTTTGTTAAATCTATATTACATAAACATTTCTCCACTTTTGCACATAATTTTTGTGCGTTCTGCATAAATATGATCGAATTCAATACCGCTTATATCAGCCAGAACATCTGCAAAGACGTTTGAATTGATGTTCAAAGTTCCTCCCGCCGGAAGTCTCAGCTCCACGCTTGATCTGCCCTCCGACGCTTCATATCCGAGAATATTTATATAGGGACGTATATCCATTCTGACCGTTCCCTTGCTTTTTGAACGCTTGTCGATTTCTATAGCTTCCATTGAAAGCATTTTTTCGATACCGGCGATCATTTTTTCCGGAGCTGCGCTGCTTTCAAAGATCATTTTATATTCTGCAAAGCCTATATCCTGATTCCTGAACACGGGTTCTGCGATCCTCAATATCCTGAGTCCGTCAGGCATTACCTTGTTCAGATCTGCGGAGGCTTTTTCGGGATCTATCCTTTCTGTAACGGAAAAGTCCATGAATTCTGTGCTGCTTGACACTCCGAGAGAAAGCGCGAGCGGAAAATTCAGATAAATATGCGGATTGAATCCCTGAGAGTACCACACCGGAAGCTTTGAACGCTTAAGCGCCCGCTGCATTGTCCTGAAAAGATCAAGATGTGAAATGAACACAGCCCGTCCTTTTTTTTCAAAAACCGCTCTGACATCAGTTTTTTCCAAAGCAGGCACCTCCGATCTCCTTTGAAACTCCGCAAGCGGAGCATTTTTCGCGGCAATTGAGCGTGACCTCTCCGTTCATTGCTTTTTTATGTTCTCTTATGAGAAATTTTTTGGAAATATAGTAATCAAGGTGCTGCCATGGCATTATTTCGTCATACGGAGCTTTCCTGTGGGCATAAAAATCCATATCGGTATGGGTCTTTTCAAAAGCCTTGACCCAAAGATCATACCTGTAGTATTCGTTCCAGCCGTCGAATTTGCAGCCAGATCTCCATGCCTCGTAAATTACGTCGCCGAGCCGTCTGTCTCCCTTGGCAAGTATCGCTTCAAGGATACTTACCTTATAGTTGTGCCAGCTGACGTTTACCCTCTTTTTGGAGTGTATACTGTCAAGCAGGAGCTTCTGACGTCTTGTTATCTCTTCAAAAGATGCCTGAGGTTCAAATTCAAACGGAGTGAACGGCTTGGGTACAAAGGTCGCGCAGCTTATAGAGATCTGCACATGGCGTCCCTTAGGTCTGTCAGGATCCTGATAGTACATATCAATTATTTTTTCCGCCAGCTCAGCGATACCAATAATATCGCTGTCCGTCTCGGTGGGAAGTCCAAGCATGAAATACAGCTTGACCGCTGTATAACCGCCCTTAAAGGCTATTTTACAGGCGCGCAGGATCTCCTCCTCGGTTATATTTTTGTTTATAACATCTCTGAGCCTTTGTGTTCCTGCTTCCGGAGCAAAGGTAAGACCGCTTTTCCTTATTGCCTTTAGCCGTTCCATCAGCTCATTGCTGAATCTGTCTATACGCATTGACGGCAGCGAAAGATTTATTTTTTCCTTATCCGTATATTCCGAAAGCTGAGTAAGAGTTTCGTCAATGCTTGAAAGATCGCTGGTGCTCAAGGACGACAGCGAGACTTCCTCATATCCTGTGCTTTCGCAAAGAGAACGCGTCTGACTGCATATGGTTTCCGAGCTTTTTTCGCGGAATGGTCTGTAGATGAATCCTGCCTGACAGAACCGGCAGCCTCTTATGCAGCCTCTCAGGACTTCCACAACAGCTCTGTCATGAACTATCTCACAGTATGGGACTACAAACGATTCCGGATAATAAATTTTATCCAGATCCTTTATTATGCGCTTTTTTATTACCGGCTTTGCGTGTACATTATTAGGCGTGACCGAACGTATCGTTCCGTCAGCGTTATATAAAACGTCGTAAAAAGCCGGAACATATATCCCTTCAATGTCCGCTGCGGCTGAAAGAAATTCGCTTCTGGAACGGTGCTGCTTTTTCATATCCGCATACAGCTCCATAAGCTCTATGTTGACTTCCTCTCCCTCACCGAGTATAAAAATGTCGATAAAATCCGCTAATGGCTCGGGATTGCATACGCAAGGTCCTCCCGCAACGATAACAGGCATATCCTCAGTGCGATCCTTTGATCTGACGGGAAGTCCCGCAAGATCAAGCATATTCAGTATATTTGTATAGCAAAGCTCATACTGGATCGTAAATCCTATGAAATCAAACTCCCTTATGGGATCAAGGCTTTCAAGAGCGTAAAGAGGGATATTGTTTTCCCTCATAAGAGCCTCCATATCCTCCCAAGGAGCAAATACTCTTTCGCACCAGAAATTATCTATTTTATTTTTCAAGGAATAAAGTATTTTCATTCCAAGGTGTGACATTCCCACATCATATGAATCAGGAAAGCAGAATGCGAACCGTACATCTACCTTATCCTTGTCCTTTACAACACTGTTAAGCTCACCGCCGATGTAGCGCGACGGATTTTTTACTTTAAGAAGCAGACTTTCTATCTGTTCTTTTAACATATTTTACATTCCTTTCACCGCATGGTATACAGCCGTCAGCAGGAGGCTGCGGAGATCAGCAGATAGCACAATGTAACATACAGCGTAAAATTACCCTTTCCGACAAATGCAAATGCTGTCATTATTATAATTATAAGAAAAATATTCAGCCATTTCAGGAATCTTTCCAGCATACATGCGCAGGGAAAGCTGCATATCCTGTAAATTACCGCTGTCAGAAGCTTTCCACCGTCCAGATACTGAACGGGCAGAAGATTGAATACTCCTATAACAGCGTTTATCACGGAAAACAGCTTCAATTCCGCTGCATCAAAAAAGCCGGAGACTGCTGAAGCTGCAAAATTAGCCGCGCTTCCTGCAATAAGCACAAAAAATTCCGTACGGAAATCTGTAAAGCAGAATTGCTTGTCAGGCATTATCTTTATTCCGGCGCCATAGAACAATATTCTTTTCACCGGAATATTGCATATCCGCATTGCAATAAGATGACCAAATTCATGCCAGATACACGCCGCAAGTCCGAGAACAGCGTATCCGTTCCCCAGAAGCATAAGTAATGCGACCGATGCAAAAAAGCTGAAATCGAATCCGACGGACGAGCTTCCTATTTTAAATCCGATCATATCAGCGGATATTTACCGACCTCAGGAGATCTGCTATTATCCTGAGGGTATCGCCAATGCTGCCTGTATCACTGCATTTTTCCGTACAGGCTCCGAATATCTCATACGCGAGATCGCTGTTTACGATATTTACAGCGATAAATGCTATTGCAAATGTAACGCATAATATAGCTTGTATAGTTATCGTGTCAGAAAGTGTAACAGCTTTTTTCTTTTGTACAAAAAGCTCCGTAAGCTCCACAGGCTCGCTTTCGGCACGAACGCTGTTTTCATCGGTAATGATCCCGTTCATAGTTCTTGTCCCCTTTCTATAATAAGGATATTTAAGAAAAGGGACAAATATGTTATTTCTTTATCCTGATAATAGAATTCAAAGGATAGCTTTTTTCACAAGGGATCATAAGCTTCATCATTGCATGATTTGCACATTCTATTTCGTTTCCGTCTCCATCGTAAAGCTTTTCCACGGTAAGAACGTCAAAATGAGCCTTAGGAGAGACTATTTCCACCGTATCTCCCTTTTTGAAGCAGTTTCTCTGGGTCGCATATATCATTCCGCCGCGGCAATCCTCAATTATGGCGGCAACGTCGTATTCTCGGATATATCCGCTGTTTTCATAATACTGACAATCATCAGGATGACCGAAAAAGAATCCTGTACAATAATTCCTATGGCTTACTTTAAAGACCTCGTCCTTGATCCAGTCCGGTATGTTATATTCGCCCTTAGAATTTTCAAGAATATCCACAGCCATTCTGTAGGCATTTGTAACAATTGAAACATAATATGAGGATTTTGCTCTTCCCTCTATTTTAAAGCTTTTTACTCCTGCCTCGGCAAGCTTATCAAGATGATCTATCATGCAAAGATCCTTTGCATTAAGGATATAGCTTCCCTTTTCATCTTCAAAAACAGGAAAGAACTCTCCTTTTCTGGTCTCCTCCATAAGATGATAGCTCCAACGGCACGGTTGGGCACATTCGCCTCGGTTCGCGTCGCGGTTTGTAAGATATTGCGAAAGGAGACATCTTCCGGAAAATGACATACACATAGCTCCGTGGACAAAAGCTTCAATATCGAGCTCCGCCGGAGTTTTTGCGCGTATTTCGGCAATTTCATCAATGGAAAGCTCTCTTGCTGCAACTATGCGCTTGACTCCCATATTATAAAGAGAATTTGCCGTTTCGTAATTCACTATGCCCGTTTGTGTAGACATGTGTACTTCCATATCCGGAGCATATTTTTTTACAAGCGAAAGCAGTCCGAGATCGGCAACTATCACCGCGTCAACGCCGCAGGAAACAGCTTCCTCAATAAACTGCCGGAAGTACGGTATCTCGTTATTGCGGGGAAGCGTATTGCACGTAAGGTAGACCCTTACATTTCTGGAATGTGAAAGCTCTGCGGCTGACTTTAATTCATCATATGTGAAATTTTTTGGACCTGCTCTCATTCCAAAGGTCTTTCCTCCGAGATAAACGGCGTCGGCGCCGTAATCAAGGGCTGCGTTAAGACGTTCAGGATCGCCGGCAGGAGCAAGGACTTCAAACTTTTTCTGATCCATCAGTATACCTCCGGAGGATTATTGCACAAGACCCGCTTCTATAAGGTTCTGTTCATGCTCTTCAAGAGTCTCGGCATAGAAAAATTCTCCTGTCTCAAGATTTGAACAAAAATAATAGTAATCTGTTTCGGACGGATACAGAACAGCGTCTATAGCGTCCAGTCCGGGATTGCATATCGGTCCGGGCGGCAGTCCTGCGCCGCGGTATGTATCATATGCTTCAAACATTTTTTCCGATTTGATCTCAATGTTCGGCTTTATCACATCTTCAACATAATTAGTTGTAGGATCTGACTGCAAAAGCGGGAAATTGTCCGGATCATTAAGGCGATTATAGAAAACCGAAGCTACGAGCTTCATATTTCTTGTATCTGACGCTTCCGCCTGAACTATGGAAGCAAATGTAAGGACCTCCTCCAGATCCATTCCGAGATCGTCCATTCGTCCGTACAGATCCGGAGTTATGCGCGCTTCAAAATTCTTATATATTTTTTTTGCGACCACTCTCGGATCGTCCTCAATATAGAACTGGTATGTATCCGGAAAAAGGTATCCCTCCATTTTATAGAATTTCATAGAGCTTGTTTTTACTTTATCCTCAAAGTCAAATCCGAACTCGGAGCTGTTAAATATCTTGATGAATTCCTCCGCATCGCAGACTCCCTTTTCCTCAAGAGCATTAGCCGCTTCGATCAGCGTAATTCCCTCAGGGAACACAATATCTGCCGTTTCACGCTGATTTTCGGCTTCCTCCTGCAGGATCTCAATAATAGTGCTGTAATCCATCTGCGGAGAAAGCGTGTGAGTTCCCGCTATGTATGTACCGTCAGCTCCCTTGAATTTTGAAAACAGTCTGAAAAGCGAGGGGTCTGAGATTATGCCCTCACGGAAAAGCTGTTCGGCAATATCGTAGGTGCTCGAATTCATAGGAATTTCAACTACCATCTCAATGTCCGATTTGCCTATTCCGAGCAGCTCCTTGGAGAATTTAAGTATATATACAGCCGCAAGTATCGAAACGGAAATAATGACTACGCTCAGTATAACTCCGAAAATAATATGAGTATGACCGCGCTTTCTGCGGCGTTTTTTCTTTTTTACAGGCTCTTCGGGCTCTTCGTCGGACTCTTCTTCGGGAATATCCTCCTGCTCCTCCTGTTCCTCCGCATCATCAAATTCCGTATCGTCGGATACTTCTGATACGGCTTCCGCAGCATTGCTGTCTGCGCTGTCCTCTTCTTCATCAGAGGACAATACCTCAGCCTCCGCCTCTTCGGTATCGGGAGATCCAGCAGGAGCTTCCTCAGGAATACTTTCAAGAATATCTTCAAGCGCAACATTATCGTCGGTAATTTCTTTATTTGCCATCAGGATCCTTTTCCTTTCTGTGGTATTCAGCAATTTTTTCCGTTACAACTATATCGGCGGGAATATCAAATTCCCCATGCGGCAGGAGCTTTTCCATACATACGGAATAGCATATC
>CANQZS010000008.1 GCA_947628385.1 uncultured Clostridia bacterium | reverse complement strand
GAGGTAAAACAGCCGGTTCACATGGCGGCACTTCTGCAAGGACAGGCGGCGATAAAACAGTCGGTTCGCGCGGCGGCACTTCTGCCGGAACGGGATCAGCAAGCGGCAATACTGCCGGATCAAGCGATGAGAAAAAAGCCGGTTCGCGCGGCGGTACTTCTGCACGGACAGGCGGCGGTAAAACAGTCGGTTCGCGCGGTGGTACTTCTGCACGGACAGGCGGCGGTAAAACAGTCGGTTCACGCGGCGGTACTTCTGCCGGAGCGGGATCAGCAAGCGGCAATACTGCCGGATCAGGCGATGAGAAAAAAGCCGGTTCGCGCGGCGGTACTTCTGCACGGACAGGCTCAAAAAATGGAAATACTGCCAAGACGGGCGGAGGTAAAACAACCGCCCCAAGTAAAGGTGCAAAGAGCGTTACGGTAGAAAGCGGTAAGATCATAAAGGCTCCGGCGAAAACCTTAAAAGTGGCGAGCAAGTTTGTAAAAGTAGCAAATTCCTCGGCCAAAATAGCAGTCTCAACCGTAAAAACATCAACCGATATGATTGCCGACACTGCAAATTTGGCGAAAGAAAGCTTCAAAAAATCGTATAAAATTACGCGATTGCTTTCAAAGGCAGCTAAACAAATCGTTCGAGCTGTCGTTAAATTTGCCAAGTTTCTCATTCACGCCCTTGTTGCGGCGGGATCTGCGATTGCTCTTCCTGCTGTTGCGGCTGCTGTCGCAGGCTCCATTGTTACCATAGTAATTTCGGTTGTTGTCTCATCTGTTATCGGTGATCCTGCTGTGATCTTCGACGAATCTGCCGACGTAAAAGCAGTTATCGGTACAATAAACTCGTATTATGAAGAACATTTGCGAGATCCTATCGTGGAACACAGTTGGCCGACTGATAATCTTAACCGAAGCGGTGAACGCCAAATATGGCCGCAAGCATTAGCCCTATACGCAGTAATTTGTGGGTACAACGGAAACGATGAACAATTGTACAGCATAATGCGTTTTGATTACAGCAAAACAGAAGCCCTTAAAAAAGCGTATTATGCCATGATCGAGGAAGTGTCGTATGAATATGTAACAGATTTTGAGACAAATCAAAAATATGTGAACATATATTTCGATTATTATTCACTCGATGATGCCGCTTACAATCTTGGGCTAAATGCAGATCAAAGAGACATACTTGATGATCTATATACATCCGACTGGCGTAACGCCGTATTAAGTATGCTGCAACAGTGACGCCGAAATTATTGCGACAAAATGCGACACATTTTCCGCCTTATATTGATATATCAATCGTGAGTATGATATAATCTTATGCACATTGATATTTCGTGTGAACAGAGGTGCGTCATGTCAAATGAAAAAAAACACTTGTCGTTTAACGAGCGTTTGAAGATCGAACGCGGTCTTAAAGATAAGATGAGTGTGCCGAACATTGCAAAATCTCTGCGCAGGCACAAATCCTGCATTTACCGTGAGCTTGCGCGTGGACGATACACTCATCTTAACTCGGACTATACGACGGAGGAAAGGTATTCGCCTGATATTGCCGAGAGCAAATATCGCGAGATGCTCAAAAACAAAGGTAGACCTCTGAAAATAGGCAAGGACATCGAACTTGCAAATTTCATCGAAGACAAAATCATAAACGACAACTTTTCGCCTTATGCCGTGGTCGAGCATATAAATAATAATGGCCTTGTTTTTTCTACGACAATATGCTCAAAAACCATCTACAATTACATCGAAAAGGGGGTTTTTCTTAACCTTACAAAGAAACAGCTTCCAAGACACGGCAAGAAAAAACAGAAATATGAACAGATTGAACGAAGACCGGCACGTGCATCAAAAGGAGACAGCATTGAACTGCGCCCATCGGAGGTACTTACACGCAATGAGTTTGGACACTGGGAGATGGACACAGTAATAGGTTGCAAAAAGTGCAGATCAGTTCTACTTGTTCTCACCGAACGTAAACACCGATTTGAATTGATTTCTAAATTGCCGAACAAAGAAATGGCATCGGTAGTCAAAGCAGTCGATGATATGGAACGTCGGTTTGGAAATCTTTTCCCGCATATATTTAAATCAATAACGTGTGACAATGGATCAGAATTTTCCGATCCGGACGGCCTTGAAAGGTCGGTGCTTGTAGATGCGATACTTGGAAGCATTGAATATAATACAAAGCGCACAAAGGTTTACTATTGTCATCCACGTTCTCCGGGGGAGCGCGGGTCTAATGAAAACGCTAATCTGCTGATTAGACGCTTCTTCCCCAAAGGCACAAACTTCGATAAAGTTTCAGTCCGTGAAATCAATCATGTTAACAACTGGATAAATGATTATCCGAGGAAATGCCTCGGCGGGGCTTGTGCTTTAATGCGATTTAGAAACGAAATTGAATCATTGAGAAAAATTGCCGAATAATTTGCTATTTAAATATAGTATTGCTTCGGCAAGCTTTTGTCGTTCTTTTTTTTACGATTTTTACCATTATTATACTATTTCTTTTATATTTGCCATTTATTTTTGACGGATAATCGCACCTTTTCGACGGAAAAAACCGCGGAAAGGCGTTTTTTATATATTTTTAATTTTTCGATTCCGAAATTTTGTCGCTTTTAATATTGCATTTCACGGGACTGAGTAGTAATATTAAGTGCGACAGAACACTTTCGTTCTGTCGCACAATTTTTTTGCTTTGTATTATTTTAATAAATTAATGTTTATCGGATTTTTTCGCCATTACGGCTTGATTTCATGATTAAGGGGAAGAAAGAGATATGACATCACAGATCAATATGCTTGATGACATATACGTTGACTGTTTTTGCGGAGGCGGCGTGGAACGGTATTACATAGCAGACATCGGTCTGCGTATGCTGACGCCGCGTGAGAGGAATAAGATGATGCGGAAGATATCGAAGAAATTACGAAAGCGTGAAAGAATGGCAGATCAAAAAGAGCGGCTTAAAAAGCTATATGCCCTCGCCCTCCGAGGGGTGGGCGGAGAAAAAGAACAAGCACAAGCGCTACTCGAAAAACTGCTTAAAAAGTATGATATGTCGATAGACGATCTCGACGATGAGCAGAGTAAAGAGTACCACCTTACATATCACGGGAAAGAGCAAAGAAAACTCTTAATACAAACGGTTTATAAGGTTTTGGGCGACACAAGCTCACTTTTCGAGCTTCGCTACTCGGAAAGCGGGCGCAAGTGCAGAACCATTTTAAGCGTTAGTTGTACCGCAGCGCAGAAAGCAGAAATAGATTTTTTGTTTGATTTCTATACAAGGCTTTGGGAAAAAGAACGTGAGGCGTTGTTAGAAGCGTTCATACAAAAGCATAGGATTTTCGGATGTCTAAAAGACGACGAAGAAGGTATAAGGCTTTCTGATGAAGAATTCAAAAAGATGGTTGCACTTATGATGGGGCTTTCTGACGAACAACCGCTTTGGCAAATTGAGGGGTGTTCCCAATGATGAATAAAGGAATGTTCATGAGCGTCACTGATTTGTGGGAAACGCCAAAGGATTTGTTTGATAAGCTGAACAATGAGTTTAATTTTACTCTTGATGTTTGCGCTCTGCCCGAAAACGCAAAGTGTTCTAATTATTATACTCCGGAACAAGATGGCCTATCCTGCCCATGGACGGGAACGTGTTGGTGTAATCCTCCTTACGGCCGACAAATCGGCGCATGGGTAAAACGCGCAGTGATTTCGCCTGTTAGGGGAGCGACAATTGTGATGCTTCTTCCGGCAAGAACAGACACAAAGTGGTTTCACGATTATATATACAACAAGCCGAATGTTGAAATACGTTTCCTGCGCGGACGATTGAAATTTGGAGATCAAAAGAATAATGCGCCGTTTCCGTCAATGATATGTATTTTTCATGCAAATATCAAAGCATCAAATTTTAGTTGAAAGGAGATTTTATGAAACCGATATACATTCCAAAGGGAGCCGCAAAAGAATACTGCAACTATGCGCTCAACATTTACACGGGCTGTCCGCACAGATGCTATTATTGCTTTGCCCCGCTCGTATTACATCGAAATAAGGAGGAATTTCATTCTCATGTAGAGCCGAGAAAAAACATCGTAGAAGAAACGCGCAAGCAGATCGAAATCTACGATATAAAGGACAAGCTCATACAATTGTGCTTCACCTGTGATCCGTACCCGACGGGATATGACACATCGACGACGCGCGAAATAATCAAACTGCTTAAAGAAACCGGAAATCATGTGCAAATATTAACAAAGGGCGATGGCACACGAGATTTTGACCTTTTAGATGAGAATGATTACTACGGTATCACGCTTGACGGAACACCGACAACTGATCTCATTAGGGCAAATCTAAACAGTCTCGCAGAAGCGCACAGCCGAGGAATAAAGACATGGGTTTCTTTTGAGCCGGTTACAGATGATAAAGCCTTTTTCGTAGAATTACATCTTGTAAGTCTAATTGTCGATCATGTGAAAATCGGCAAGCTCAATTATTTCCCCTCGGACATTGACTGGGCTGACTTTGGCAAACGTGCAGAAAGGCTTTGCAAGGAGCTTGAAATTGACTACTACATAAAAGACAGTTTGAGAGAGGAGATGGGAAAATGAAGTACAGTTATCTTTCACTTGAAGAACGATACAAAATCGCCGAAATGTATAACGCCGGCGTAACGATTGCGAAAATTGCAGCTGAACTCGGCAGAAATCCTTCGACTATATTCCGCGAGTTAATGCGCGGGGACACAGGCGAAAGAGATAAAGATACGTCTCGGATCGTTTACGATCCGGAACTCGGAAACGAAAACGTGAAGATCAGCTATGCGCGTCAAAGACGCAATATAGCCAAACTTCGTGTGCCTGATGATGAACGGAAGCGCCGCAAGGAAGCCCACGGGTGGAAGTGAGGGAAAAAAGATGCTATCTTTTGAGGACAGACAAATGATCCAGTTTATGCGCGAACAAGGCGCACCTCCCGGAAAGATCGCTAAAACTGTCGGCTGCAACAGAGCTACGGTCTACCGAGAGCTTGCGCGTGGACTTAAAGACGGATGTGTTATCAGCAATCGGACCGGATATTCCGCAGAACTCGGTCAAAAGAATTTTGATATAAACCTATCTAAAAGAGGCAGGAAAAGAGGATAAAGAAAGCTGTTATGAAGCGCTACTATATTTTCAAGGACGGTATGATGATAGGCAGCACAGCCACAAGAGAAAATGCTTCCGATATGATCCGCAGTTATCAGAAAGCGGAAACACATCCGTTCTTAAAATCCGAATTCAGCATTATTTTCGGTGAAGAAGAAATCATTCCATACGAATCTACACGAAAAAAGCGTCAGCGTACTATCGAGGGCTTTGACCGGTAGATCACACAATTACAATTGAATAACAGGAGGTTGAAAGATGCCGACATTTCGCGTTGCAAAGACAAAAGACTACACTGTGATGAGCAATACGCATTTTCACGACAGTCGTCTGTCTCTCAAAGCAAAAGGACTTTTATCATTTATGCTGTCCTTGCCGGATGACTGGGATTACACTCAAAAAGGACTTGCCGCCACTTGCCGTGACGGCGTTGATTCTATCGCTGCGGCGCTTGCCGAACTCGAAAGCGCAGGATACCTCACGCGCGCACGAGCGCGTGACAGTCACGGACGTGTAAAAGATACGATCTACACAGTGTATGAGGTGCCGCAGGATGTTCCTGCTCCCGATAAACACTCTAACAATAAGACGACAAAAAAAGAAGCCACCTCAAAAAAACATGATAACACTTCCCCGCGAGGCGAGCAAAACGCGGCAGAAAGCACTGGAATTATTGACTTTTCACCTAAACGGGAAAATCCCGTACAGGTGACAAAGACACCTAACGCGACAGCTGCAAATTCACCTAAACGGGAAAATCCCGTTCAGGTAAAAAATGTCCCGACAGAAGCCTCCGACAAGTCACCTAAACGGGATTTTCCAAGACAGGAAAAACCCGTTCAGGCGCTAAATAATGTAAATATAAAACAAAATACTAAAACAAAAACAAAAGATTTTACTGTGCCTATGATATCGTATCCTATCGATTCATTTGATGAGATGCGATCCGATGCGATGTCGAAAGAGAACGGTGATAATAAGGCGGAGCGCATCGCCGCATTACGTGATATGGTCTGCGCGAACATCGAGTATTTTATATTGAGTCAACCGCCCACATCAAGAAAGGACGTTTCGCTTTTGGATGTGATCGTCGACGTCATGACCGATACACTGTACAGATGCGGCACAAAAGATCAGATCAGGGTGCATGGCACATATTACCCATCCCAAGTGGTAAGAGACAAGCTGCTTGCTCTCGAATCGGACGATATCGAGTACGTGATACTGTGTCTGTCTGAAAACAAGACAAGAGTCCGCGATATACGGCAATACATACTTGCGGCTTTGTACGATGCAAGAGCGACAAAGGATTCATACTATGACATGCGGGTGAAGTACGATCTGGAAAATGCAGACAGGCGAGGTGTATTGACATGACAGGTTTTGATAAGCCTCCGTTTCAGCGTGTCTTGTGTCCATCATGCGGCAAGCTTTTAAGTGAGACACGTTCTGATCGGCCGCTTCGGGCAGAGGCGCTTCAACAGGAGAACGACGAACGATATGAGATAAAAACGCGGTGTCCGCGCTGCCGCGCGTGGATCGGCGTGTACAAGATACCGCGTATTGTCCCGGAACACAACATACCGGGACGATCAATAAAACAGAAACAAGCTTAACCAAGTACAGCCTATGTGCCGGAAACGCCGGGATACCCGGTAGGATCGAGCCTATGAAATGCCGACAGGTTAGCGTCTGACGCTATCTCTGCCGGTTTTTCCTTTCTGCGATGATGAGTGTCAGACGCGGAAAGGATTTTTATGGAGTATAGGACAAAGCCCACAAAAGTATTTATCCGCGATAATAACGGTGAATATATCGAGATTTCGTTTGAAGTCTTCAACCAAAGACGCGCGGCAGACAAATCATATCAAGCCAAACGATTCATTTACCTCTACGGGATGCTGCAAGAGGTATCGGACGCGGAATACCACGATTTCTACAAGTGTCGTAGAAGACGCAGATACATAAAAGAACTTGATGCCAAATTCAAACTGCGTTCGGTCGAAAACATCGGAGAAGACAGGATCGCGGCACAGGAACCGGATGTTGAAGAAATCGTTATTGAGCATTGTGACGCCGCTTGCCTCCGGCAAAGCGTTTCCCGCCTTGAAGCAGACGAACGGGATCTGATCGACGCGTTATTTTACCGAAATATGACGGCGCGCGAATATGCGGCTCAATACGGTGTTCCGGTTGGCAGCGTGAGTCGGCACAAAAAAAGAGCGCTTTCTCACCTGAAAGAATATCTGCAAAGCATTTGAAATTTCTTTTACAATCGAACGATTCAAAATTTTTCAAAAATTTTTCAAAATTTTTTTTGATTTTTGCGATTCAAACGCCCCTTTTTTTGCCTATTGCTGATGAGGGGGGGAATGACGGCTCCCCTGCGAGAGAACTTTGACAATCGAATAACCATTCAGCAGATATTTTTCCGTACATCCGAGCCACGCATAGACCGCGCCATGATCCGTTTCATTTTACAACGGGGAGCGTTTGAACGGTACTGATGCAATACCGGTAGGCAGCCGGTAGCGATAACGGTGCGCGGAATACAATGATACTCCCGTCTAGCCACAAGCCGAGCGTGATACGACGACCGTCTCGCCGTAAGCCGTCGCAGCTAATGGGGGCGGTCGCGTGAGATCCACGTGAGGGCAAAGACCCGTGAGAACGGTACGCCGCCGTTCGTCTGCTGACTTCCCGAACGGTCGGGGTGTCGAGGACAAATATACCATAAAACAAAAGCTGTTATGTCGGGGGAGATGTGCTTTATATTTGCGCCCTCCCCCGACTGACAAAAAAAGTCTGATGTCGGTCAAATGCGCCTTTTGCGCGGACGTATTTGACAGGCATTTGAGGTTGCAATCAGATTAAAGCGGGTGTATAATATACTTGCAACAGATGATCGAAAACGGAGGCATAACGGTATGGTGATGACGATGGACGAAATACGTGAGCGCGTCGCGCCGGTTGCTGAAAAATACGCGCTTAAAGCGGTATATATTTTCGGCTCGTATGCCCGGGGCGAGGCGACCGACGACAGCGATGTCGACATTCTTGTTGATATTTCGGGTTCAACAATCAAAAGCCTGTTCGACATGGGCGGTCTGTATAACGACTTATCCGAAAGCATAGGAAAAGAGATCGACATTGTAGATACGCATACTTTGGAGGAGGAAAGGACTCGAACAAGGATGCCGTATTTTGTAGAGAATTTGCTGACCGAAAGGGAGAAGATTTGGTGTATAATATAATTGTCGACCCGGAGGTACATGGTATGAACAAACGAATCTATCACGGCTCCGAGAACAGGATAGAAAAGCCTGTTTACGGATATGGCAAAAAATATAACGATTACGGTGTCGGCTTTTATTGCACCGAATCTCTTGAAATGGCCAAGGAATGGAGCGTCGGCGACGGGCGCAGCGGATACGCCAATATTTACGATCTCAATATGGACGGTCTTACGGTTCTTGATCTGAACGACCGGGAATATTGTACCCTGCACTGGCTTTCAGTGCTTTTGCAGAACAGGCAGTTTGAAGTTTCTTCTGTGCTTGCAAACGAAGCAAAGGAATATCTCATATCAAACTTTTCTCCTGACTATTCTTCCGCAGATGTCATTATAGGATACCGTGCGGACGACAGCTATTTTTCATTTGCACAAGACTTCATAAACGGCACAATTTCTTACCGTCAGCTGTCAAAGGCGATGCATCTCGGCAATCTCGGTCAACAGATAGTATTAAAAAGCGAGAAAGCATTTTCTCAACTGACGTTTGTGGGGTCGGAGATCGCAAAGGCGGACGAATGGTTAGACAAAAAGCTGTCCCGTGACAAGGACGCAAGAAATGAGTATTTTAATGTTGAACGTAACAGACGTCAGCATGGAGATTTGTATATCACACAGATTATAGATGAGGAGATGAAATCAGGAGATGCCCGCTTACGACAGGACATATCTCGAAAGAGCGAAGATCTCTTTCGGTAGAATGCTGGATTATGCCGTATATGATTTGAAGTACGATCTTTCGACGTTTTGGGAAATGTTCTTATCCTCCCCGATCTCAAAGCAGTTTGAGCGTGGGAATGTATCGGTACTTGCGGGAAGATCCGGTGTTGAACTCGCGCTTATGGTGTGCGGCATAGAAAAGGACTATCCGAAGCCGTTTTTCTCGGAACAGCGAAGCCGGGAATACTGGCTCGGATGGGCACTGGCACATTATCAATGGATGACTGGTCTTTCCTTTTCACAGATAACGGAGTATATTTCGATAGATGAGATACGAGGAATGTATTATCCCTATCACGAAATGGACATAAGGCAGTTTTGCGATAAACTTGATGAGATGCGAGACTATCGAAAACGGCAGACTGAAAGGATGTCAAGGAGGCAGGAGCCGAGCGTGTAACGGCAATCGTTCAATAAAATAGAGCCTCGCTTTAATGCGGGGCTTTTTGTTATTATGCATATGTCATTGTATTATTGAATCTATGTACTATAAGCACAGGAAAGAAAAGAGAAGTAAAAAAAGAAATGACAAACAAAACGAAAGAAACACTGGCCGTGGGGACGACTGTTGTTCTTGTCCTCGCGTTCCTCGTCCTTGCTCTTCCGGGAATATTTTATCTCAATGGACACACGCTCAAAAAGCACACCCTCGGTGAAATTCCCGCATCCGCGGTTTCTTATCGCACGGACGTCTGTACGGTTACGGACAAAGAAATCGCAGCTCATGATTCCCATCGTCTCTATTATGTCAATTCTAACGGCGATGGTGGTTATCTGGAAGTTTCTGCCGAAGAATACGCTGAATATTCGGTTGGTGAGAAAATGTTCTATTCCACTTATCGAATTCCCGTTCCGTACTGGCACATGGTCGGAGATGCCGCTGCCATAGTGCTTGCGGTTGTTTTCATTATCGCTGTATTAGCTCGTGTACGGGCGTATTTTGCAGAAAGATAAAATACAAATAACAAAAACCGCAGGGCGGCTTGTGATACAACTCACAGGCCGCCTTTTTGCGTGAAAAGAACAGGAGAATCAAATAGATTGAAAAAGAAAGGAGTTTTCGCTTATGGCAAATTTACGGGACGCCGTAAAAAATTATCAAGACGAGTTGCGCGACGGTATCGCATGGGTGGCGTTCTGGCGTAAGGGGCGGTCATGGGAATCCGAGTGTTTCTACTTGGATATAGACGACACCATACCCCCGGAGAACTTATGGTGGCTGAAAGAAGCGCGGGACAAAGACCCCGCCGCCGTCGTATTAAATGCCTTCTACTGCGGGCATTTGGCCGGTGACATGAACCTTGACGAGCTGACCGCAGGGGTACGATGGCACTATGCGAACGGCTACAACCTGCTTTCTAATTTTATTGAATACCGCAGCAAGGAACTGACACAGGAAGAAATCGAACAAGGGCGAGCAGCCGCCCACGCCGCAGGGCTTCCCTTTTTGGAGAAAGGCTACCGGGACGGGGACTTTGACCCTTATGTTTTTGACGGAAGCATGAGCGTTGAGGACTACGAGCTTATGCACCGCATGATCGAAGAAGAAAGGAGAACAAAATTGATTGAAAAAGAAAGAAATTGCAATGTAATTGCAATCGCAAATCAGAAAGGCGGCACGGGAAAAACAACCACTGCCGTAAACTTGGGGATCGGTCTTGCAGACACTGGAGCGCGCGTGCTGCTCATCGACGCCGATCCGCAGGGCGATCTTACGACATCACTCGGATGGGACGGAGATTCGCTCGAATTCACGCTGTCGGATCAAATGGAAGCGGTGATACGTGACGACGGCGTTGATCCCCACAAAGGACTGCTTCACCACAGCGAGGGCGTCGACATCGTTCCGTCAAATATCGAGCTTGCGGGACTTGAAACGGCTTTGGTAAACGCCATGAGCCGCGAAACGACGCTCAAAGCATATCTTTCCGACCTAAAAGGAGAGTACGACTACATCATAATCGACTGTATGCCGTCGCTTGGTATGCTCACAATCAACGCGCTTGCGGCGGCTGACAGCGTTATCATTCCTGTTCAGGCGCAATATCTGCCGCTTAAAGGTATGACGCAGCTCGTGAAAACGATAAATAAGGTGTCGCGGCAGATCAACCCATCACTGAAAATCGACGGCGCGCTTCTCACACTCGCCGATATGCGGACAAACCTTGCGCGAACCGTCGCGGAGGAGCTGCGCGATACTTACGGCGGCGTTATGAAAGTGTACGACACGGTGATCCCTGTCGGGATCAGGGCGGCAGAAACGCCTGTTGTCGGCAAGAGCATATACGCCCACGACAGATCGAGCAGAGTCGCTCGAAGCTATCGAGATTTTGTAAAGGAGGTGTTAGACGGTGGCAAATCTGAAAGATCTCATGAAAAAGTCGCTTCCTACGACAGATGATCTGTTTTCCACGCAGAAGATGCGCGACGAAGAACGTCTCGCAAAAATACACGAGATACCGCTCTCTGAAATAGACGACTTCCCGGATCACCCGTTCAAGGTGCGAGACGACGAGGACATGAACGAGCTTGTCGAGAGCATAAAGCGAAACGGCGTGATGACTCCGGCAACAGTCAGACAAAAGGAAGACGGGCGATATGAACTCATAAGCGGACACCGGCGAAAGCACGCTTGCAAGCTTGCGGGTCTTGAAACGATCCCGTGCGAGGTGAAAGAGCTTGACCGCGACGCCGCGACCGTCATGATGGTTGAATCAAATCTTCAACGCTCAACGATACTTCCGAGCGAAAAGGCGTTCGCGTATAAGATGAGGCTCGATGCGATGAAAAGACAGGCGGGTAGACCGACAAAAGAAAATTATTCCCAAGTTGGGAATAATTTTGAGTCTGCGACTTCAAGTGATGAGCTTGCCGAAAAAGTAGGGGAAAGCAAAAATCAAATATTCCGCTATATCCGTCTCACAAACCTTATTCCGCCGCTGCTCGATCTTGTTGACGATGGCCGCATAAAGCTGACTCCCGCCGTTGAGCTGTCTTATCTGAAAATAGACGAGCAGACAGACCTCTACGAGACTATCGGCAGCGAGGACGCGACTCCTTCCCTTTCGCAAGCGCAGCGCATGAGAAGCCTATCCGCTTCGGGACGGCTGAATATAGATGTGATCTTTTCGATCATGACCGAAGAAAAGCCTAATCAGCGCGAACAATTCAGGATGCCGAGAGAACGGATCAACAGGTTTTTTTCGCCTGATGCTACGCCGAAGCAGATCGAGGACACGATCATACGCGCGCTCGAAATGTACGAGCGCCACAGAAGCAGAGACAACGAAAGATGAAAGTGAAGGACCGTAAAGTGGATGAAAAGAAAATAGGAGTCTATACGGTGAGGCACAGCCTCCCTATCGGCGGAGATGAGATCTTACTTGGGGTATGCCTCGAAGCGGAATACCCTTTTTTAGTTTGCCGCACCGCTTATGATGATCCTTTTGACATGAAACAGATTGCGGAAGCAAAAGGCACAGACAGTTGGATCGACGCGGTAAAGCTTTTTTGCAATATGGCGCTTGAACATGCAAACGAGACACTGATGGCGCACAAGACGAAAGACATCAAATTATCCGTGCTTGACATGGGGGTCGGAACAGATGAAGCAAAACGCCGGATGTGAGATAAGGCCGGCCGAACGAAATATTCACGCCGGACAGAAGCGGAAAGGAGGTGATGAGCGTGACAAATAAACGTGTCAAAAGAACAGAGCCGCTTATTTTGTGGCTCTCCCCCGAAGAACGTGAGATTTTTCTTCACGAACACGCCGCGTCCAAAATAAAGAGCCGCGCGGACTGGCTGATGTCCCTTTTGCCGGATAACGGATCAGATAACACGGATTCGGGGATCACAGACGACGGCGCGGAGATCGCGAACATTTCCGTGCCTGTGAAAGTATATGACTGCCGAGTATGCCCGTGGGCGCGGCACAGAGAAAGAGATCTCGTTTATTGCGATGTTTGCGTTCGGATGATCCTTGATGGTATAAGCGGCGAGGCTTGACGAGCATGGAAAAAAAGAAGTTTACACTGTTCGTGTGTGCGTCGGCGTTGTTCCTCACAATATATACGGCGATCTTTTTGAATGGGATGTTTACGGGCAGAACGCAGTTTCCCCGCACAGAAATATTTGAGGTACTTGATGAACCGCTGATCTGCGAGACGGCTGCCGCGGAGATACCTGTTCCTGCACAAACAACGAGTCCGCCTAAAACAACGAGTCCACCGGACACAATAAAGCCGCCCGAAACGACGGAAGTACAGGAAACAACAAAGACCACGGAGACGACCAAAGCCCCTGATACGACAGAAATCCCAGAGACGACGAAAGCGCCGGAGACAACAAAGGTTCCGGAGGCGACAGAAATCCCGGAGACGACGAAAGCGCCGGAAACAACGACAACTCCAAAAACACCGGAAGCTCCCGAACCCGAAGCGCCGCCTAAATACCGAATATGCGAGGCTGATGGAGATGTGGATGTTCAGCTTCTTGCTGTCGCGGACAGAGTGCTGTCACGTCTTCCCGAAGAACTGATAAGTCTTTTTCGGAAAAGCGGGTGGCGCATATGTGTGACTGACAAAAACCTGTCGGAATGTTTCTTCGACGGTCTTTATGAGAGTTTGGCAGGCACGACTTCCATGAAAGAAAAGACAATTTACCTTGAAAACCGTGAGGGGGCGATCAAACGCGCCGCACTTCACGAGTTCGGGCATTTTGTAGACATCCAGTACGGATATTTTTGTTTGTTCCTGCGCGCTCCGGGCGGTAAATCGGAAGAATTTTTACGCATATATGAAAAGGAATCCGACGCTTTTCTTGCGGCGACCGGTTACGCGCACAAAACATACAATAGTATTGAATTCTTTGGCGAGGGCTTTAAAGAATACTTTGTTCGACCGGATTTGGTGCGGGATATTTGCCCGGAACTGTATCAATATATCGGTCGGGTGATCAAGGAGGTGAGCAAGATGTAGAGAAAATTTTATTGAAAGCCAAAAAAAGGAATTTGCACAGTTGCAATATTTTTCACGGAGGTATAAAATGAAATCAGAAAAAAGCACAGGAGGATGAATACAATGAAAACAATGATAAAGATCACGGCTCTTGCTTCCGCACTCGCGATCATCGTTACGGCTGTTGTGGGATGCAACGTCGCCGGACGTACTCCCAGCATAGAAACATCGGGATCGGAAACGACTTTGTCGGCAATGACCGCTTCCGGTCTGACCGGAAAAGAACAGGCTGCCACGACAGGATCGTATGAAACCGGGGCGCTGACCGAACCCGAAACAGATGCGACCGACGCATCCGGGACGACAGTTCAGGAGACGGAGGTACCTGTGACGACGGAAACGCCCGACACGGTGAATGTCCCTGAAACGACGAAGGCTCCCGAAACGACGAAAGCGCCGGAGACGACAAGGACGCCCGAAACGACAAAAGCTCCTGAAACGACGAAAGCGCCTGAAACGACAAAGACGCCCGAAACGACAAAGGCTCCTGAAACGACAAAGGCTCCTGAAACGACGAAAGCTCCTGAAACGACGAAAGCGCCTGAAACAACGAAAGCGCCTGAAACAACAGCGCCGTCCGTGCCGCCGCACACGCACATATGGCACGATTACGACTACGATTATGGCGCTCTGGGACTTGATGTTGAACCCGGCGTCCGCTGTGAAATCTGCGGTATATGGAGATGCGACGTAGAAGGACACGCATGGCAAGGGCCTACGTGTGAGAGTTGCAGGTATTGCCCCTACTGCGGCAGACAAGAGGGTGAAGCGCTCGGACACGACTATGTGGACGGTGAGTGCACACGCTGCTGGGAGATAGACTACACATCGGAAATAGCGCTAAAAAGACTGAGCGAGCGTGTTGCGTACTATATCAACCAGTTCCGTATGGAACAGGGCGCTGCCGCTTTGGAAATTCTTCCCGGTCTGACAGAAATAGGTATGTATCGCGCTCATCAGCTTGACGGGAATTTCGCACATGACGATGAAGATATAGAAGAAGCCTTTGATAATACCGAATACGGCGACTTCTATAGGGATAAGTCGGGTGAAGCGATTGCCTTTATAAACGGAGGCCACCATCTTGATGAGCAAGCATATGACATCGCAGAAGCCCTTAAATGCAGTTCATCGCACTGGGCATATCTTGGAGATTCCTATTACGATTACATCGGGGTGGGAGTTGCAACGGACGGAGTCTTTTATTTTTATTGTGTAATGGTCAGTCATTACAACTACGGGTAATGTACAGAAGCAAGGCATAATTTCAACAAAGAGCGTTTAGCTGTCAACAGTTAGACGCTCTTTTTTTGCGCTGTGATCTTTGTCAACACAATACGCGGAAAAAATACATGACAGAAAGGAAACGAAGTATGGACAAAGTAAAAATCAAATTATCCACAAGGATAATTGCCGTAATACTCGCTCTCATGAGCCTTTTACCCTCCTCGTTTATCACCGCCCTCGCGGCGGAGATAACAGAAAGCGGTAATAATACAGAGGGCGTGAGCGGTATAACCGGCGATCCTGTTACCGTTCCCGATACTCCGTCGGACAATTACCAAATAAGGCCGATGGCAAATCCGGGAAGCGCAAATCCGAGTGCGAAAATGAAAGATAATGATTTTCTCGACGCACTAAAAGGAACCGGTTATAAACTCGACACACAGAGAAACAACAACACTCTGTTCGTTCAAGGATACTATGCATCGAAAACACCGGCAGATGTCTTAACAGGTATCCCCTATGCAGCTGTTTTACGTTCCGATATGACGAAGACAAGAAGCGCTGTCTCCGGCGAAGAAACGGCAACGGGACTTGTTCCGGATATAGATTACATAAAATCGCGAGGCATGGAATGCGGCGGCTATGTATCGTATGTATTTATGAACTACTTGCCGAACGTCAAAGGTACAACATTTCAGGGGCTTGACGAATATCCGGACACCTTGCCTACGCATTCGCCTGCCGAATGGTGGCAGACGCTTGAAAAACTCGTAAGCGCGGGTAAGGCGGAACGAGTGCAAATAGGTGTCCCCGATGAAAGCTTAGTCGGAAACCTTGACACAGGCACAAAGGCAGATATTACCTACATTGACTGGAGCAAGGTTGATATAGGCGACATTATCATTTTCGGAACGGCGAAAAATATAACGTATGGTTCGGTAAAACATATAGGAATATATGCGGGGACATGCAATAACGGATGGATAGACGCGCATTTCATGACCCATGTCGGGAACAGCCGAGGTCCCGAAATAACCGAGGTCAGATATATGGCCGACAGCGGAACCAAATCGTCTATACCTGTTGCAATTTATCGTCTGAAGCCAACTGAATCAAAGCCGGGATGGATCCAAGTCACTAAAAAAACCACGAGCGGTACTGTTGAGGGATGGCAGTTCACTGTGTATTCTGATGCAGCGTGTGAAAAGGTTGTCGATACGATAACTACCGGTTCGGATGGTACGGGAACGTCGAAAGATTTGGATATCGGCACATATTACGTGAAAGAGACAGGGTATCCAAGTACGGTGACTGATGAACAGAAAGCGTACTGGAAGCTTGATACTTCCGTCAAGACTGTTGAGGTTCGTGCGAATGAAACAACGAAAACAACAACGTCGGGCTATCCCCTCACGTTTAATAACAGTTATAACGGCAGTCTCAAAATCATCAAGACCACAACAAACGGCGGTCGAGTTGATGGGTGGTGGTTCTGGATATCAACAAACCCTGATATCGCTAACGCCAATTATCCCGCATATTCAGGTCAGACGAATTCAAGCGGTGAGGTTGTAATTGAGGGTTTGGCTCCCGGTACATATTATATCTGCGAGCATTCGCCTTATCCTGACTACTATGACGAAAAAACATGGAAGTTAGACACAAGGACGTTGAGCGTAACCGTTGAAGCAGGCAAGACGGCAACCGTAACTTTTCAAAATACGTACAGCACATCGGGTAAATTGAGCATCACTAAAACATCTACAAACGGCGGTACTGTTGAGGGATGGCAATTCACAATTTATTCGGATCCCGACTGCACTCATGTTGTACAAACGATCACAACCGATGCATCCGGGTACGCAGAATCGGGTGAACTCACATCGGACGTCACATACTACATCAAAGAGACAGGCACGCCGAGCGGAGTTGATACATCATACTGGAAGCTCGACACATCAGTAAAAAGCGTCACTGTTGTATCAGGTACAACTACGGCAGTGGCAACCGCGTTCACGAATGAGTTTTTCGGTAAGTTATCTGTCAAGAAAACTTCGACGAATGGCGGCACAGTCGCAGGATGGGTCTTCACTGTTTACAGTGACGCCTCCTGTACACAGTTCGTGACAAAGCTCACGACCGGAGCGGACGGAACGGCAGTGTCGGATAAGCTCAATCCCGGCACTTACTATGTCAAAGAGACAGGCACACCGGGCGGGATCGACTTGCAATACTGGACGACCGACAGCTCAACCAAAACCGTAACGGTGACGGCGGGTCAGACGACAGATGCCTCATATGCTACGTTCGCGAATGAGTTTTTCGGTAAGTTATCCGTCAAGAAAACTTCGACGAACGGCGGCACAGTCGCAGGATGGGTCTTCACTGTTTACAGTGATGCTTCTTGTACACACGCTGTCGCGACGCTCACAACCGGCGCTGACGGAACGGCAGTGTCGGATAAGCTCAATCCCGGCACTTACTATGTAAAAGAGACAGACACGCCGGGCGGGATCGACTTACAATACTGGACAACTGACAGCTCGGTCAAGACCGTAACGGTGACGGCGGGTCAGACGACAGATGCCTCATATGCTACGTTCGCGAATGAATTTTACGGCAAATTGTCCGTCAAGAAAGTTTCGACGAACGGCGGTATAGTCGAGGGATGGCAATTCACAATTTATAGTGATTCCTCGTGTGAACACGCTGTTGCGACGCTGGCGACAGGATCGGACGGAACGGCAGTGTCGGATAAGCTCAATCCCGGCACTTACTATGTCAAAGAGACAGGCACACCGGGCGGGATC
>CANQZS010000007.1 GCA_947628385.1 uncultured Clostridia bacterium | reverse complement strand
AATACATATCATATCAAGACCTACCGAGCATACGGCAGTCATAGCCTCCAGCTTTTCTATAGCCAGCGCTCCACATTCCGCAGCAGCGATCATTCCCGCGTCCTCTGAAACGGGTATGAAAGCTCCCGAAAGACCGCCTATCCTTGAGCAAGCCATTACTCCGCCTTTCTTGACCGCATCATTCAGGAGTGCAAGAGCCGCAGTTGTTCCGCACGCGCCGCACCTTTCAAGACCGATCTCTTCAAGGATATATGCCACACTGTCGCCTACCGCAGGAGTAGGAGCAAGAGAAAGATCCACTATTCCAAATGGAACTCCCAGCCTTTCAGACGCGGTAACGCCTACGAGCTGTCCCACACGGGTTATCTTATATGACGTCTTTTTGATTATGTCAGAAATCTCGGTAATGTTGGCGTCAGGATATTTTTTTAACGCCGAGCGCACTACGCCGGGACCCGAAACGCCTACATTTATAATACAGTCAGGCTCTCCTACGCCATGAAAAGCTCCTGCCATAAAAGGATTATCCTCAACTGCATTGCAAAAGACCACAAGCTTTGCAGCGCCGAAGCACTGGTCGTCAACGGTCATCTCAGCGCTTTTCCTGACGATCCTGCCCATCATTCTGCAAGCGTCAAGGTTTATGCCGGTCTTTGTAGAGCCTACGTTTACCGACGAGCATACGCATGATGTGGAAGCGAGCGCTTCCGGAATAGATTCGATGAGTCTTTCATCTCCCGCAGAAAATCCTTTCTGTACGAGAGCCGAATAGCCTCCTATAAGATTCACTCCGCAAGCCTTTGCCGATCTTTCCATAGCAAGCGCAAATTTCACCGGACTTTCCGAGCAGGCTGCGGAAACAATGGCTATAGGTGTAACGGACAATCTTTTGTTTATGATAGGGATACCGTATTCCTTTTCGATATTCTCCCCGACCTTAACAAGATTTTCAGCGCATCTTGTTATCTTATCATAAACCTTTGTGCAGGCTTTGTCTATATCGCTGTCGATACAGTCAAGCAGTGATATTCCCATAGTGATAGTACGAATATCAAGGCACTCGTCCTGTATCATACGTATAGTTTCAAGTATATCATGAACGTTTATCATAAAAAGCTCCTGTTCAAAGTCATATTCTGTGCATGGATTCAAAGATCTCCTCATGCATGGTGTGTATCTGGAGACCGAGTTCGTTACCAAGCTCCGTCATTTTACCTACGAGCTCGGTAAAATCCTTATTAAGGCGGGAAATATCCACCAGCATTATCATAGCGAACATATCCTGCAAAACGCTTTGAGTGACTTCAATAACGTTAGCGTTAAATTCTGTGCAGATACCGCTTACTTTGGTAAGAATTCCCACCGTATCCTTTCCGATAACTGTAACAACTGCTCTCATTTTCATGCCCCTCCGCTGCTATAAAAATACACATATTATAATATCACAAATTTACAAAAAATAAAAGGCGAAAATCATACAATTTTGTATGTTTTTTTCACAAAATATATGTTATTTTTTTGGAAAATGTGTTATAATAAAATAAAGGTCTTTAGGTTTTGCCATGCAGGAAATATTTTCAAACTGCTTTTTCCGGTTCTATCAGAGCTCTTGCCTTAATATCCTTGGCAAATATGAGCTTGAACACTGTCCTTACAAACGGCTGAATAAAAAACAGCTGTGAAAAGAACGCAAACGGGAAATTGAAGCATACTAATTTCAGCCAGTTGGCAAGAAATGCCACAGCATCGAAGCCCTTGTAATACGGATAATACAAAAATGCCGCAATAAAGCTCATAGCAGGACACATGATCCCCACCGTCGCGCAGATTATTGCCGTTTCAAAAATCACCGGATGTGTGTTGACAGGGTCAAATACTTTACACGCAAGCTTGAATGAAAGCGGGCTTCCCAGAAGATTTTCCAGAAGATACGCAAGCATGAACTCCGTGATAACTACCGCCCAGATCGGAACAAGAGAACCGCACATAAGTACGCCTCCTTGCTTGTTTATTGCAGAAAGAACGCTTTCCGCATTGTTTGCTTCCATAAGCGCGCTGCCATTCACAACGTAAAGGCTATAGAAAACATAGGCATGAACTGTGATTATCACCGTAATAAGGGCAAATATCATTCTCTGGAATTGATTTCTTGGCATAATAAAAGTTCCTTTCCGCGCAAAAAAACACACGTCAGCATAAAAGGCGCAGATCCGAATCGCTGTGTACCGTTATCAGATTTACGCGCAAATGCGCTACGTGTGTCGTTTTACGATCATAAAATTTAGTTGTTTTCAACGGATATTATTTTATCACAAATGAAAATTGGTGTCAAGTGGAAAATAGTCTTAAAAATTCAGAGAAAGCTGCTTGGCTTTTTCGTGTTTTTATACAAATTTTATTAAAAATATTTGAAAGGATAGTATGAAATGAATCTAATTGATTGTCACACACATTCAACCAACAGCCCCGATGGCAATTCCTCCGCAGAGGATATGCTGAAAACCGCCATTAAGCACAAACTTTCGGCATATGCGCTGACCGATCACTGCGAGGTGAACAGGTGGTTCTCAATCGAACATTACGGAGCTGAACCCAACGAGTATGATACATATGATTTCGGAGCCGATTTTGAAAAGTCAATGAAAGAAAATACCGTTCTTAAAGAAAAATACAAGGATAAAATAAATTTCCTGTGCGGTATCGAGCTTGGACAGGCTCCATTAGATCTTGGACTTGCAGATTCTATCGCCGCGGATAAGCGTCTTGACTTTGTGATCGGCTCAATACATCAGGTGGTTTCATATGATGACTTTGCGTTCATTGATTATTCAAAAAATGATGTTGACACTCTCCTTAAAATGTATTACGATAATATGTATAGCTTATGCAAGTGGAATAAATTTGATATTCTGGGACATATCACCTACCCATTAAGATATATCGAGGGCGATAAGGGCATAAAGGTCGATATGTCAAAATATGAGGAAATTATCCGCTGCTGCTTCAGAACACTGATCGGAAACGGAAAGGGCATAGAGATAAACACAAGCGGTCTGCGTCAGGCTTACGGAAAAGCCTTTCCTGACCTTTATTGGGTAAAAATGTTCAAAGAAATGGGCGGAGAGGTGCTTTCCCTCGGTTCCGACGCGCACTGCTCGGAGGATCTCGGCAAAGGGATCTCCGACGGAGCGGAGATCGCGCTTGCCGCCGGATTCAAATATCTGTGCTTTTTCAAAGAACGTAAACCTAATTTCATAAAAATATAGACAATCGGATCTTTTTGTAGTATAATTTAGAAAAGCTTATTTTTAGGGAGGAACCAATTTATGGATACGCTCATAAGACTTTTAAAGCAGAACGCCCGCCTTTCATGCAGAGAGCTTGCGGCTATGACCGGAATGACCGAGCCCGCCGTAGAGGAAAAGATCAGGGAGCTTGAACACGAAGGCGTTATAAAGGGATATTCCGCTATCGTAAATGATGAAGCCGCAGATAAAAACACCGTTACCGCATTTATTGAGGTAAAGGTAACGCCTAAGGCGGACTGCGGATTTGACGATATTGCCAGAACGATCATGATGTACGATGAGGTCGAAAGCCTTACTCTTATGTCGGGAGCTTTTGATCTGGCTGTTACAATAAGCGGAACGAATTACAAGGAAGTCGCTCTTTTTGTTGCCCAGAGGCTTTCCACCATTGACGGAGTTATCTCTACCGCCACGCATTTCGTTCTGAAACGCTATAAGGAAAAGGGCATTTTCATTGAAAATGAAGCGGACGATGAAAGGGGATTTGTTTCTCCATGATGGATTACGATAAGCTTATTTCCAAAAAATGTGCTAAGCTAAAGCCGTCGGGAATAAGAAAATTCTTTGATATTGCCGCTACTATGGACAATGTTATCTCACTTGGCGTGGGTGAACCGGATTTCACTACGCCTTGGGCAATAAGACAGGCGGCTATCACAACTCTTGAAAAGCGAAAAACCGTTTATACCGCAAATTCTGGTCTTTTTGAGCTGAGAAAGTCCATTTGCGGATATATAAACAGAAAGATCGGCGTATCATACGATCCGGAGCATGAAGTGATCGTTACGGTAGGCGGTTCCGAAGCCATTGATCTTGGGATCCGCGCTCTTGTAGATCCGGGAGACGAGGTGATAATAGTTGAACCATGCTTTGTATGCTACGCTCCGATAGTCGAGCTTACCGGAGGAGTTCCGGTAATTGTAGAAACCAAGGAAAAAGACGGCTTCAAGCTCAAAGCGGAAGCTCTCAAGGAAAAGATCACAGACAAGACAAAGCTCCTGATATTCCCCTTCCCGAATAATCCCACAGGAGCGATCATGACAAAAGAGGATATTGAACCTATCGCGGAGGTGCTTCGCGGCACGGACATAATCGTCCTATCAGACGAGATATATGCTGAGCTTACATTCGAGAAAAAACATTTTTCCATTACTCAGCTTGACGGAATGAAAGAAAGAACACTGCTTGTAAACGGATTTTCCAAAGCCTTTGCAATGACAGGCTGGAGGCTCGGATATATTGCAGGTCCGGAACCGATAATAAAGCAGATGCTCAAAATACATCAGTATGCTATAATGTGCTCCCCTACTGTTTCACAGTATGCGGCTGTAGAAGCGCTGAGATCCTGCGAGCATGAGGTCGAAAGCATGATGAACGAATACAATATCCGACGAAGATGGCTTGTAAACGCTCTGAATGAAATAGGTCTGCCATGCTTTGACCCTCAGGGAGCTTTCTATGTATTCCCGTCAATAAAAGCAAGCGGGCTCACGAGCCAGCAGTTCTGTGAACAGCTTCTTGAAAAGCACCGTGTAGCAGTTGTCCCGGGAGACGCTTTCGGTGAATGTGGAGAGGGATACATAAGGATCTCATACGCTTATTCATTAAAGCATCTTATGGAAGCAGTCGAACGTATATCCGAATTTATGAACGAGATCAAGGAGGAAAACAAAAATGGATAGAATAATCATAACGGCACCGGCAAAGATCAACCTTACTCTTGACGTTGCGGGAAAACGCAGCGACGGCTATCACGATCTGGTCACTATAATGCAGAGCATCTCTCTCTCGGATACTATCTCTATCGAACGCAGCAATCTTGAAAAAATAACTATCAAATGCGCCCGTGAAGATGTTCCTAAGGGCAGAAAAAATCTTGCTTACCGTGCAGCCGAAGCTTTTCTTGAAAAATACGGCAATATCTTTGAGGGTCTGACTATTTCCATAAGCAAGGAGATCCCCGTTCAGGCGGGACTCGGCGGCGGCAGCGCAGATGCGGCAGCCGTTCTCTGCGGACTGAACAGGCTTTTTGAAACAAATTATTCTTTGGAAGAACTCTGCCGGATCGGTGCTTCAATAGGCTCTGACGTTCCTTTCTGCATTGTGGGAGGAACACAGCTTTGCAGAGGTATCGGAGATGTTATGTCGGCTGCTCCGCCGCTTGAAGATTGCTTTATCGTTATCGGAAAAGGCAATGACGGTATTTCCACCGATGAAGCATATGCAAAGCTTGACTCCATGGGAATTGCCGAAAGCCCGTTCCCATCGTCCTATAACGGAACTATCCGTTCACTTGCAGCTGTGGGAATGAATGTTTTCGAGAAAGTTTCCACAACGGAAAGCGCTGCCGAAATAAAAGAGCTGCTAAATTCCTGCGGCGCCGGATATTCCGCCATGACCGGAAGCGGATCGGCAGTTTACGGACTGTTTACCGATAAGCCCACTGCCGAGCTTACTTCAAGGACCATACGCGACAAGGGATACTTCTCTACCGTATGCTTTCCGGCAACTGAGGGCGCATATTATTATACGATATAGCTTTTTGATACATACAAACAGAACCGCTAAAAGTCTTTTCCAAATGATATATAGCACGGTCATAATTGATGATCTGTCATATTGCTGAAAAATTTTACATCAGACAATATATGTCAAAGAGCCGGAGCTTTTTGCAATATTGCCCTATAAAATAATATTTTACATTTTATTGAAAAAGTTCCCTGCCAGATCGCATGGGAACTTTTTCGTATGGACTGATTTTTTGTACAAAACAGCAATTAATTGATAAATAATTTATAAAAATAGTAGAATAGCATAAAATTATTCAGCAAACTATTGAAATTATTGTTAAAATGTATTAAAATTAATAATAGGTGCTATAGCCATGCTTTGCAATAATGGAAAGCATTGGAAGCTCCTCAGCAAAAAATTCTTTATGAGGTGAACATCTGATGGGTGCAAATATCATTTTGTACGGTCCTCCGGGAACAGGTAAAACATACAATACAGTCGCTTATGCGATCTCCATTATCTACGGCCGTCCTGTACGCGAGGTCATGAAAGACGATTACAACGAACTGCTCGAAAAGTACCATGCCCTTAAAACACTTTACGGACAGATCGAATTTACTACCTTTCACCAGTCTTTCGGATATGAGGAATTCGTTGAAGGTATCAAGCCTGTATTTATTCAGGTAATGAACGAGCGCGGCGAACGTTCCCGTAAGGAGGAAATGGTCTATCGCGTAGATCAGGGCGTTTTCAGACGCTTCTGCGAGGAAGCGGCAAAAAATCCGGAGGAAAAGTATGTTTTCATCATAGACGAGATCAACCGCGGCAACGTTTCTAAAATATTCGGTGAAATGATAACCCTTATCGAGCCTACTAAAAGAATTGGTCAGCCCGAAGCGGCTACGGTCAAGCTCGCTTATTCTCAGGAAGCCTTCGGCGTTCCAGAAAATATATACATAATCGGCACAATGAATACCGCCGACCGCTCTATCGCAATGCTCGACTCCGCTTTAAGACGTCGTTTTGACTTCATTGAAATGATGCCTAATCCCGATCTTCTTGCAGGAGTTGTCGTTGAGGGAGTTGACATTCGTCAGCTTATGATAAAGATAAATAAGCGCATCGAGATACTTTGTGACAGAGATCACACTATCGGACACGCATACTTTATGCAGCTCCGTCAGAAGCCTACTCTCGCCGTTCTTGCCCATATATTCAAGAACGCTATCGTTCCGCTTCTTCAGGAATACTTCTATGATGACTACGAAAAGATAAGACTCGTTCTCGGAGATGCCAATAAGGAGGAGAACGAACAGTTCGTGCGTTCAACGGCAGTTGACTATGCTCAGATATTCGGTTCAAAAGCGGAGCTTTATCTTGAAAATGATGAGGTCTATTCCATAAATAATGCCGCATTTGCAAATATAAATGCTTACCTGAAGATCTGATGGTGTAAATATGAAAAAATTAAAACGTTATGTCGTTACAGAAGCAGAGTGCTTTGTAAAGGAGGGTCCGGATAACGAACCCGGGAAAATACTTATCTCAGAGCATAACTATGAGCGCCTTGACGATTTTGCAGCAAGCAAAAAATACTCGGTAATGCAGAAGATCATGCTCAAGGACGGCCGCGAAGCTCTCAGACCTACAAGATACGTAGGCATAATAATGCTTAAGGACGGTACTCAAATTGAGATCCTCCCGCAGATACGTTCTGATAAAGAGGAAAATATCATAGTCTCAAAAATGCTCCTGCTGAGAATGCTTGAAGCAATCAGAGAGGTCCCTGTCAGAAAGGTAGATGAGCTGTATTTCAAAAAGGAACAGCTCAACCTGTTTGAAATATTTGTCAGAATGTATACAGACGAAGTCCTTAACGTTGTCCGCAACGGACTTAAACAGACCTACGTCCCATATCGCGGGAACGAGATGTTCGTTAAGGGTAAAACCATTTATGCTGAACACGCCAAAAAGAATTACGCACATAAAGAAAAATTTTTTGTTGAATATGATGTATTCAGCGTGAACCGTGCAGAAAACCGTCTTTTGAAAAAAACGCTTGAAGTTCTTGATAAGCTTTCATCTAACAATCTGAATAAGAAAAAAATAAGAATGCTGCTCTTATCGCTGGATAATGTGGAATCTTCTATAAAGGTAACAGATGATTTCAAAAACAGCATTGAGGACAGAAGCATGAGCAGATATTTCAATGCAATGAAATGGAGCCGTTTCTTTCTGCTTAATAAAGGCACTACATTCTTTACAGGCGGTAAGGTAAAATATGCGCTTCTGTTCCATATGGATAAGCTTTTCAGCGCTTGTATAGCTTCAAGCCTGAGAAAGCAGATAGACAGGACTAACTATTATTTTACTACGCCGGAAAAAATAAGCAATTCTATAAGCAACACCGGAATGGACAAGGAAATGAAGCCTATTTCAGACTTCTATATAAAGAACCGTATCAACGGAAGTACCATAAATATGCGGTTCAAATTCAAAAACTTTCAGGACTATAACGGCGCAGAAAGAGAAAATACCGTTCTTGTTTTTCCTGTTACACAGGTTCTGAACACGGTTTATGACGGAATTGGCAAGACAATGTATCTGATAGATCTGAACGATATTGATATGAGCGTATCCGTATTGACAGAAACATTTTTTGTATAATAATAAAAAGAGCAGAGCTTCAAAGGTTCTGCTCTTATACTTTAGAAAAACATATTAAATTGATTTTGAAACAGTCCACCGGACTGTTTCAAACGGCTTACATAACATAAGCCGTTAGTTTTAGGGGAACGCTCTCTCTTGCAGAGCGTTCCCCTCTTGCAAACAGCTGCGCAGTTTGCAATTCACCCCTTTGCAGAGCGCTTTGAACAGGAGAGTTTCGCCCTCTGCGGAGGGCGACCAAAGGCTCTGCCTTTGGAATCCGCGAGTCTGTGCAAAACAAAACCAAAGGTTTTGTCTGGCTTGACCAGCTTTATATTTTGCGCCTGCGGCGCAAAATACGCAAAGCTCTCCTTTAAAAAAAAGGAACGCTTCTGCAAAAGCCAAGCTTCGTTTGGCTGAGAGCGTTCCCCCTGAACTAACAGCTATTTTTCCTCTTTTGAAACAGAGCTTCAATTGAATTTTGGTATCACATATCCTCCGGCTCTTTTTTTATTTTGAAAACAAATCTGAAAAAACTGGACAGCAGCTTCGGACTTTTTACAACAACGATCTTCAAGTAAAACACCCTCCTTAATTGATTTTAGTATTACATACTATTCAGGAAGATAATAATTGTGCTATTTTTTTGAGAAAATTACCAGTATCTCGCCTGAAATAACAGTTATTGAACATTCCTGAGAGGTTATTTCATTGCTCACGCCAAGCGGAAAGGTATTTACAAGAGTATATCTTTCAAGAGGATATTTTACTCCTGAGATCGTTACACAGGAGGATCCTCCATATGAAAACACCGAGAAATACGCTTCGTCTATTCGTTTAAAGGAATATGTACCCTCGCCTATTATCTCGGCTGTGTCTCTTTCGCCTACAAGCCTGCCGTGTCCTCCATGAGCTTTGATGTACGCAAGCGTCTGGATATTTGCAATAGTATGATCCAGACGTCCTCCTATCGCACCGGTAATGAATATATCCCTGTATCCGAGGTCAAGAGCCTTTTTTACGGCAAGGGAGGTGTCTGTATCGTCCTTTTCTGCATTAACGGAAATTATTTCCCCAAAGGAGGGCTTTTCTCCTGTAAGGCTGTCAAAATCCCCAACTGTAAGGTCAGGTCGGAACCCCATTCTTACAGCTAAAGAATACCCGCTGTCCGCAGCAATAATATATGAGTCACGAGCAGGCTCGATCATTAATTCTCCGTTTATCGGCGCTCCTCCGAATATCCAGCATGGTTTCATATATGCAAGCGTTTCTCCTTTCGTTTGATCGGATCCGGCTATATACCGGACAGCCGGAAATATCATTCAAGCTTCATTTTTCTTTATTTCCCATTCTTTTATCTGCTTTGCTTCCTCATACATTTCAACATAGCTGCTGTGGCGTGATCTTGGGATCTCCCCCTCATTTACCGCTTTAAGTATGCTGCAGCCTATCTCCTTTATGTGAGAACAATCCTGAAATCTGCATTTTCCCTCATATTCGCGGAATTCCGGAAAACAGTCGGCAAGCTCATCTTTCATTATAATATCATATTTCTGCGTTTCAAATTTTGAAAATCCCGGCGTGTCGGCTATATATCCGCCGTTTGATAGCTTGTACAATTCAGAAGTCCTTGTTGTATGACGTCCTCTGCCGAGCTTTTTGCTTATCTCTCCTGTTTTAAGGGTAAATTCCTTGTCAATATGATTGAGCAATGTGGATTTTCCTACTCCGGTATTTCCTGTAAACGCAGTGACCTTACCGGCGGTGAGATCAAATATTCTCATGTAGCTTTGAGGAGACTCATAATCTATCTCTATCAGCTCTGCGCCGGAATTTTTATATATTTCCGAAAGCTCAGGAGCTTTTTTCAGATCAAGCTTTGTGACCGCGATCACGCTCTTTATTTTTTTGAATTCAGCTATTGCAAGGAACTTATCCAGAAGCGTGAGATTCGGAGATGGTTCACAGGCTGATATTACAAAAACTATATTATCAAGATTTGCAAGCGGAGGCCGTATAAGACTGTTTTTTCTCGGGAGAATCTCACTTATAAGCGCAGTATTTCCCGAAATTTCCGTAAGAACGACTTTGTCTCCCGCGCATGGGGATATATTTCTTTTCCTGAATATTCCTCTTGCTTTACATTCAAAAATACCTACAGGGGTCTCTGTTATACAGAGACCCCCTACGGACTTTAAAATTATACCGTCAAGAGTATTGATATTGTTCATATTTTCCATTAATTACCGAATATTCTGTTCCAGAGATCCTCGTCCTCCGGATTAACACTTACACCAATATCACTGCCGCCGTTATTCTCATCGTCTCCGAAAATTTCCTCATCATTGCTGCCACCATTGCCGCCATTGCCGCCGTCATAATCATTTCTCTGCGTTGTAACCTCTTCTTCACCGAACATATCACGCAGCTTGTTTTTATTGAATTCCATTTCGGTAACGGTGTTTTCCACAAAGTTTACGGAATATTCTCCGATAGTATCCGTCGTTTTATCATCGTTATTTACGGCTTCAAGTATTACCTTTTGAAGCTCGGTTCCCATAATTGAAATAGATACCGTGGAAGCATATGCAAGATTATCTATCGTTTCCGTACCGACATTCTGACCGTTTATATAGCAGTTGAACGTTGCAGAACCCTTTAGATCGCTTGGAACACTAAACGTTATCACGGCTTCAGTCTGCGGCATTACTCCCGTACTTACAGTAAGGATTATCGTAGAATCAAGCTTAACGATATTAGGCATACCGTCCTCAGTCTGAGAAGGTATACTTTGCTCTATTACCGTATCCTTAGGCTCGATGGAATCCTTTTCCATTACCTGTATGGTAAATTTATCTCCCAACAGCTTCTTAGCGTCCTCAAGAGTATATCCTACACACTGAGGAACGGTAATATCCTGCTCTTCCGGACCGCGGCTGACATACATAAGGATAGTGGAACCGTATGCGACCTTTGTGCCCTGTTCCGGATCGGTCATAATAACATGATCCTTAGGGACTTTTTCGTCAAACACACTTCTTATAGAAATATTAAGGTTAAGATCGGGATCCTTGAGCATATTCGTAGCATCGTCCGAATCCAGATCATAGACATTAGGTATAGTTACCATTCTCGGACCCTTGCTCACAACAACTCTTACAGTGGTATTTCCTATAATATAATCCTTGCCCACCGATGGATTCTGATCTATTATTGCTCCGTCCGGATATTCCGAGGAGAATTCCTGACGTTCTGAGATAACCTCAAATGAATTTGCATATCCGGTTTTGACCTCCTGATAGTTGCAGCCCAGAAGATTCGGCATTTTACCTATCTCCGGAGGATCAACGTTTATAGTCCTGAATATCATAATTGCAATAAAAGCAACTACAATGATGATTATTCCCGCTGCAATAGCTGTCAGCACTACTACAAAATATGAAGATTTAGACGGCTGATCGTCGTCGCTGTAATCATCATAATCGTCATAATCGTCAACATTCTTTTTAGTTTTTGTTCTTGTTCCCACTCTTTTTACTTCACCTCTGTCTGATTTTGAAGCCGAAGCGGATCTTTGCTCTGATTCGCCCGACGGTTTAGGTACCGCATTGAAATACTGGGTCTTATCCGATAAATATTTATATTCAAATACAATGCTCGGATTTTTCTTGAATTCCTCAATGTCCTTTATCATTTCGGAAGCAGACTGGTAACGCTTTGAAGCCTCTTTCTGCATGGCTCTCATAACGATCTCTTCAAGTCCCTCAGGAACTGAATCATTTATAGATCTCAGCGGAGCCGCGTCTGTCTGCATATGCATAAGCGCTACGGACACCGGATTATCTCCGTCAAAGGGCTTTACTCCTGTAAGCATTTCATACATCATAACGCCTACCGAGTAAATATCGCTCTTTTCATCTGTCACGTCCCCTCTTGCCTGTTCGGGACTGATATAATGTACGCTTCCGATAGCCTTATCGGAGATAGTCTTGCCCTCTTCACGAGCAAATCTCGCAATGCCGAAGTCCATCACCTTTATTGTGCCGTCAGGAAAAAGCATGATATTCTGAGGCTTTATGTCCCTGTGAACTATTCCCCTGTCATGAGCGTGCTGCAAAGCTCGAAGTATCTGTATAATGAAATGGACCGTATCTTTCCATTTAAGGACTCCCTGCTGCTCAATGAATTCCTTTAAAGTGATCCCATCAATATATTCCATTACTATAAACTGGATCTTATCGGTAAAACCGACATCAAATATCTTTACGATATTCGGGTGGGAAAGTACGGCGATCGCTTTTGATTCATTTCGGAATCTTCTTACAAAATCCTCATTATCTGCAAATTCATTTTTAAGGATCTTTACCGCCACTACCTTGTCCTCAAGAATGTCGGTCGCTTTATATACGTCCGCCATGCCTCCTATTCCGATAAGCTCGGTGATCTCATAGCGTCCGTCAAGCTTTTTTCCAATATTTTTATCCATCAAATCCACTCCTGTAATCAAGCAAGAATTTTATATCATGCCTCTGATAAAGAGGCTTTATTATTTAAGTAAGCTTTATGAGCGCGCAGGTTATATTATCTCCCCCGCCGTTTTCAAGAGCCTTTTTGATAAGCTCAGACGGCACGCTCTTTGGATCGGATCTCTTGATTATATTGAACATATCCGCTTCATCGCAATAATTTGATAAACCGTCTGTACAGAGAAGCACCGCAGAATTTTCCGGAAGCTCCGCTTCAAAATAATCCGGAGCAACATTTTCCGCAACGCCTACTGCCTTGGTAATATAATTTCTCTGCGGGTGATTTCTGATCTGTTCTTTGGTTATTTCGCCGTTTTCATACATACGCATTACCACCGTATGATCCTTTGAAAGCTGACGTATTTCATGTGTGATAAGATATAATCTTGAATCTCCCACATTTACCGCATACATTTTATTCTGAAAAACAAGTGCGGCAACGCAGGTAGTACCCATTCCCTGCATTTCCATACTGGAGACTGACATATCGTAAACCACGGAATTTGCGGTAGTTATCGAGGATAAAAGAAGGTTCCTTATCGAATTTCCGCTGTAATCAGGGCGAAATACCTTTGTTATCCTGTCAAAAACAACGTTTACCGCTCGTTCGCTTGCTTCACTTCCGGCGTTCTGACCGCCCATTCCGTCACATATAACAGCGAAGCCTATGTCATCTCTTATCAATGCCGTACGGACCCTATCCTGATTTTCCGATCTTGCCAGTCCGATATTTGTTTCGGAAAAGATCTGCATATGCTTCACTCCTTTACGCTCAAATTTCGTATTCGCGCCTTAACTGACCGCACGCCGCATCAATATCCGCACCAAGAGTTCTCCGTATCGTGGTATTCAGACCGCCTTTTTCAAGAGCGGCCGCAAAGATATTGAGCGAATTTTTATCCGAACGGTAATCCCGTTCCTTGATCTCATTTACCGGAATGAGATTAACATGGCAATTTATCCCTCTGAGGAGCTTTATCAAGGCTTCCGCGTCCTCATGAGTATCATTTACTCCGTGTATGACCGCATATTCAAAGGAAATACGTCTGCCGGTCTTATCTATATAATATCTGCACGCTTCTATAAGCTCTGAGATACCGTATCTTTTATTAACGGGCATTATAGAGCTTCTCTTCTGATCGGTAGGAGCGTGCAGTGATATTGACAGGGTCAATCCGAACTTATATCCGGCAAGATCATATATTCTGTCAACAAGTCCGCACGTAGACAGTGAAACATGCCTGAGACTGAGGTTTTTTCCTGTTTCACATGAGATCATACGCAAAAATTTCACAACATTGTCGAAATTATCAAGAGGTTCACCTATTCCCATAAGGACGATACTGTCAACGTGTCTGCCGCTGTTTTCCTCCGCCATATATACCTGCATAAGCATTTCGGAAGTAAGAAGATCCCTTTTAAAGCCTGCGATAGTTGACGCGCAGAAATTACAGCCCATTTTACAGCCTACCTGAGTAGAAATACAAAGACTGTTTCCATGCTTATATTCCATAAGCACAGATTCAATATGGTTTCCGTCCGAAAGCTCATATAGATATTTTACCGTATTATCCAGTGAAGATTCAAGCTTTCTGACAATATTTATACGATTTATACAATATATTTCGTCTAATTTTGTACGCAATGCCAATGAAATATTACTCATATTGGCAAATTCATGAACTCTTTTTATATGTAACCATTCATAGATCTGTCTTGCCCTGAATTTTTTTTCACCCAGAAGCTCCATCTCCGCGCAGAGCTCATTAAGATCATAGGATAAAATATCCTTTTTCAAGCTATCCTCCGACCTTTCTTATTTTGCTTATAAAAAAGCCTTCGCAGTCAAATTCCTCCGGAAATATCGTGATCTTATATTCATTTTCATATTTTTTTATCCACGGAACGACCGGAACAGGCTCGAAATCCTTATGTTCATTCAAAAATCTGTCAATTATCCCGTCGTTTTCCGCTCTGCTGAGCGTACACGTAGAATAAACGAGCTCTCCGCCGTTTTTCAGATATTGAGACGCCGAGGAAAGTATTTTATACTGTATCTCTGGAAGTCTCTTAACTTCATCAGGGTCAGAATATTTTATCTCAGGTTTGGAACGTATCACTCCATATCCTGAACACGGAACATCACACAGCACCTTATCAGCCTCCGGAATTTCAGAGCAGTAAACCGCCGCGTCTTTCTTAAAAGCGTCAATTATAGATATGCCCAGCCTTTCGGCGCCTTTTTTTATAAGACCTACACGCTTTTCATGAATGTCTCCGGAGAATATTTTTCCTTTATTCTCCATCATTTCAGCAAATGTAAAGGATTTTCCTCCCGGAGCAGCGCAAACATCTACCACGGTTTCCCCGCTGACCGGCGCAAGAGCCGCACAGCATATCTGAGATGAAAGATCCTGCACATGGAACATTCCCTCAGCAAACGATTCCGATCCCTCAATGCTGCCCATATCATCAGCCGCTATACACGCAGGAACAATACTGCATTTTTCCGAATTTATTCCAGATCTTTTAAGCTCCTCAGCAAGCCTGTCTGATCCGGTCTTTAAAGTGTTCACCCTGAGATACTGCTTGTGTTCGGAAAGTGAATTTTTAAGGAATCCCTCTGCTTTTTCGTATGAATATTCGCTGCAAAGCTGTTCTGCGAGCTTTTTCCCGCAGGAATATTCAATGCTTAATCTTTCGATCTTGTTTTCCGGAAATTTTACTGTCTTTCCATTTCTGATAAAGCTTCGCAGAACTGCATTGATGAATCCCGAAGCGCTTTTCTTTCCACACATTCCGGCAAGAGCAACAGACTCGTTCACTGCCGCGCTGTCCGGTACCGAATCCATATATAAAAGCTGATATATGCCCATTTTCAAAATATTAGCAACGTGATCGTCAAGCTTACCGAGCGGTCTGCTGCTGTATTCCGAAATGATATATTCCAGAGTAAGCTTTCTTTCAAGAACGCCGTAGAACAGCCTTGAAGCAAATGCCCTATCCCTATGAGAAAGATCCTTTAATCCTGATCCGAGAGCAAGGTTTGAATATGCTTTATTATCCATTCTGCCCAGAAGCTCAAGCACTTTAAGGCGCACCGGACTGCTGCTCATCAATTGTTTCTCCTTCTGCCGCCGGAAGCTATCAGTATCAGCCTGAGCAAGCTCATAAGCGCCGAGAACATTGCCGCAACATATGTCATAGCCGCCGCACTAAGAACTTTTCTGGACATTTTCACCTCGCCCGGCAGCAAAATTTCGCTTTCCTCAAGAGTTTTCAAAGCTCTCCCGCTCGCATTGAATTCCACCGGAAGAGTCACCGCCTGAAAAAGAACGACTCCTGTGTAAAGGAATATTCCCACCGGAATGAGCCAGTCAAGAAAGCTAATAAGCATTCCTATAATGACAAGCGGAACAGCAAGATTTGCTCCGATCTGTGTTATCGGTATTATTGCCTGCCTTATCTTTATGGGAACATATCCCTGAGCATGCTGTATAGCATGACCGACCTCATGAGCGGCAACTCCTATCGCCGCAACAGAGGTATGTCCGTAAACCGAATCAGAAAGCCTTACAACATTTGACGACGGATCATAATGATCCGTAAGATTTCCATTGATATGCTCAATAGGAACATTATACAAACCGTTATCGTCAAGGATTCTTCTGGCAACATCGTTTGCCGTATAGCCTCTTGAATTCATAACGCTGCTGTATTTATTAAATGTGCTGTTTACCTTGAACTGCGCTACCATAGCAAATATGACAGCAGGAAGTAAAATAATATAAGTTGGATCCCAAAAATACATAATAAACCGCCCCTCTTTCTGATCTAATGCAGAACAGTACCCTCTGCAACAGGTTTTCCTCTGAGGTAATCCTCAGTTTTAAGTCTTTTTCCGCCCTCAGCCTGTATCTCCGTAAACCTGATACATCTTCCGTCCCCGCAGACAACTGTAAAGTTGCTTGGGTTTACAACCGTTCCGCATGGAATACCCTCCGCTCGCTTATCGGTAAGCTCGGAACCGTATATCTTTATGCGTTTTCCGTCAAGAACAGCCGCAGCACACGGAAATGCCGAAAGTCCGCGTATCTTGTTATGGATATTTTCAGCCGTATCGGAAAAATCAATAGGACACATATCCTTTGTCAGCATGGGAGCATAGGAAGAAAGCTCCTCATTCTGTGCGGTACATGTAATGGTATTATTCTTTACAGAATCTATAGTCTTTATAAGCAGCTCCGCTCCCATAACGGAAAGCCTGTCATGAAGCTCCGAAGTCGTTTCATTTTCGCCTATTTCCACAGATGAACTAAGGAGTATATCGCCGGTATCTATTCCCTCCGCCATAAGCTGTGTCGTAACACCTGTGATACGTTCTCCGTTCAGAATGCTCCACTGTATCGGAGCGGCTCCTCTGTATTTTGGCAGAAGAGACGCATGAACATTTATGCACATATATTCCGGAAGCTCCAGTATCTCCTTTGGGAGGATCTTTCCGTAAGCTGTAACAGCAATAATATCCGGAGAAAGCTCTTTAAGAACTTTCAGGGAGGCTTCCGCATCGTCACCCTTTTTCAGACTTACCGGCTGATATACCGGAATGTTATATTTCAAAGCGAGCTCCTTTACAGGCGGCGGAGTGAGCTTATAGCCTCTTCCCTTTGGTTTATCCGGCTGTGTAAAAACTGCTTGAACATTTTCTCCGCTGTCAATAAGAGCTTTAAGGCTTGGAACGGCAAAATCCGGCGTTCCCATAAAAACAATATTCATTTTAAGTCATATCCTTTCGCCGCGGGATCATTTTTTTCTGCCCTTTTTTCTTTTGCCATTTCCGTTTCTTTCCTTTTCGACCTCCTCAGGATCGACCATTTCATCTGCAATATCAGTAAAAAGCTTTCCCTCCAGATGATCGAGCTCATGGCACACGGCACGTGCGGAAAATTCCTTGAGCTTTAGCTGGATATGCCCGCCGTTCCTGTCCTGCGCCTTAACGATTATTTCCATAGGACGAACGACATATCCCCACTCATCGGGACAGGATAAACAGCCCTCAACATCTCTCTGAGAACCCTTTGATTTGATGATCTCAGGATTTACAAGCTCCAAAAGACCGTCTCCGGGATCTACAACGACTGCTCGTCTGAGTATTCCGACCTGAGGAGCAGCAAGTCCTACGCCATTTGCCTTATACATGGTTTCCGCCATATCATCAAGAAGTATACCCAACTTCTCATCAAATATCTCGACGTTCTTGCACTTTTTCCTGAGAACATCATCGGATCTCAAAACAATTTTTCTTAAAGCCAAACTGACCACTGCCTTTCTATATAAAGCAGATCTTATTCTGCTATACTCCAATATCTCCGTTAATATCCAGATACGTCTGCACATTTGCAAATTCTCTCAGCCTAAACGAATTTTTATATATCGGAGAGATATAATCGCGGAACATCTGGTTATTCCTGCATTTTATTATCATTCTATAGCGATACCTGCCATTTATTTTTTCATGGCTGCATTTTGAAGGTCCTAACACTCTTATAGGAACATTTATCCTGCCGGAAGCTATGCTTTCCTTTATCATTTCAAGGAACCTGAACGAAGCCTTTTCCGCACAGTTCTCTATTATTGATGAAAATTCCACCGTACAGGTATCACAGAACGGAGGATATATCAGAGCCTGCCGCGCCGCTATCTCCTGCTCATAAAAGCCTCTGTAATCCTGCTTTGCGGCAAGATCTATCACATAATGATCCGGAACATACGTCTGGATAACTGCTCTTCCCGACTTATCTCCTCTGCCGCATCTGCCTACT
>CANQZS010000006.1 GCA_947628385.1 uncultured Clostridia bacterium | reverse complement strand
GCCCTTAAATCGGGGTTTCAGGGGAGTCCCCTGACAAGCTGTGATTGGGCATCGGCATGAGTTATCATGCCGATGTCCATGTGGGTACCCGTGGGTTCCCACATGGACACCCACGCCGAGTGGGTGCCCATTCACGATGCTTGCCCGTACGTTGCAGATTCGCCCGACCGCGCGGGCGGCGCGCGTTCTGACCGAAAACAGGGCGCAAAAACTGTGCGCTGCGCGAAAAAAATTCGCACTTTTGGGGCGGTGTCAAACGTGATAATCTGCATTTTTTTGCCCGGAACCATCGCAAACAGACGCTTCTTTTTCATTGAACACACCGTTTTCTGACAGTATTTTTTTGATTTTAGCGACATCATCTTCGAGTTTTTTGATCCGATCCGCATTGTCGGAAGCCTTTTTTTCACTTCGATGAAGCACCGATTCTCCGTAAGACATCACGTTATCAAAGCTCTGAATAATGGTCGCAAAGCGATCAAGATCAACTTTTTTTAGTCGTCTGACCTTTAATTTAAAATACATTTCAACCTCCAAACACAAAAAAGCGCGCCGTCAGCACGCTTTTTTTCACTCTGAATCTTTAAATTTTTGAAATTTTTGAGCCGCAACTCCCTTATTTTTTTTCGGCCAAGCTCCAAAATCATATCGGATTTTGAGGGAATACTCCGATAAATCCGTCGAGTATGAGAAACGTTTCGGGCGAAAAATATGGAGCAAGGTACTTGCTGATATCGTCGTCTGTAATATTCACAAGCTTTCCATCGTCAAATTTAATTATGGCCGCCGTCCCGTGTATGATCTCACGTTGACCGTTCGGTGCGCGTGCAGCTCGGTTTATTGCTCCGTCGTTGCCGTATACAAGGAATATACCGTTTGCAATCTCCGCGAAATGGGTTTCGATCTCGTTGAAAAAACATTCGTATTCGATTGTTGCCGACGCAATTCTCGCCTCTTTTTCAGGTTCAAGAATCATAATGCGAACTGCTTCTAAATCTCTTTCTTTCAACAAAACATCACGCATTTTGTCGTCGTTGTACTTTAACTCAATACATGACAAGTCATTCTCGTCGAGCCTGAATATCTTGTGATCTTCGTTTCTTAACTCATCCGCAAGTGCGGCAGCGCTTTCAAGGCTGTCCGCCTCGATCCGGACGATTGCCTGATACTTTTTGGTGTATACAAAGTCGTAATAGCTCACACGGTTCATCTCCTTTCTTATGAAATTCCATGAAAAAAGAGCGTCTTTTGAACGCTCTTTTTTGTTGATTATCGCTCATCGTCTCTGTAACAGCGCGATTGTTAGCGTATCATATTACAGCTTGCGGGTTTTTGTCCTGCTTATCAGGCTTTGATCTGTGCGTGATCGTTAATCCTTTTGTGATGCAGAGGCAATCATTGTAATCTTTTCCTTTCGGCGGGAGACGTTTTGAAACTCTGATACCGCGTTCGGTGAGCAGTGCGCCGATCTCGTCCGCTGCCGCACGGCCGCGCTCGTCGTTGTCAAGCCGGGTAATCACGTGATCTATTTCAGGGTGATCCGAAAGATACTGTTCAAGCGCAGCGGGCATTTTGGGCACGTCTTCTGTATGCGATTCACTTTGATCGCGACCGTCGCCGTGTTTTTTTGCTGATATACCGCCGAGTGACAGCATATTAACCGAGCGCCAGTCATAGCCTTCCATTTTAACAAGTGTCGCAAACGATAGCAGATCTATCGGAGATTCAAATATGTAGAGTGTCTTGCCTCCGTTAGACTGCGCCTTTCTCGTGGGAATCGAAAAAGAAAAACGTTTGTCGCTGCCGTATACCTCACCGATAAAGTCAGTTCCGCATCCTCGCTGCATAGCGTATTTCGGTGTCGACTCTGTGTCAAAGCCTACAAAAATAACGTTATGCCGTGGGTAGGATTCATACAGACGATTGGTTTCAATGCAGTATTTTATGATTCCGCTGTCGATACCTCGGCTTTCGAGATAATTGACGGCGAGTTCGGGGTTATAGCTTTTCTTTGGGAGTTCAAAAGACTTCTGTACGTTCTCTTTTTTCGGTTTGACAAACTCCACGCTCCGGACTGTGGGATGATCGTCAAGCAGTATTCGCATGGCATCTTGGAAGCTTTCTCCCTTAACTTTTGTCAGATAATCAAGCGCCGACACACCTCCGAATCCTCGCGAGAACCAGTACCACCGGCCGTTGGATATCTTCAAGCTGTCGTGCTCTTTTGTACAGTATGTTTTTCCGCTGATATGTACAAGATTATCAGGCTCATAGTTTTGTAAGTATGTGAGCAGATCAGTCTCTCTTGCTCTTGCTATCTCTTCATCTGAATAGTGCATTGTTTTCTCCTTTCTAATTTCTGAAAATTAACGTGCTTCCTGATCTTGTGTTTTGTGGAGTTCTCGCCCCTCTGTGTCGTCTGTGACTTCACCGATTATTTCGTTTTGAGACTTTTCGATTTCAAGCTCGTGATTTAATTCTTTGAGACGTGCCTCCTTTTGCGTAAGTTCATCCTCGTTTGGGAAAGGCTTTATCACCTCGGCTTTCGCCGATTCAAGCGATCTTTCGAGAACGTCCAGTTCTTTTTTCGACTCGGACAGCATCTCATCGAGGGTCGCGAGCGCATTATCTATGCGTGTTATGTTGCCGTAAACATCGTTTCCCATCTGGACTCGCATATTTATTGCGTGCGACAGTCGAACCGAAAAAGAATTATCCTGCTTGCTGTATGATGCAGTCATCGAAAAACCGCGATAGCATCCGATTTCTTTATCCGCCATGACAGACGCAGAAAGGGCTTTAAGCAGCGCTTCGCCGGCAGATTTTTTGTCTGTATAGAGTGTATTTTCGATCTGCATCGGTGAGAAACCGTCCTTGTTTTTCTTTGTCTCTGACGCAAGATACGGTATATCCGTGGTAATATTGTCGATTTCTCTTTGCAGGGACGATATTCTCGCGGGATATACAACGGAGATTTTGTGTTCGAGATCATATTTTGCACTCAAAAATCCCGATTTGACGAGTTTAAGGCGTGCCACCTCGATGTCAAGCTCCATTTTCTCCTTGATCAAAGGATTTCCCATACACAGTGCTTTAATTTCTGCATACGAAAGCGACTGCTCATCAATATCTTCGGCTGATCTGACCGGAGATTTCGATGTCATTATTTGTGAGATGAAGCGCTGCTTGCGCTCGATCATCTGATACAAATAGGAATCAAACGTCTCTTTTGTAACGTATGTGTAGATATGAACCTCTGTATTTTTGTTTCCTTGACGGATTATTCGTCCCTCGCGCTGTTCGAGATCGGACGGACGCCACGGGCAATCGAGATGATGCAGCGCGATCAATCTATCTTGGACGTTAGTCCCTGCGCCCATTTTTTGTGTGGAGCCTAAAAGCACACGAATATCTCCCGATCTGACTTTCGCAAAGAGCTCCGCTTTTGCCGTATCGGTTTCAGCGGAATGGATGAACGCGATCTCATTGTCCGGGATTCCCATACTGACAAGCTTCTTTCTCAATTCTGTATAAACAGAAAAAGAGCCGTCGCTCTTTGGTACAGAAAGATCACAGAAAATGAGCTGTGTCGATTTATCAGGAGTTGTTTTATCCCATATCTCGTACACTTTGTCGGCACAAGCCTGCACCTTTGATCCGCTGTCATCCGGAAACATATCGTTTATCAGACGCGGGTCAAGGGCGAGTCTTCTGCCGTCGTTGGTGATGCACAGCATATTGTCTACATCGCTACTCACGCCTCCGTTACGTACTTTTTCAGCTCGACTTGATAAACCGGCAACAAGCTCCTTTTGTAAAGGCGTTGCGTCAAGCACAACATTGTGCCGTATCGCAGCAGGCACGGGAAGATTCAGCATATCGGCTGTTCTGATGTCGGCAACTTCTCGGAACATTGTCGTTAATTCCGGCAAATTGTGAAACCGTGCAAGTCTTGTCTTTGATCGAAATCCTCCTTCGGGCGACAATTCTGCCGCCGTTACGGTTTCGCCGAAATTTGCCGCCCATGCGTCAAAATGAAATAGTCCGTTTTCATGCAGCGTCTTGAATTGTAAATACTTTTGCATCGTGTACATCTCCACCATCGTATTTGAGATGGGTGTTCCGGTTGCAAAAATGATGCCACGTCCGCCTGTTATTTCATCAAGATATCGGCACTTGGCGAATAGATCGCTCGACTTTTTAGCTTCCGTTTGAGCTATCCCGCCGACATTCCGCATTTTGGAAAAGGCGGCAAGGTTTTTATAGTAGTGTGCCTCGTCGATAAAAAGACGGTCTATTCCGAGTTCCTCGAAAGTAACTACATCATCTTTGTCTTCCTGATCATTGAGAGCGTCCAGTTTTGCTTTAATGCTTTTCCGAGAGCGCTCTAATTCTTTCACAGTAAAACGATTTCCGCTATCCCTCTTCATTTTATCAATACCGATCATAATATCATCAAGCTGTTTTTCGAGTATTTGACGTTGTCTTTCTGCGGAGATCGGTATTTTCTCAAACTGACTCTGACCGATTATTACCGCATCATAGTCTCCTGTCGCGATCCGCGCGCATATTTTCTTCCTGTTTTTGGCCTCAAAGTCTTTTTTCTGTGTTACAAGTATATTTGCGGCAGGGTAGAGCCTCATAAATTCAGCGCCCCACTGTTCGGTGAGGTGATTCGGCACTACGATAAGAGACTTTTGGCAAAGGCCGAGGTGCTTCATTTCCATCGCGGCGGCAACCATTTCATACGTTTTTCCTGCACCGACAACGTGTGCCAACAGCGTATTACCTCCGTAGATGATCCTTGCGATGGCATTTAACTGATGTTCCCGTAAACGTATCTCGTGGTTTATCCCGTAAAAATTCAAATGACTTCCGTCGTACTCACGCGGACGAATGCTATTGAATTTATCATTATACATGCGGCATATATCGTCACGCCGCACGGGGTCAGCCCACACCCACTCCGAAAAACGCTCGTTAATAAGTCGCTGCTTTTCCTGTGCAAGAGCTGTCTCCTGCTGATTCAACACCGGCTTCTTTTTTCCTCCGATCTCGATGTAGTCGTAGATCTCGATAGTACGGAGATTCAGCGACGATTCAATGATCTCAAAACCGTCTTTTCTGCTCGTGCCGAATGTTGTAGTTGCTGCGGCAGTTTTTAACTTGCCCTCAACTTTCCACGCACATGTATAATCACAATAAACGGTTCTGATCGTATCTCGGTAATAATATGGTATATCGAAAATCTCATAAATGAAATCATCGACATACTTTTCGGGCAGCCAAGTATCGCCAAGACGTACATATATTTCTGCGGCGGTAAGATCCTTTGGCTGCACGGCTTCGAGTGCCTCTACGTTGACGTTATAGTCTTCAGGATTGAGTTCTGCGCTTCGCTTCGCCCATTCAAGTTTTTCGCGGACATTGCCGGAAAGATATTCGTCGGCAGGCAAATACCGCTCTTGGGTATTATTTCCATAACCATATAGCGGATTTAAGAAAATGACGCCTTTCAATTCTTCATAGAGTTCTTCCTCGGTCTTTCCGGTGAGCTGCTGCATATACTCCATATCCACGCGCGCTTTATTACCTATCGACACCGCATACGCTTCGCTCGCAGTGTCAACCGATGTAACGGGGATGTTCGGCTTTATCGTCCGCTTATAAAAAATATCCGCAAGCCGCACGAAATTGCCCTCGCTGTCATATTCTTCGAGCGAGGACAGCAAATAATACGAATTATCCTCATTAAAGGCTATATTATTTGCGTTTGTGTTGATTCGGCCATATTTGCGAACGAATCTGTTGTATAGTTTTAAAAGCTCTGTTTGAGCAGCTGCAACAGTCGCGTCATCGTAATTTTCTACCTGACAGTCGATCAGCTTTCTCGCCGCATCACGGAGCTTTATCATACCTTTTATGCGACGTTCCGCTGTTGCGTTCGTATTTACAAGCTTCATGATATCGTTCTCGCGATAATATACCTTGCCATCAACTTCTGCGAAGCTGTAATTGCGCACGTTTGGGTCGGCTGCTATTTGCGTATCCGGTTCAGGATCGTCAGCATCTTTGTTACGTTCAGCTGTCCGCTCAACATAATCCGAACGAATATTTTCGATAGCGTCGGAAAGAAGACTGCCGAGTTCCTTGTCCGGATAAGCTACACAGGAGTAAACTACACGGCCGTACTGCCCGGATTCCTCACGCATTTCACCGAGTATCATCTCCGGATGTTCAAGAAAATACTGATTCATCGGTATTCCATTTTCATTTTTGCCAAGATGAATCCAGTCCGGATCGCAGATCTCCGGAGCTTCTTTCTTTTTCAGGAAGATAATATCGCTTGTTACATCCGTTCCGGCAGCTCTGCGAAAAGTATTGTTCGGTAACCTTATTGCACCGAGCAAGTCTGCACGCTCTGCAATATATTTGCGTACGTCGGACGATCTCTTGTCCAGTGTGCCTGTCGATGTTATGAAAGCGATCAGACCGCCCGTTCTTACAAGATCGAGCGTCCGGGCAAAGAAATAATCGTGGATCAAAAAATTATGATGGGTATACCTTTTGTCGAAGATTTTGTCTTGCCCAAACGGCACATTTCCAACAGCGCAATCAAAGAAACCATCCGCGAACGCAGTGTTTTCAAAACCGGATATCGTTATATCGGCTCCGGGATATAAAAGCTTGGCTATACGTCCCGATATAGAATCTATCTCGACACCGTATACCTTGCTGCTCTCCATAGCGTCCGGCAGCATACCGATAAAGTTGCCTGTCGCACACGACGGTTCGAGTATATTCCCGGTTCTGAAACCCATATTTTCAAGCGCCTTATAGATCGAACGGATAACGACAGGAGGAGTGTAAAAGGCAGAAAGCGTAGATGCCCGTGCCGATGTATATTCTTCGTCTGTGAGCAGTGATTTCAATTCTTCATAACTTGATCCGGTTTGACTGAACTGTTCTGAAAGGCCGCCCCATCCGACATATTGAGCCATGATCGCCTGTTCCTCCGGCGACGCGTCCCGTCTTTCTGCTTCTATCTCCTTTAAGGTTCTTATCGCAAGGAGATTGTTTCTTATTTTATCGCTGCGGCTTCCGACGCCGAGCGCATCGTTTGTTATTTTATAATTTTGCGGCGTGCTTTGAACAGATTCGGACGCCTCGGCAGATACGCGCGCAGGAAAAACAGCCTCTTGCCGTTCGCCATCCGCGTCAAGTATAAGAACGATGCTGCGTCCAAGCGAAGCGAGTTTATCATACAGGTCGTCATTATAAGATGCGACCGGGAAGCCGCACATAGGCAGTCTCCTGCGCTCATTTTCCTGAACCGCAAAAAAAGGCGCGTCGAGAACACGCGCGACCGGTTCGGCATCTTCACCGTATATTTCAAAAAATTCTCCCACCTGAACAAGTACAATACAATCGCCGTATTTTGTTTTCGCCTCCGCGTATTCGTTATACGCAGATATATTATCGAGATCGGCAGCGTCCGTATACTGATCATTTGCCGTTTCTGCGGGTTTATCTTCGTCAGCCGATGTCAATATGCTGACCGTATACTCTCCGTTTTCAACGGAAGCTATTACAAGATCGCGGTCTTGCGATTGAAGCTTTTTTGTATATTCGGCGAGAGCGTGTCTCGGTATGCCGCACATCTGTACCCGCATCCCGCCTCCGACGCTGCGTGAGGTCAGGATCAGTCCGAGAGCCTCTGACGCGGCAACCGCATCTTCGCCGTACATTTCAAAGAAATCGCCGACTTGCCACAAGACAATTCGATCTGCATTATCACGCTTGATATTGATATATTCCTGATATACCGGCGTAAATGCTGTTTCTGCTCTATTATGCCCTGCGTTATTCTCGTTTGCAGCTACGGCTTGCGTGTCAGACAACGATTCTGATGAATTTAAAGCAACAAACAGCGATTGCTGCTCGCCCCCTATGTTCTTGCCGTATCGTTCTTGTTCGTCCGGCGTCAGATATCTGCCGTTCTTGATCATTTCACGAATACACTTTGCGACAGTGTTCCACGCCACGAATTTCTCGGCGGTTTCCGAGCCGCGCTTAACAGATATTACAATCCCGCGTATATTATGATCCTCCGAGATGACCCCTCGGTCAGAGCTTATAACCGGATATCGTCCGCCTGTCCCGTATTCATTCTTGAGAAAATCCATGCACTCTTTTACGGAATGATCTTCTGTTAAAAAATTGTAGATACGTTTTTTTGAGCCCTCGATCCCGCCGCCCTGTGCGAGTACAGCCTCAACATCACTTTCGTTTACGGAAAAAGCGGAGGCTTGTTCAGCCTCCGCTTCCGTGATATCTCTTATCTGATCCTCTGTATTCAGCAGAAGATCAATTCCTTGTATACTATTTCCTCTGCCGCCGCCTTGAAGTTGTTCATCGTCCCGATCCAGTATAGAGGGTCTGTCGACTTCATGCTTTCTGTCAGATCCGAGTTCGCTTTCATCTGTTCCACGAGTTCCTCGACTCTCTCTTTCGCTTTCCTGTCTACTTCTTCGAGGTGAGCGTTCATCGTTTCGTTTATCATCATCGTGTTGTACATTATCGGGTTGTTCTCTGCTATATACTTCTGTCGCATTCTCCCGTATTTCCCGATCTTCGGTTCCTCCGGAGGAATAAGATTCGGAAGATAATAGTCCCCCACGAGGGTGTACCATATCCCCGTTTCCTCGTTGTACTTGTACTTCGGCAGCTCCGTTTCTGCCGATTCTTTCTTCGTCGTTTCCTCTTTCATTACCCGGTCTCCTTTTTCCTGAAAGCTGTTTTGTTTCTTTATCATCATTATATCGTGATGCATTATCATTTGCAAGTGTACGGTTTAGATTTTTTTGTGTTTTTCTTTGTGCTCGAACGGCAGACGCAATCCCTCGTAAAGCAATCTCTGCGGTATTGCTCAAACGAAGTCCGAGAGCCTCGACTGCTTCCCGTGAATCAAACATATTCACGGCTCCAAAATCGAAGCTGATATTCGTCGTACTCACACCGCACCGAACGAACAGCATAAACGATAGACTGTTTCGGAAGATTTGGTGCACCGTATCGGTAAAATTGTCTTTTTCGTTTTGGGAAAGGGTGCTGCTGATTATAGGAGAAAGTGTGTCTATAATAGAATCGCAGGCATCGTCTCCCGCTTTTGCGGATGCGGCCTCTATTATATCCGATAAGATATTAGTTTCTTCAAAGCTCCCAAAGCATGAGGTAAGCGCTTCAAAAACACTTTTTTCATCGCCCTCGCGCGTTTCCCAAAGAGATATCTGACTGCCGTCACGAGTAATGGTATCTGATACATCAAAAACATACCTCGTGCGCTTCTTTTCTCTGTCTATCAGAATTATGCCGTTTGATCCTTTGGAGATCCACCGTCCGAGCCTGTTCCACGTCTTCATATCTGCGCACGCTACGGCACCGGGCTTTTGCGCGTGGATCATTACCTGTTCCTCAAAAGTATATTTGAAGTTGTTTGCGGCTGTTGTCAGAAATGATTTCCAGTTATCAGCATTTTCGGTTATTTCTCGGCAGTGACGCTCATATCGCAAATACGCTTTTTCATACGATAAAACCATCTTATCTTTCTCCCCTCAAAAATTATACTGTACTTTTATATTTCATCTGCCGCATATACGACAAGATCATCATATTCTTCATCCGACAGCTGCTCTATGTAATCGGCTACTCTGTCGGCGATTCGTGTCATGTCTCTGTCTTCTGACTCGGATTGTAAACAGTCAAGTCTTAAAAGCAGTTCCTCTTTTCTTTGGCAGTCAACAATCAAAACGGCGAGCAGATTTTCATCTTCGACGTTCAAAAGCCTGTTCATGCTCGGTTCTCCTTTCACCTTTCGTATTCTTGATCATCTTTGCTCTTTTGTTTTTCGGACGGAGCTCTCATTTTATCAAGCTCCGCTTCGATACGGTCGATTATTGTTTCGGCGGCGGTTCGTATCGTTTCAAGCGATTCTTTTAGTTCCTTTGTTTCCTGCCCCTTGCTCCATCCGGCAATATACGCAAACGAATATTCTGATGTATCTATTCCGTACCGGCTGCATACTGAAAAAGCGACACTCTCCGCTTGCACCTCTATTTTGTGCCGGTCGGGGGGATTATCGCTTTTTTTCAACGCATCTGTATTGTGCAGGATCGAATGAGCCATCTCGTGGATCAGCGTTTTGACGGTTTGTACTTCGCTCATTCCGCATTTCACGCCGATCTTGTTGTCTGCTAAACTGTAATATCCGTTCGCGCCGTTTGTTATATCTTCAAATCTGACGGGAACAGGAGACGATTTTATAAGTGCTTTAATCATTACGCCGTAGTTGTAAACGTCTCCTGACAGCTCGAAAATGTATTCCGGTAAAGCTTTCCCCTCCGTCTGACTCACATCGAAAACGGATACGATCTTATACCGCGGAATAAGGTGGATCGTTATATTTTCTTTCTGATTTCCATTTTCGTCAAGCTCCGGCATACCTGTTTCGGGATCAATAGCTTTTGTCTTTTCCTCTGCTTTAATAGGAGCTGGCGCTATTATTCGTATGCCTTTTTCTCCCTTTTTTACATTTCGGTGAAAGTTGTTTTTCCACGCCGAGAAACCCGCAACATGAGTGGCTGTTGGACACTGTATCGCGATCAGCAGTAAGTTGTTGAGACTGTAGCTATAGAATTTGGACATTACACGGAGATATTCTTTGTATTTATCGCTCTCGAATACCTCCTTTACGCCTTTTTCAAGGCGGTCGGTTATCTCTTTCATTTTTTCAGAAGGCGAATCCGATTCCAAAAGCAGTGGAGCGACCGTACCCGTTTCACTCATTGTATTCGCCCCCGGTATCGTCATCTGTTTCGAGTCCGTCGGTGTTATCGTTTGCACCGCCGCCGACGTCGCTCTCTGCTTCTTTATCATCATCGGTGATAATAAAGAACGCGATCAGTTTATTTGCCTTTATGTGTTTCTGAAGCTCGTTAATTATATAGATTTCTTCGAGCTTTATTCCCGACAGACGAAACATATCATCAAGTGACATGTTAACTATCTTTTTCTCGTCTGTATACCCGGCTGCTGCAAGTTTTGCAAGCACCTTTAATCCCTTTTGATTTATAGTCATTTTGTTCTTCCTTTCTGTGTGATGATGTTTTATAGGGCGGCAGATAAATTCCACCGCCCGGTTTTTAACGTTCCGATCTTTCACCTGAAGCCCGATATGGAGTGGCCTGTATGCCATTTTCGGTTATTGTAAACCGTTCCGGGTTCTCGAACATATCGGCATACTTTTCGAGCAGATCGTCAGGCAAACTGAAAAATTTATCCGACCAGGACGGAGCGTAGGCAATTAAAAAATTCCCGGCTATGATTTCAGCTATCTCCTTTTCGTCTTTCTTTATATAGCACCGTTCGATTTTCCATCCGTCCGCGCCGCCGCGTTCGTCGGCCATGTACAAATCGAGTCTGACATTTGTATCGCTGCCGTCAAGGCTGCTGCCGAAAATCGAATATCCGCCCGTGTTGCAGTTAAATGCCTTGTTGTCACTGCTGATTTCATATGTCCGCGCTTCCTCTGAAAATGGTTTATCAAACGAGTCTTCGGAGAATGTGATATATGCGGTCATGTACTTTGGCCACTTCACAACTCCCTCCGGAGGATATAGCCCATATTTTTGGCGAAGTTCTTTGATTTTTTTGAGACGTTCTGTTTCATAGTGCCGAAGCATCTCTTTCATCTCCCGGTAACTCATGTCAACTTCTTCCGGTTCTTTGTATATGGCGCGATTGAGAGGAAGCCCTTCGATCTTTCCTTCTTCATTACAGATCAGGGCGACTTCATCGTCAAACGGCATCAATGACTCAATATATCCACCGACAGCTTTCTGCATGTCTTCAAGGGTATTACCGATCATTGTTGCCTTTGGCGATTCTCCCGGCTTTATGAGGAGGACTCTTATCTGATTTGTCGGCTCGTAATTGAGATGGTTCGGGCTTATTGACGTCTTTTCGGGATCAAAATTCACCTTATGAAAACCTATGCTGTCACAAAAATAAAAGCCCTCGCCGCGGTTTTCGGCGTCTATGACCTCAACGACATCCGAAACCGAGAGAGATCTTGCACGATACCCATCCGGTGGATCGACATTGAATATTCGGTACGCATCTTCCAAGTCCCGGCAAGCGATATCCCCCTCGAAAACGCTGTCATAAATGCTGCTGTCAACAATCGGCTCTCCGAAGTCATTTATCGGCTTATTATATAGTCCCATAAAAGCCTCGCGGTTCTCGTCGCGTTCGATGTTTATCTGATAGATTTTAATCTTCATCGGTTTTCGCATCTCCTTTTTTATGATTTATCATCGCTCACTGCTGTCGTGTCTTGCATCCGAGTCGCGGACATTTCGCCCGTAAAAAGCTATGTCTCTGATCTTTTGTGCAAGCGCCTCTCCGTTTTGATCGTGCCGTACTTTATCCTTTTTCCACGTGCCCTTTGTATGATTGATACCGTTAAGCAGCTTGATTCCGTGTCCCGGTGGATCCCACGAAAGCAGATTCAGGGTGTAATCGTCGAGCAGATAATCGCCCTCGGAAATTCCTCCCGGCACCACAGATGCTTTATCCTCGCCGCACGGAACAAACAGGCGGTGCGAAGGACTTATGTTCGGCAGATGTTCGTCAAGCCACTCGTTTTTTTCAGAAAGAGCATATGGACTGTCTGAAAGATAGGCTGAAAGAACGAAGACTTCAAATTCGTTGTCGGAGAGGAGTTCATCAATCGCATCTATCACCTCCTGCTGCGGTTCAAGCGAGGCAAAATACCCCTCGGAATACAGTGTTTCAAGCGTGTCGACGGGCTTGAAGACGGCGAGCGTCCCGTCCATATCAACAAACAGTCTCTTTTTTACTGATCCAACGTCATCGCGGAACGCTCTCCGTCCGTCCGCGCCGAATTCAGCTTCTCCGCGGTCAATATCCCGTTCGGCTTCTCTGTCTACCTCATATGATAGGATTTTCTCGTGGATTTTCAGAATATTTTCGGCAGTAAAATCAACGAAGTCTGATTCTTTTTCATAATCGTTGCGCGCTTCTACGAAAAATGGAGTACCGAGATCAGATAGCATTTGTTCTGCCATTTCATTAAGATCAGAGTAGAATTGTTCGACGTTTTCGGGGTGATGCGCGATGTCGTACTGCTCAATTAGTTGTTCGTAAACATCGAAATCGATCTCACAGTTCACATATTGAGCGCCGCAGTCCGCATATGGATTGAGGTAAATCCACCACACACTTTCGTTTTGAGGATCCACATGAATCTTTTCCGCAGTATGTTGCAGATTAACTTCTTCTACGACCGAGAACGGAGGCTCCATGCGCTCCGCGTAATTGTCAATATCCTCCTGCGACAGCCATTCGGGTTTTACCGGGAGGGCATTGTAAAGCTCTCGCATTTTAGCGATATGTTCTCGTACATTTCCCGCCCACAAATGACCCTCGTATCGCTGTCCCGCGCCTAAAAAGTATTCACAGTCGGAACGCAATCGGTCTAACATCATATACTCGAATCTGTGATCATTCTTTCCGTTTGTTTTGTCGTCCGGCATATAAAGACGCTCTCCTTTCTCATTTTTTTATCGTTCGTCTCTTTCGCTCTCACGCGGTTTGTCGTGCCGCTTGTTTTCCTGTTTCTCCTTATATGTACCTCTCCTGAAATTTGTGGTAAATAAGTCTATAAGCCCGGCGTGAACACGATTCAAACAGACACGACTATCGTACCTGTTTGTGTTGTCGGATTTGGGGATCTCTACATCCTTTGCCCACTCTTTGTTTTGCGGAGATATTCTGCCGTCATAATCCAAGCGTTGTATGTTTGCGGCAAGAATAACACCGACGCGTTCCTCGCCGTACGTATTTACTACATCGCGCACGGCAGCCGACGAATCGAAACGGTAGTCGTCCGAATAATTCTCTGTTACAGCGTCTTCGATTGCCCGTCTGCACATAGCATCCAAATCGTACGACAGCTGGAAAGCTCTCATCTCTTTATTATCAAAAGCGTCCACGACCGACCCGTAATAAACGGGAACCTCCTTTGCGACAGCTTCAATGGAGTAAATCTCTGCATCTACGCTGCGACGCTCGAGTTCTTCCTGTGAGATATCATTATCCCATTCGCGATAATCTCCCTCGGCATTTTTCCAGTCCATAGCCTGATCGCGGCAGTAATCCACATCTTCTACAAAATGTGCGTTTAAGCCGTCAATGAAAGGCAGACTGCCCGCGTCAAAGAAGTCACTGGAAAAATCGGGGCTGTACTGCGTGCCGTCCCACATACGCAGTTTTATATCCATCACCATATTGTTTTTGTCAACAAGTCTCATAGTCTTTTATTCTCCTTTTTTCAGTCTTTTTTTCAGTCTTTTTTTACCGCTTGAATGATCCATCGCGTCGTATAGCCGTTGCCGGAACATGTCGAAAGCGTAAGTATGTGGTCATCAACTGTCGGCACAATGCCGGTGTCATATAGTGCAGATGAAAGCGAGAAGTTAATGTATTCTTGTTTACCTGTTTCACTGCCGAAACCTGTTCTGAACGTCATGGCTTCGGTGCCGACCTCATATACCGAGTAGATATCATATCGTGAGATGCCGCTTTCTGTTACGATATAAACGCTCGGATGAGATTTACAGAACTCTTTGTCGGAGTAATATTTCAGTTTTCCGAACATCGTCTCGTTCCTCATTCGATGACCGTATATTATCGTATTGAAATCCGAAAAGTCGGGGCTGTTGTCCTCATCGACGAAAATAGCACCGGCCGTAAGGTACGTGCCGCTGCCGGTCCACGAACTGCGGATGTATTTATCGTTGTTGTCAGAATACAGTATCGGGTAAGAAATGTCTGTCGCCTCAATGTATATCCATCCGATCACATCGGGGTTTATTTCTTTGAGCGCCGCAATGTCCGCAGCTCCGAGACGTTCTCCGACAATTTCACGGAGAGTATCTTCGTCATACTTTCCGTTCACCGGAACGCTTTGTATTTCTTTACTCGTTTCGGGGTTGTTTTCGGTTTCAGGCGTCTTGATCGTGTCCGAATCTTGTGCCGCGTCCGGAGGCATCGTCTCCTGTGATTCTATATTCGGTGAGGTTTTCGCGGGTTCAAGAGCATCGACAAGATCGTTCATGTCGGGTATACCGGCAATTTCTCTTGCTCTTTCATATTCGCTTATGCTCTGGTGAAAATCCATATATAGGCGTAAAAGCACGACAGCGCTCACTATAAACGCGGCCAACATGCAGAGATAAAAGAGCAGGCATATCCAAGACCTCGGATCGCGGCTCAAAATCTTTTCTTTCTTTTTCACTTTATGCTGTACAAACCTCCTTATCGTTCGTCACAGCCATTGGAACGTTCTTCAAATTTGCGAACGTTGCCGCTTATTCTTGATGAGCCTTTTACCTCCACGTTGCCGTCGGCAACAGCTGTGCTGCACAACAGCGCATCATCGTATACCTTTGCTTGTTCGTATACTATGGCGTAGTCTTTGATGATCGCATGACCATACACCTGTGCATGGCCATATACTCTTGCGCGATCTTTGACCTCTGCGCTGCCTCTCACTTCTGCATCGCCATAAACGCTTGCGAATCCACTAACTTTCGCGTAACCGGTTACTTTTGCAGAGCCGAATATCTTTGCTTTACCACTCACGCGCGCGTAGTCGTACACCATCGCATCGTCCTTCACGACAGCATTGCCGCAAACAATAGCGTTTTCTAAGATGCACGCGTCACCACCTATTTCTGCGTTACCGTAAACGTCTGCTTCACCTCCAACATATGCATTGTCATGTAATCTCGCAGAATCGAATACATTTGCGTTGCCGCCCACGCACGATTTACCCAACATCAATGCGTTGCCATATACAGCGGCGCGTCCATATGCAGCAGCATCATCGGCAATCCATGCGCCGCCTGATTGAGATAAATTTATTTCATCCTCAATCCACCCGCCTAAATCTCCGGCGTGAATCATCATTCCGGCTTGCACCTCAAAATCTTTTACTGCCCGAATTCGATGCAGTACAAACCCAGCGGAGTTTGTAATGGATTCATCCGTCATCTCGTACTTTTTTTCTTTATTATTCACTTTATGCTGTCCAAACCTCCTTACCGCGAAATGTCTTTGTTTTTCTTCGGATTGCTCAAATTCCCGTTTGCGTCATAGTTTTTGGGGTCGGCGGCAGGACAGCCCCATCCGAACATAGAGCCGGCGCTCATGGCAGACGCCTGTGCCGGAGTAATGTTCCCCTGACGGTTCAGTTCGGCAACAAAGTCCTTGCCCTCCTGTCCGTTCACTGTCGATAAGCCGCATCGGTAATACCCCATTTCGCCTTTTTTGATAATGGCGATATGAGATTCTTCAGTCGGCAGGAAAGCATAGCAGCTCTCCGGCAAAGAGGCTCTCAATGGAGTTACTGTACAGTGGATGTTCTCCATTATCTCTGCGAACTGACAGATATGATACAGATTATTTCCGACTTCCAAATGCGACTGGTCGATATATCGGCAAGTATGATCCCGGTATTCTCCGTCGCTTCGTCTGATTCTGATTTTATCACCGTCATCCAAAGTGAACAGAGTCTCGTATTCTGGCGTAATGAAACGAATCCCTTTTCTCGCTTCGGCGATATGATGGTCAAGCCACTTCTTTTCATAGCAGTAGCAATAAAGGTTGTATTCACCCTGTTTCGGATTCAAACGTAGAAGATAGGAATACTTGTCCGAATCAACGCGGACACCGTAGCACCTTTCCTCACCCGTCATTTTACTTTCCGGGGTACTGTAACAGTATTTTTCAAGCGCTCTGCGGTCATGGAGTATATCTCCTTCCTCTCGCAGAGAGTTGATTACTTCATCAAATTCAGTCGCGAATTCATCTGTTTTCAGACGGGGACATAAATCTTCCCACTTGGAGAAAAAGCTCTTTCCATCCGTACCCATATCGGCACGAAGATAACCTATCGCGTTTGTTTGAGCTGAAATCTGCGAACTCTGCCGGAAAGCGTATTTATCCTCTTCATCAATCATCGGTCGGCGGTCAAATTCTTTTTCTTCGATCTTATTCATTATGTTCACCTCCCATGGGGTTTGTTCTGGTTCCATCGTTCTTCTTTTTGTCGCGGTATCTCTTGACGCAGACAATGACTATAACAATAATCGCTATCACGCCAAAGCAAAAAAGAAGCGCCGTTATGTATTTACGCACCCAAAAAGATCCTTTCGTCGTTTCTTCTGCTTCTTTTTTCGGATTGCTCTCCGACTTTTCGCCGGATAGCTCGGACGTTTCACTGCTTTCTTCTACTCTTTCACCTCGAACGAGAAGTCGGTGTGTGTTGATCCCAAACGGGGTACATGTAACGAGCGTGCAGTAATCCTTACCCGGAGTAGCCGCCAAAGCGTCAAGCTCATATGGTAGTATCACGGAAATATTGTCGACCCGATAACAAATCTTCTCGCCTAAAATATCAAGATAAAAAATGTCCCCGATCTTCATCTCATCAAGATCGGAGAATAATCTTTTGCTTGCAAGCCCGCTGTGTCCCGTTATTACACAATGCGTCCCTTTGCCGCCGACCGGAAGTGCGGTATCTGACAGATGCCCGACAGCGCTTTGCAGCGTGTCAGGATCAGAGCCGTGCAGGATAGGGAGAGAAAGGCCGAGCTTTGGTATATCGACGTATCCCATAACTCCGGTTCCCGACAAATTCAGCACGTCCTCATACGCAGCCGGGAGTTCGCCGCCCTCGGCAAGCGCCGTGTTGTACGCGCGCGCCAAATCAAGAGCGTCGCGTACAACCGTGCTTTCCGTGCGCTGCACCTCTTGCAGATATTCCTCCGCTTCGCGAGCGTCATAATATTCGTAATAGGCGTTTGAGATAAAAGGATACGCTATTAAGGCAAGAGAAATGAAAAGAAGCAGACTTCCCACGACGACAGAAATAACTCGCCGCTTCTTTTGCCTTTTTAGTAAATCTCCGGGGTTTTGAAGCCCCGGAGATTTTCGTCTGATCATATTTTATCTGTTGTCCTCTGCGTCGTCCTCTTTCTTTCTCCTGCGGATGATCGGCAGGAGGATCAGGAACGCGCCGGAAACGAGAAGAACCGTGCCAAACGCGCTGATGAGGAACAGCGTATCGTCGCCGGTCTTCGGCAGATCAGGTTTTACATGGTTTATGATCTCCATATGGGCGAGAGCATTAGCGGAAACAACACCTTCTTCCGCGCCCTCGCTTGAAAGCATTTCAACCGCTACGCCGTCAACCTTTGCCGACGCCGTAAGGTAGTAATGTTCAAGCTGTTCCTGCGGAATGTTGGTGAGTACATGATTTTCTGCCCATTCGGCAGCCTCGATGCTGTCTTCGTTGTAACGCGGATCGTTCTGGATAAGACCTTTGAGATATGTTTCGATATCCTGCTTGTAGATATCGCACGGACGCTCATAGTCGGTTTCCGTCGAGATTTCAACGAAACGATGATCAGTGAGAAGCGTATATCCGTCAGCAGTTTCGATCTCCGTGATCATATATTCATCGTCTTCAAGACCTTTGATGACGATATGACCGATCTCGTCCTTTTCTGCCCACGTCACAGGTGTGAACTGGGTAGCAAGGCTTTCGAGTTCGGTGAAACCGTTGACATAGTAAACGCCTTCATCAGCGTTCAGAGCCGCTGTGATATAGCGCTGATCTGTTACGTTGTATACGAGGAACTTTGTGTGGTTATACATATCCTGCGTACCGTGACCGATGTCGGAGAACAGTTTGAGAACATCGACACCGAAGCTGTATACGTGCGCGTCGTCGATGAGCGTGTCGTAGTATTCGCTGTTGGTACGACGCCATGTGAAGATAACAAGGTTGTCGTTTCCTTCGTCGCCGTATATGAAGCTTGCGTCAGAGTTAAGAACCGTCGTGTACATTATGCGTACAGTATAGTTGCTGTAATTCGCGTAGATCGTATGCTCCGTGTTGTTAACGTTATCATCAACAGAATCATAACCGTTGATGATCGCAAGTCCTGCCGGCGTGACTGTGACGGTCATGGTATGTGTACCGTCCTTGTTCGATGTGTAGCTAACCTCAAAGTTATCGGCGGCATTCGTCCAAGTATCGACAAGATTCTTGCAATCTTTGTCAGAGTAGAATTCTATCGTTACAGCATATTCGGGCTTATATGTAAGTCCCGGATCAATAGTATCGACCCAGTGCAGATCGGAAAGAGCGGTTGCCTTTGAGGTGATCGTCGGGAGAGTGGAGATGATCTGCCATTCAAGCGTATCACCGGTCGAAGCCGTCGCGTTGTGGTCGTAACCGTCTGTTATATCCCTGCTGCCACCGTTCGTACCGGTGGAATTCACAGATTCACGCACTGTCTTTTCGAGGGTGGGGATGCCGGTTTCGTTTTTCGGATAGAGAACTACATCATAATTCCAAAAATGACCGCCGGTAACACCCGCGTCCTTCTGGCTTGCGGAATGTTCGTTGCCGTCGACTGTGGTCATGGGGAGTGACACAAAGAAGGGATCTGTCGTGTTGGTCACGGATTCGGGAACAGCCGTCTCAACAAGGAGATAGAGGCCGACCGGGAGGCCCGTTGCCTGCGTGCGTCCATCGCCGTCAGTCTTTTTCATATCCGTGCCGCCGTTTGCCTTGATGTATGTTTCGAGAGCGTTTTTAACGCCGGTCGCATCATTCGTCAGCGCATCGTAGAGGTACTTGTTAAGAGTATCGCTTGTGTAATACACTTTCGATGCATCAAGCGGATGCTCACTCGTGCCTTTGGCTTCAAAATTGTCTTTGTATGCGCCGTCAGCGAAAAGTCCGATAGCGGAGAGCATATCTTCCGCCGCCGCACGATCAAAGCCGTAGAGATCGTTGACTCCCGCTTTGCCGTCGACAACCTCTGAATAGGTCATAACGTCTGCGACACGGAGATATGTAAAGACAACGCCGCGGATGGCATAGCCCTTTGTCTTTTCGCCGTTCTCAAGGTCGCTTTCATCGCCGGACGCGCCGTTGCGCGTAGCATAGAGCAGCGTATCAGTCACATACGATTCCGCGACGCCCGTCGACTTGAATGTATCGCTTGTCCATACGCCATCTTTTTCGGCAGCCGTAAAATCGAACTTGTAGAGTGTAAGGCTGCACATCTTCTGATAGTCAATCACTGCTGTCTCTTCTGACGCCGCGAAAACACACGGGACAAGACCGCAAAGCATTATAAGGACTAATGCCAGTGAGAAAATTTTCTTGAATGTTTTCATTTGTTTTGAAATATCCTTTCTGTTATTTTTAAAGATGATTTGTTGTTGTTAAGTTGAACTGTCACATTCGACCGGAGAATCTCTCGCACGGGGAACGCTCACGGGATATCACCTCCTTTATATGCGCGCTCATTTTTATACTGCTTTTCTTTTCTTTTTACCTCGGTTGAGAAGTAAAATTCCTATTCCCGCTGCGAAAACCGCCGCATAAGGAAGAAATGTAAATCCGTTGCCGCCTGTACTTGGGAGTGCAGGCAGAGGACGGTTTACTACCCGAAAAGAAGCTTCAAGGTTTTCGTCGACTCTTAACTGTCCTTCAAATGCCGGAGAAGTGAGAAGCTGATATCCGTTCGGAGCAGCTATTTCTGTGAGTCGATAGTAGTGAAGCGGATATAATCCCTCAAACACAACAAAACCATCTGCGCCCACGATCAAAACTCCGTTTTTGAGTCCTTCGCTCGTGCAGCATCCGATTTTTACGTATTCGGCGTCTGTGTATGACACAGGCTGCCATGTAACGCCGTCGCTGCTCCATTCAAGGAGGAATTCTGCGCCGGGGAGGATCATACCGCTGTCGTCTGTTTTCTCGACTGTGATCTTGCCGGGGCGAAGCGCATTATCAAATGTAACGGAGGCAGTCTGTCCTGCCGTGACTGTTACAGTCTGTGGATTCTCGCTCACGCAATACCATACAGAGTTGGAGTCAATGATCTCGGTGACAGTATATACACCCGGTTCAAGTTTATCTGTCGTGATCGTACCGTCAGCGCCGGAAACGTATGTGCCGACGAAAACTCCCTTGCTGTCGCGCACCTCAAACGTCCATCCGGACAGTGTTCCATACTCCGGATTTTCCAGTGTTTTTGTGATCTTAACTCTGCCGTAGTATTTGTTCGTGTATGTAGCATATGAGGCATCAGTCGTCTGACCCGCCGTGACCGTTACGGTCTTGACCGAGCTGTCGGTCGTCCAGTATTGTAAGTCGATCCCGCTCGGAGTGCCTGTCTCTTT
>CANQZS010000005.1 GCA_947628385.1 uncultured Clostridia bacterium | reverse complement strand
TATAAAGCTGGTCGAGCTGAGCCCAGCTCGCGGGGTCGAGGGGCAGCGCCCATCGTCGCCGCCCGCAGGCGGCGAAACTCTCCTTTTCAAAGCGCTCTGCAAAGGGGTGAATTGCAAACAGCGTAGAGCTGTTTGCAAGAGGGGAACGCTCTGCAAGAGAGAGCGTTCCCCTGAACTAACGATTATATTTTTATTTTCCCTTTTTAAACAGTCCGGTGGACTGTTTAAAAATCAATTTAATATGTTTTTCTACAATTTGAGACCCGCACAGCTTTTTTTGCCGTGCGGGAATTTTTATCTCAACTCTCAACTCTCAACCCTCAACCCTCAACTCTATTATGAAATGCCTCTTGATTTCTTTGCTGAATTGTGGTAAAATATAAGTAACAGCTAAGAAAGCAGTGATACCGATGTCGATAATCATAAAAACCAAGGAACAGCAGCATCAGGAAGATCTGATACGTCTGGCGAACTTCCGCCCTATTGATGATGATTTCATGCGGGTACTGTTAAAGGACGATCTTCCTCTTGCTCAAGAAATACTCCGCATAATTTTGCAGAAAGACGACTTGGTTCTTCTTTCCGAGCAACCCCAGTATGACATGAAACGTCTTGCAGAGAAAACACGATATTTGAAAGAAACGCCGAAAGGAGAATCCGAAATGTGTAAATCTATGGAAGAAGCTATGATGGAAACCCGCAAAATGGAAGATGCTATAATAGCATTGAAATTATTAAAAAGAGGTAAAATGACTTTTGATGAAATAGCGGAAGATAGTGGTCTTACAGTCGAAGAAGTTACAGAACTTGCAAAAGACTACAATTTAATGCCTGTCTGAAAAAACTAACGGTATCAACGCAAAGCTGCGCTGGTACCGTTATTTTTTAAGCAAAAATATTAAATTGCGATTATGGAGATATTTTTTGCAGCTCGCGCCTTGATAAATTCACGCCGGTTGCAAATCCGATATAAACCAAATATAATTTGAAATAGTTCCGGCTCAGTCTGCTCTTAACTCTTAACACTGACTTTCGTTCCCTCTCTCGTTTCGGTAACAATATATCCGAGAGCGGAAATTTTATCGCGTATCTCGTCTGCAAGCGCAAAATTCTTTTCCTTGCGGGCGATCCTCCGCTGTTCAAGAAGCTCTGCTATCTCTGCGGGAATGTCCTCTTCACTGCCGGAATTTTTCTTTTCGGAAAGCTTTTTCGCCGCTTCGATAAGTCCCAGAGAAAGTACCTTTTCAAGATCGTTTATAAGCGCAAGCTTTGTGGCATTGTTAGTATCCGCTTTCAGAACATCATAAACCGCCGTTATCGCAAGCGAGGTGTTCAGGTCATTGTCCATTGCATCGGTGAAATTCTTTTTCAGCCTGTCATATACCTCCTTGTCGATCTCTCCGCTGCCGTCAAGTATGCCGGAAATTTTCGATACTAATTTTTCATATGCCGCAGCCGCGTTATCAAGATTCTCATAGCTGAAAACAAGAGACTTCCTGTAATGTGACTGCAAGCAGAAAAATCTGTATACGAGCGGATCATAGCCCTTTTTCTCAAGAAGTGAAACTGTAAGGAATTCACCGGAGGATTTGCTCATCTTTCCGCTGTTGGTGTTAAGGTGATGAACATGGAACCAGTAATTGCACCATTCGTGTCCGAGATATGCCTCGCTTTGTGCGATCTCATTCGTATGGTGCGGGAACGCATTGTCTATGCCTCCGCAGTGAATATCAAGATATTCCCCAAGATTTTTCATGCTTATGCAGGAACATTCAATGTGCCAGCCGGGATAACCAAGTCCCCACGGGCTTTCCCATTTGAGCTCCTGATCCTCAAATTTTGATTTTGTGAACCAGAGAACAAAATCCGCTTTATTGCGCTTGTTGAGATCCTCTTCAACTCCCTCACGGACGCCGACTTCAAGATCCTCTTCCTTAAAATCGTTGAAAACATAATATTTTTCAAGCTTTGAAGTGTCAAAATAAATATTTCCTCCGGCTTCGTAAGCATATCCCTTTTCGATCAGAACGGAAATAACGCGGATAAATTCATCAATATAGGACGTCGCCGGAACTACAACGTCAGGAGTTTTTATATTCAGCTTTTTGCAGTCCTCAAAAAAGGCTTTTGTGTAGAATTCGGCAATTTCCATAACGGTCTTGTTTTCCCGCTTAGCGCCTTTAAGCATTTTATCGTCGCCGGTATCGCCGTCGCTTGAAAGGTGTCCCACATCGGTTATGTTCATTACCCGCTTTACATCATATCCGGAATAGCGGAAATATTTTTCCAGAACGTCCTCCATGATATAGCTGCGAAGATTGCCTATATGTGCATAATGATAAACCGTAGGACCGCAGGTATACATACTTACTTTTCCCTCAAAGCGGGGAATAAAGTCATCTTTTTTTCTTGTAAGAGTGTTGTATAATTTCATATATTGCATGACTCCTTTTTATTGCTTTCCGCTGTTATATTTTCGTCCCAGCTCGGCGATCTCTATTTTGTTGACCTGCTTTTCAAGCTTTTCAAGCCTTACGCGGTAAGCGCACAGCTCCTGCGCAACAGGATCGGGGATATGCACCTGATCGAGATCGTTTATTATCTTTTTTCCGTTTCTGCGGACGATCCTTGCGGGAACCCCCACTGCCGTGCAGTTGGGAGGGACCTCCTCCAGAACAACGGCATTAGCGGCGATCTTAGCATTATCTCCGACCTTAAAAGGACCGAGTACCCTTGCACCTGCTCCGACCATAACGTTATTTCCCAGCGTAGGGTGACGCTTGCCCTTTTCCTTGCCTGTTCCGCCGAGGGTAACGCCCTGATACACAAGACAGTTGTCGCCGATCTCCGCAGTTTCACCAATTACCACGCCGGAGCCGTGATCTATAAAAAAGCCCTTTCCGATCTTAGCGCCGGGGTGTATCTCTATCCCCGTAAGAAGTCTTGCAAACTGGGAAATACACCTTGCCGCAGTATAAAGCTTTTTCGTATACAAAAAGTGAGAGACTCTGTACATCAGCACGGCATGAAGTCCCGAATATGTGAGAAGAATTTCGAGAGTGCTTCTTGCTGCGGGATCGCGCTTTTTCACCGACTCAATGTCAGATCTTATATGCTCTATCGTGTGAGATATGGTATGCTCAAGCATTTTCCGAACAGCTCCTTTTTAATTATATGTAAGTAATGATAATTGTTCATCATTGTGTACTATATGTTTTTCATTTCCTGCAATATCATAATTTATAAGCAATGCTTCTGTCATATTATTTCTGTTTTTTTCTTTTGCACCTACATGGTAAAAATGTTCCTTGGTTATTTTCCCGCAAAAACCCCAGACAGCATCAATGTATTTATTTTTCCTATAATCATTATGATCCCAAGTTGAAAGCATAAATTTAACGTCGGAACCGACCAGCATATTTTTAAGTAAAAGCTCAAAATTCTCGTCCCAGCTATCATAATAATCAACGTGGCGCCCTATATAAGGAGGATCACAATAAACAAATGAATTTTTATCTGCCATTTTAATGGTTTCCTCAAATGACTGGCAAACAAAAGACCAGTCATTTATTTTTAAAAGATCTTCTATATGCGCGATCTGATTTGTTATTTTTGTGATATAAGCTTTTGAAAACCTGTTCGGCTTATGCCCATATGGAACATTAAATATATGATCTTTATTGAATCGTACCATTCCATTAAAGCAGGAACGATTTAAAAAAAGAAAGTCTAACGGATCATGATATTTATTAAACCGTTCTCGTACCTCATAATAATAAGCGTCGTCATTCCGCGATAACAGCTCGCCTTCTTTTTCAAGAAAGCTCTTTGTTCTCCCTGATGTTATATCTCCGGATCTTATTCCATTATAAAAATCAATAATATATGGATTTTTGTCAGCAAAGACCGCTCTGTGAGGTGCAACATTAAATCCAACTACTCCGGAGCCCATAAACGGTTCGACCCATACTGTATCCTTAGTCAACAAAACATTCTCTTTTATCAAAGGAACTATTTTCGTTTTTATCCCCTGTATTTTTATAGGCGGAACAAACACTTTTGCTTCTGACATATTATTTCCTTTCATTATTTTTGTTTATTGTTCAAGCTTTCCGGCAAGCCCCTGTAGCTAAGGTATTCGGAAAAAGACGAAAGCTCCTTATATCCTCCCTTTTTATCCGGGATCTTCATTTTTTTATAATTTGACCAATAATTATCAAACAGCTTTTCACCCGCTTTGGCAAAAACGCCATTGCCCGAAAGAATATCATTGATATTCTTTATGCTTCCGATATTTGCCGTATTTCCGCTGCCGCTTTTATCGCTTGCAATACGCCATTTTTCCTCGGCAAAAAATATGAAATTTTTTATTACTGATGGGATCATATCTATTTCATCAACGGTGTAAATTTTAGTTTCCTCCAGCTTTTCGATCTCCGATCTGGTATAAATTATACCTAAGCAAAAATGTCCGCTGTAATCATTATAAGGATATTGTATATTTTTTGCGCTTGATCTGTTAATAAAGTATGCTCCATGTGAACCAAGAGTAAATCCGTTACAAAGCTCCGAATCCTCATCATTTCGGTATGTAGTTTTCAGATCAACTGCAAATTTAATATTTTCATCTTTTAAATTTACAAACGTAAGGTCAGGGTACCAGTTTTGATATTCTGCAAGCTCTATTTTATACCCTATGTCTTTTGCAAACGACAAAAAATACGGAAAAAGATGAAGCTCAAGTATCTTTGATATGACCTTTGTGTCAGAGGAGATCGTATAAACATTTTTAAAAATATCAATAAATCCACGTATCGTCCACTCGTTGTCATATGAAATATGATCTTTAAGTGATAAAGCAAATTTTTTTAAATTATCATAAAACAGAGCCTTTTCTTTTTCCTTATTCATAACAAAACCCCCTCGCTTACCAAAAATACACAAAAGCCGCCCTCATGGGAATTATCCCTTGAAGGCGGCAATGACCGCGGTTCCACTTCAATTTTGAACTCATTGCCCCTTAACGCGGGGATACGCGGACGTATACTCACGAAATTCCTCCGCTTCCCCGTCCGGACTGTCAGCCGCACTTCACAGACCCGCTCTGCGCCGTCGCACCGACCCGACGCTCTCTTGAATAAACGGGAAAAGCTACTCTTGCTGATATGTCTTTACAATATTCATTTAAGATATTATATCATTCTTTAGAAAAATTTGCAATAGATTTTTTATTAATATTCTGTCTTGGTGACCTCAAGATCCGCAACAAATTCCTCAAAATTAGCCACCTGCTCGTCCCAGTCCTCTTCTCTTGTGTCGAACATTATAATGTAAGCGTCCTGCTCGGAATAGAAAAAGTATGCTCTTGCCTTGAAACGGTACATCTCGATCTTTTCGGGATCTGCGCTGGGATCGCTCTCATTGGGTACAAAATCGTTCTGGATCACCTGATAATCGTATTTTATTGCGTCGAATCCGCAGACCTTGACATTTTCCGGCTCCTCAAAAACAGTATCGCAAGCGGAGGTCATATTTCCCATTTTTATCATTGCGCAGGCGTTATCAGCCCATACGTCCATTGCCTGAAGATCCTCCTTGTAGTTGCTTGCTCTTATAACGATCTTTGACTTATCGTTCATGTAGAGCTTTCCCTGCTGAGCCTCGCTGTAATCGCTGAGAGTATATCCTCCCGGGAGAGGATCCTCTGTGGATCTGCAATTTATCTTGTTTATTGCATAATCGTCCCCGTCGGCAATAGCTCGTGTTTCGGTAGAGATCTGATTTTCCTCAAGGACTTCGGAAACGCTTTCATATGGGTCAATTTCCGAAACGCTCTCGGTCTCGCTTTCGCCGCCCTTATTATCATTATCAGAGCAGCCGGCAAATACCGCCGCCGACATAGCCGCTGCACAAAGCAGGGCAAAAAATTTTTTACCTTTCATTCTGTTTCCTCTTTTCGATTTTTCCGGAAGCTGCCGCCGCCGGATAATTTTAACGCAAGCTTGGACCGAGCATCGTAAACGGCGCCGCATTTATCCTGCGGAACTGCCGTTATTCTGCCTCGTCCTCGGCGTCAATGTCGTAAAATCCGTATCTCTGCTGCTGTGTAACGTCCGACAGCATAAGCCGCACGGTGCTGAATCTGCTGCTTCCGGCGGAATATTCCGTTTCCGGCTCAAGTATCGTCGTTCCTCCGGTGACTATATCAAATTCCATCTTGAAGATAAAGCCGTTAGGCAGCTCAGCCTTTGTAAATACCGCCTTGTGCCTTGCGCAGAGAATATCGCACATATAGTTGAAAAATACATCTCTTTCCGGACTCTGGAGCTCCGCCTCGGCAATATCCATGCCGTGCGGCTGATCCGTTTTGTTCTTATTGTTCGTTATGTGTATGCTCCTTACTATTACCTCCGCTCTGATGTCACTTAACCTTGAAGCGGAAAACGACAGCATTTCCGGAGCTCCTCCGCAGCGGCAGCATTTTTCCGCCATTCCGGCAACTACCGCTTCAAAGATCGAACGTTCCATATGGAAAAATATATTTTTATCGCAGTCAAAAACTATCTTTACATTCCTGCCAAGGACTGCCGAGGCTTCATCTGCGATCCTGCGCAGCTCGTTGTCCGCAGACAGGGTCATTTCCTTTTCGTCCATTTTCAGAAGCGAATAGAACTGATCCGGCTGGATTATCTCCTTTGTTATGGACATTATCCCCTTATCTATGATATTAAGTCTTTCTGTTATCATTTCGCTGTCAAAAAGCCCGCAGGATACGTTATCGTAAATCTCGTCCGCAGAATTTGTCATCATTCCCGCGGCGTTTTTTATTTTTGCGCAAAGGTAGAGCACATAATCCCTTATAGCCGCCGTGTTGAGAATATCCGACAATTTGTCCGATCTTATAAGCTCGACGATATAATAGCTTTCGCCGCTCTCGCGATCCTCTGCTTTTACTGCATTAAATGAATAAAGCTGCTCGTTGGATATGGTATTTATTATCTCCGGACCGGAGAATCCTCCGTGCTCCGCTTTCCATACAGCCGTTCCCTCGGAAAATATCTGTCCGGAAGCCTTGTTTTTCCATTTTACAACTGCGCTGCTGTCCGTAACGGCAACCGGAAGCTTTGAATCCTCATATATTTTTTTAAGCATATCAAATAATTTTAAAGACACCCGATACACCAACCGATCATATTTATATTTTTTTGCATTTTTACTTTCTGTATATTTTGCTGAAATAATAACTGTCCGTGTGACCCAGATTTATTATCCCACATTTTTTTATTTTTTGCAATAGCAAATAATGAATTCTTATGATTTTTTTGAAATTTTATCACACTTTGCACACTCAGCGGCAGATATTATGCGAATAAACCGTCAGTAACTGTCAATAATTAATCTGCAAGCCTCTTATAAAAACATCACATCACGAAAGGAGAGACCGACCGTTATGTCCGATACGGCTCTTATACTTGCCGGAGGAGATTCTCTGCGGCTCAGACCTCTTACCTGCACAAAACCGGCTGCAATGCTTCCGATATGCGGTATCCCGCTGGCTGAATATACCGTCCGCTTTCTCAAAGGATCCGGATACTCAGACATCATCATTGCTGCGGACAGGCTTTCCTCCGTAATCACGGAATATTTCGATGAAAAGGACGGACCCGATCTTATTATTTCCGACTCTCCCGAGGGAACGTGCAAAGCGCTTTCCGAAGCGGCAAAAACCGTAGACGACGGGGAATTCCTCACCGTCGTTTACGGAAACGTCCTTTTTGAAATGGATCTTGCCGGATTAAAAAAATTCCACGCCGAAGCCGCCGCCGATGTTACCATAGTAACAAGAAAAGCGCTTTCCGGAGAGGGATCCGTTCTTGCCGTTTCAAAAAATGACAGAGTAACGGATATTATCTCCTGCGCCGCAAGGGAGAACTGCCGCTCGGACGACGCTGCGGCGGGAATATTCATGTTTTCCCTAAAGACCGCTCTTGAAGCGGAAAATTACGGCAGCGATATTCTCACCGAGTTTATACCCGAGCTTATCAAAAGGGGAAAGGTCGTTGCGAGCTTCCCATCGGACGGCTTTTTCTGTACGGTGAACTGCCCCGACGGGTATTTTTCCGCAAACGCAGCCGTTATCAGCGGAGGGCTGTCGTTCCGTCCCGATGATATTGCCGAAAGAGCGGATATGTTCCCGAAATTAAAGATCATACCTCCCGTGCGGATCCCCGATTCCGCAGATATTGCCGCCGGAGCCGAAATAAGCGCGGGAACGGTCATCGGCAGGAACGTCACCGTTTGCCGCGGAGCAAAGCTCAACGGCGCAATAATCATGGACGGCGCCTACATCGGCGAGCGGGTATCCGTCACCGGAGCCGTGATCGGTACCGGCGCACGGCTGCTTGCCGGCGCGTCGGTCAGTGAGGGCGCTGTGATAGGGGACAGCGCCGTTATCGCCGAACAGGCTGTGGTACAAAGCGGCGTAAAGATATGGAACGGCAGACATATCGACGCCTACGCCACAGCCGCACAGGATATTCGCTACGGCTTTCTTACTCCCGTAAGGATAGGCGAGGACGGCATATGCGGCGAAACGGGCAGCATAATCACTCCCCAGACAGCCGCTGCGGCAGGAAGCTCCCTTGCCTCGCTGGGAAACCGCATAGGCGTAGGATATAAGGATTCCCCATCGTCAAAAAGCCTTGCCCTTGCTCTTGCGGCGGGAATAACGGCTGCGGGTGCGGACGCATGGATCTTCGGCAGCACCTCCGAGCCGGAGCTCGATTTCTGCACAGCAAGCTCAGGACTTTCCGCAGGCTGCTGGATAGAAGCGGGGATAACCGCTAAAATAAAGCCCTGTTCCGGCGACGGACTTCCCCTCAGCCGCAGTGAGGAGCGTATAATCGAGGGCGGCATGAACCGCAGCGAGTACCGCCGCGCAGGCTTTATGCACTTCGGAGAGATACGGGATTCCTCCGCAATAACCCGTCTTTACGGAAATATGCTCGAAAAAGCCGCTCCGGAAAAGCTCACCTCCATAAGAGCCGTGCTGAACACCTCCGGAACGGCGGTAAATGAGGTCTGTGAAAATATCCTCGACCGCATAAACTGCCGCAGCGGTAAGCCCGTGGTCTTTCATATCGGCGGGAACGGCAGAGGAGTTTCCGCTTACACCGATGAAACGGGATATATTTTTGAGGAAAAGCTTATGCTCATAGCCTGCCGCCGCAGATTTGAACAGGGGCATGACATAGCTCTGCCGTACAATTTCCCCAAAGCAGCGGAGGAGCTTGCGGAAAAGTACGGCCGCAGAGTGCTCCGCTACAGCGGCTGTCCCTCGGATCCCTCGGATATGGAAGCCCGCCGTCTTGCTGCGGAAGCTCCGTTCGTCCGCGACGGCGCAGCGCTCATGCTGACGGTGCTTGAAGCCATGGAAGCACACGGCAGATCTCCTGCCGAGGAGATATACGATCTTCCGGAAATAGCGCTTTCCACGCGCTTTGTGGCGATCGACAAACAGCCCGTAAAGCTGCTGCGGAGCATATTCACCGAAAAACAGGTATCCGGAGACGGCGTACTCATAGACGACCGCCGTGGAAGAGTCCTTATAAGACCCGTAAAGACCGGCAAAGGCGTTATAATGCAGGTGGAAAGCTATTCCGCCGAGGTATCCGCAGAGCTTTGCGACTTTTATCAGGATCTGCTCACCTCCGGAAGCTGATCCTGCTCGCTAAGCTCCGAACGGCTGCGGGGACCGTCTCCGCAGCCGCTGAAAGACTTAACAAAAGAATATCTGCAAATTACGGCGCCGCCGATATTGACAAAATCGTTTGAATGTAGTATAATGTAAGGTAATTTATTGTGTTCGGATAATATTTCCCCATGGAAAAGCGGTCCTCTCACGATATATACCCTCCAAACCCGCTTTTTATCAGCCTGCGAAAGAAATTTTCTTACGCAGGGTCGTTACATATCTGTCCGGTCTTTTTTAAATTCGGCTCTGAGGGAGCAGCTCGGGATCGCTGCCAATGCTTTTTTCGGAATATAGCAGCTGATCCGGAAAATACCCCGAACGGCGGAGCTTCGCCGTATCGCGTTTTAAGACAGCCTGCCGGTACGGGATCCGTTTCCCATATCGGACGGCAGATCTTTTCCCCATGCTTCGGAAAAAAGGAGCAAAACGGCAAAACGGCAATTTTACGATGTAAATGCGACGCATTTATTACGCAATTTTGCGTTTAAACGCCATTGCTCCGGATATTCTGCCATATCGGGGATATTTCGCTTCCCTTGCGCCGCCGTACCGGCTTTATCTTGAAAGGAATGGTTTCATAGTGTCAAAAAACAGCAAGGATATTGAACTTAACTCATACGGCGAAAGGATCTCCCCAAAAAATAAAGGTCAGAAAAAACCCGCGCCTGCAAAAAAGGCTCCCAAGAATTCTAAGGAAAACACCAAAAAAGCGCCCGCCAAGGCTGCAAAAAAACAGACCGAACCCAAGGCGGCTCCTGCCAGAAGCCGCAAAAAGCAGCCGGAGCCTAAGCCCACTGCCGGATCAGGCGCTCCCACACATACCACGAACCACCGTTCCATTAAAAAGACTCCTCTGAGGATAATACCCCTTGGCGGTCTTAATGAGATCGGCAAGAATATGACCGTTTTTGAATGTGCAAACGATATGTTTATCGTTGACTGCGGTCTTGCATTTCCTGACAGCGATATGCCGGGCGTAGATCTCGTGCTGCCGGATTTCACATATGTTGAACAGAATTCCGACAGGATACGCGGCATAGTTATAACCCACGGGCATGAGGATCACATCGGCGGTCTTGCCTACCTGCTCAAAAAGGTAAACGTTCCCGTTTACGCCACAAGACTTACCATAGGTCTTATCGAGGGCAAGCTCAGGGAGCATAATATACTCTCCACCGCAAAGCTGAATGTCGTAGCTCCGAGACAGACCGTCAAAATGGGCTGCATGGCTGTGGAATTTATCCGCGTAAATCATTCGATCCCCGACGCCGTGGCGCTCGCTATACACACCCCCGCCGGAATAGTGGTCCACACCGGAGACTTTAAGGTGGACTTTACACCTATAGAAAGTGAGATAATTGATCTTGCCCGCTTCGGAGAGCTCGGAAATAAGGGCGTTCTTGCGCTGATGTCCGATTCCACCAACGCGGAAAGGCGCGGTCATACCGCCACCGAACGCACCGTCGGCAACAGCTTTGAAAGGCTTTTCGATACCGCCGAGGGAAAGCGTATAATAATCGCCACATTTTCGTCCAATATACACCGCATACAGCAGATCGTAAACAGCGCGGTACGCTGCGGCAGAAAGGTAGCGGTATTCGGCAGGAGCATGCTGAACGTTATAAGTACGGCTATGGAGCTCGGCTACCTGAAAGTTCCGGACGGTCTGATGATAGATATTGACGCCATGAACAGGTTCCCGCCGGAAAAAATAGTGCTTATAACCACCGGAAGTCAGGGCGAGCCTATGTCCGCATTGTACAGAATGGCAATGAACGAACATCGCTCGGTAACGATAACTCCAATGGATTTCATAATAATAAGCGCAACGCCTATACCGGGCAACGAAAAGCTCGTTACAAAGGTCGTAAACGAGCTTATGCGTTCGGGCGCGGAGGTAATATATGAATCCATGTACGACGTTCACGTTTCGGGTCACGCCTGTCAGGAGGAGCTTAAGCTCATGCTTTCACTGACAAAGCCCAAATTCTTTATCCCCGTCCACGGCGAATACAAGCACCTGAAAAAACACGCGGGACTTGCCTACAGCCTCGGCTTTGAACAGGACAGCGTGCTTATCGGCAGCATAGGAAACGTTATCGAGACAGACGGGATCGAAATGAAAATAACCGGACAGGTCCCCGCAGGACGCGTATTCGTGGACGGTCTCGGCGTGGGAGACGTAGGCTCCATAGTTCTCAGGGACAGGAAGCATCTCTCCGAGGACGGTCTTATCATTGCGGTAGCAACTATCGAAAACGAGACGGGAGCGATCCTTGCAGGTCCGGACATCGTTTCAAGAGGATTCGTTTACGTACGCGAATCCGAGGAGCTTATGGTCGCCGCAAAGGAGCTTCTTACAAAAACTCTGCGGAGCTGCCTTGAAAGCGATATGCACGACTGGAATTCCATAAAGGGCAGAATGAAAGACGAGCTCGGCGAATTCATCTATATAAAAACAAAACGCAGACCTATGATACTCCCCATTATTATGGAAATATAGATCTTTGAGAAAGGAGAAAGCTGCCGTTGCCGGCAGAGTGAGTGCTTATGACTGGAAAACGCTGGACAGCCTTTAAAATGGTTTCGCTTCTGCTTGTGGTGGTTTCCCTTGCGTGCGCATTTTCCGTTTATGAGGTAAACGAGGTACGTTTCTGGACGCTGCTTGCGATAACGTCGCTTACGGCGCTTGCATATCTTGCTCTTTTTTCCGCTTCACAGAAAAATCTTCATCATTTTGTGACGGAAATGGAATCCCAGCTCAACCTTACCGAAAGGGATTCGCTGTATAAATTTCCCGCTCCCGCAGTGATAATCGACGGGGACGGAATAATCATATGGTACAATATCGCCTTTACGGAGCAGGTCTACGGCAGCGACGCTTTCGGTCTGCATATTACTAAAATAATCGACATAGACCTGCAAAAAACTCTCGAAAACAAAAACGTCACCGTCAGCTACGAAACGGGACATTTCCGCATCTCTGCGGTCACCACCGAAAAAACAGATTCGGACTATAATATGATCTCCGATCTTACGCTGCTTTATTTCGACGATATAAGCGACTATATCTCCCTTGAAAATAAATTCAACGAGATACGTCCCGCCGTAATGCTTATTTCCGTTGATAACTACGAGGATATTCTCTCAAATGAAAAGGACAGCGAAAAAGCTCACACCATGATACAGATTGATAAGCAGCTTGAAGTTTATTTTGAGGAATATCACGCGATCTTCCGCAAGCTTGGGAACGACAGGTTCTTTGCCGTAGTCGAGGAACGCGATCTCAACGCAATGATAACAAATAAATTCAAGATACTTGACAACGTAAGGAATATCAAGGTCGCGGGAAAATCTCCCGTTACGCTTTCCATAGGCGTAGGCAGAGGCGCCGGAAGTATGCAGGACAGCGAACGCGACGCCAAGCAGGCTCTCGAAATGGCTCAAGGCCGCGGAGGAGATCAGGCTGCCGTAAAAAGCGATACGAATTTTGAATTCTTTGGCGGCGTTACAAAGGGCATAGAACGCACTACAAAGGTAAAAACAAGAGTAGTTTCCACAGCGCTTATAGAATTGATAAATTCCTGCGGGAACGTTATTATAATGGGACACCGCTTCGGCGATCTGGACAGCGTAGGCGCAGGCGCGGGACTTGTGGGAGCTATCCGCCGTCTCGATCCCGAAAAGGAAGTCTATATGGCTGTAGATCCCGAAAAGAACCTTGCCAAGCCTATAATCGAAAGACTTAACGAAAACCTTACCGACGAGCTTCCGATATTCATAACGCCGTCAGAAGCTCTGGAAAGAATGAACGACCGTACCTTGCTCATAATCGTTGATACCCATAACAAGGATATTATAGAAAGTCCCGAGCTTTACGAAAAAGCCCAGCGCACGGCGGTAATAGACCACCACCGACAGACGGTGAATTTCATAGATAACGCCGTGATATTCCACCATGAGCCGTATTCCTCATCGGCAAGCGAGATGACTGCGGAGCTTATACAATATTTCAGCGGCATTGAAAAGCTTCCCAGCTATTATGCGGACGCTATGCTCGCAGGCATTATGCTCGATACAAAGAATTTCGTCATGAGAACAGGCGTAAGAACGTTTGAAGCGGCAGCCTTTCTCCGCAAGCTCGGAGCGGATATGGTAGCGGTCAAGGGACTTTTTGCAAATTCTCTGGAATGTATCCGTCACCGTTCACGACTTGTATCCTCGGCGGAAATATACCGCCGCTGCGCCGTTGCCCTTGATGAGAGCAGCGACGGAGATTCACGGGTCAGCGCCGCTCAGGCTGCGGACGAGCTTCTCGGCATTGAGGGAGTTGACGCAAGCTTCGTTATCTTCAACACTCCCGACGGGGGAATAAACATTTCCGCACGTTCTCTGGGCGCTATGAACGTTCAGATAATCATGGAAAAGCTCGGCGGCGGCGGTCACCAGACTATGGCGGCGGCTCAGTTCAGGGATATTTCCATTCACGACGCAAAGGCTAAGCTCATCGGCGCAATAGACGAGCATATTGCAAATATAAGCTGAAGATCGGGAGCTTTAAAAGATCCATATTTAAAAAATGCTTATGTGTGAAAGCTTTTAACTTTGAGTTATCGGCTTTCAGCTCTGAATATTATTGAAAGGAAAGATAAAAATGAAAGTTATTTTTTTACAGGACGTCAAGGGCTCCGGCAAAAAGGGAGACGTTAAGGAGGTCGCCGACGGATACGCAAGGAATTTCCTTATCGGAAAGGGTCTTGCGGTAGAGGCTACGGCAAAGAATATGTCCGATCTTGCGGGAAAAAGATCCTCCGAACAGCACAAGGCTGACGTCGCAAAGCAGGAGGCTCTCGATTCCGCCGCTAAAATAAAGGGCAAGACCGTTATATGCAGATCAAAAGCCGGTCAGGGAGGAAAGCTTTTCGGCTCGGTAACGCCGGCAAATATCGCGGAGCTTATCTCGGAACAGCTCGGCGTTTCGGTAGACAAAAAGAAGATCTCGCTTTCATCGGAAATAAAGACCTTCGGCACATATAAAGCAGAGGTCAGGTTCCTTGCGGGAGTTTCCGAAACTGTTACCGTCGAGGTCACGGAGGAATAATTTCTCTTTGGGATAACACACAGGAAAGGAGCCTTTACAATGGATCTTGAAGCAGGCTTGGGAGAGCTTCCATATAATCTTGAAGCGGAACAGACCGTTCTCGGTGCGCTTCTGCTGGATCCGGAAGCCCTGACCGTTGCCGTGAATTACATAAAGGCGGACAGCTTCTATGTTTCAAAGCATAAAGAGCTTTTTTCGATAATCTCCCGTCTGTTTTCCCTCGGCGTCAGCGCCGACATAATAACCGTCATAAACGAAGCCGTAAACGAGGGTATCTTTGAAAGCTCAACTGCGGGCAAGGAATATCTTTCAACGATAATGGAGGGCGTTCCTACCACAAAAAATATCGAAAGCTATTGCAAGATAGTTGAGGAAAAATTCTATATCCGGCAGCTCATCACCACGGCGCGGGAGATAATAGAGATCTCCTCCTCCGGACAGGAGGAAGCGTCGCAGCTGCTTGACTATGCCGAACAGAAGATCTATGATATTCGTCAAGGAAAGCTCGTTGACGGACTTACAAGGATAGACGAAGCCGTCCTTGAAGTTTACGACGAGATCGGAAAGCGTTCCGGTCCGGACAAGGAGCAGTATCTCGGAGCAAAATCCGGCTTTTCGGATCTTGACAATATCACATCAGGTCTTAACAAGTCCGACCTGCTGATACTTGCAGCCCGTCCGGCAATGGGAAAATCCGCGCTGGCACTCAATATAGCGGCAAACGTCGCCAGAAGAGACACCTCCTCGGAGGTTGTGGTATTCTCCCTTGAAATGTCCAAGGAGCAGCTCGTCACAAGAATGCTTTCCTCGGAAAGCCTTGTGGAAAACGACTATCTCCTTAAAGGCAATATTTCAAGCGAGCAATGGGTAAAGCTCGCACAGGGAGCGGACAGGCTCAGCGGAATGAATATCTATCTTGACGATACGCCGGGGATCACCACAGTGCAGATGAAAGCCAAGCTAAGGCGAATGAAAAATCTCGGTCTGGTGATAATCGACTACCTCCAGCTGATGAGCGCAGGAAAAAGGATCGACAACCGTGTAAACGAGATCTCCGAAATAACAAGACAGCTAAAGCTTATGGCTAAGGAGCTGAACGTTCCGGTAATAGCGCTTTCACAGCTTTCACGTTCGGTGGAATCCCGCACGGACAAGCGCCCGATACTTTCGGATCTTCGTGAATCCGGCTCTATTGAACAGGACGCGGATATTGTTATGTTCCTCTACAGAGACGGATATTATAATAAGGACACACCCGATCCTACGCTTTCGGAATGTATCGTGGCAAAAAACCGCCACGGCGAGACAGGAACGGTAAATATGCGGTATAACGGTCCGTTCACGCTTTTTATAGGCATGGATAAATACAGCCGTCCGCCGGAAAAATAACATAGAGTATGAATGATAAATTTCTTGAAAAGATAAGGGATACTATTTCCGGATATAATATGATAAGCAAGGGCGATACTGTCTGCTGCGCCTTATCGGGCGGGGCGGACAGCACCGCTTTACTGCTTGCTTTAAAAGAAATGTCAGGCGAACTCTCATTTTCTCTTTCGGCAGTGCATATAGATCATATGCTGAGAGGGGAGGAAAGTCTCAGGGACGAGCGCTTCTGTATTTCGCTTTGCAGGACCGAGGGGATCCCGCTCAAGGTCTTTCGCAGGAACGCGGAGGAATTTTCACGTTCCCGCGGAATGTCTGTGGAAACAGGCGCAAGGGAAATGAGATATGAAATTTTCGGAGAGCTTGTCAAAAGCGGCTTTGCTTCAAAAATAGCCACCGCGCATAATCTGAACGACAATGCGGAAACCGTTATCTTCCGGCTTGCACGGGGAACGGGACTGAAAGGACTTTGCGGGATACCTCCGGTAAGAGACTTCTTTATAAGACCGCTTTTGAACTGTTCAAGAGATGAGATAGAAAATTTTCTCGGAAGCATCGGACAGGATCACGTTACCGACAGCACGAACCTTTCGGACGAATATGCAAGGAACCGCATACGCCTGAGAGTCATGCCGGAGCTTTCCGCAGTACACGGCGGATCTCCGGAAAATATCGTCCGGACGACATTATCGCTTTCCGAGGACGAGGATTTTATTTCAAAGGAAGCGGAAAAATTTGCAGGCTCCGATCTTACAAAATTACACCCCGCTCTTAGAAAAAGGATCATCATAAATTTCCTTGATTCCCATAATATCTCGGTAAACGCCGCTCGGGTCCGCGAGATCGACTCGGCGGTCATGAGAGCTTACGAAACAGAGCTTAACGTCAGCTGTGACGGGAACCAAGTCGTCTCTTCAAGAAGAGGAAAACTTTACCTTAAAGAAAATTCTCCCGCCGAAACGATAAATTCCCTTAAAATAGAAAAAGATGGTATCTATCCCTTTTCAAGTGATAAAATTGTGATAATATCAAAGGTAATTAACGAAAATATCAGCAATATGGGCTCTGTTCACAAAAAATTAACAACTTATGTCTTGGATTATGATAAAATACAAGGTGGCGTAGTCTTGCGGAACAGACTGCGAAGCGACAGGATAAGACCCGTCGGCTCGGACAAAACAAGAGAACTGCGGAAAATATTGCAGGAAAAACTGCCGCCGGAAAAAAGAAAAGTCTCGGCAGTCGTTTCCGACGATCTGGGCGTTATCTGGTCGGAATGTGCAGGCATAGACCGACGCGTCAGACCGGACGAAAATACAAAAAATTTCCTTATCATACAGTTAAAACTAAAGGCTTGAACATTATCTGCGAAAGGGATCCTGAAATGAGACCGGAAGCCGTCATAAAAAATAACAAAAACGATAGTATAAAAAATATCATCATCTCCGCTGCGGAAATAAAGGAAAAGATCAGAGAGACCGCACGGCTCCTTGACGAAAGGTACCGCGGAAAGCCTCTGCTGTTAGTGAGCATTTTAAAGGGATCGTTCATATTCCTTGCCGACCTCTGCCGCGAAATGACAATACCCTGCGAGATCGGATTCATGAGAGTGAGCAGCTACTATGACGGCACAAGTTCATCGGGAAATGTAAATATCCTTATGGATCTTGACTGCGATATAAGCAATTATCACGTCGTTATCGCCGAGGACATCATAGACACGGGACGTACCCTCTCTGAGGTCATAAAGCTGTTAAAAAGCAGATCGCCGCTTTCCCTTGAAGTTGTAACTCTTCTTGACAAGCCGGAAAAGCGTCTTATAGATCTCAAAGCGGATATTTCGCTTTTTACCATACCGGATCTTTTCGTTGTAGGATACGGTCTGGACTGCGGAGAAAAATACAGGGATCTTCCATATATTGCTGAATATCCGGACGAATAAAGAAAACTGCGGTTGATCCGTAAATATATATGCGATAAAAGAAAATTTTTCTTAGAAAGGATTGATAACATTGGGCAAAAAAAGCAACAAAGGCTTGATAATTTATGTTGTTGTAATGGCAGTAGCTCTTGCAGCGGCTGTACTGCTGCTTCAGAAAGCGTCAAAACCGGAACCGGAATATACTTATTCTGAAATTATGGAATATTTCGATAACTACCGCGTATCCGAAATGAATTTCGATCTCGGCAGCGGCGAGCTGGAAATATTCGTTGACGGCGGAGACGTTCCTATCGAATATACCGTTCCGAACGTAAACGTGTTCCTAAACGAGATCCAGCTCGGAACGGAAAATTACCGTAAGGAATATAACAGCAGGCACCCGGACGCTCCTCTGAAAATGGAGTACTACAGGATCCAAGATACCTCATGGCTCTACAATCTTCTCCCCTCGCTCCTCATAATAGGACTGATGATATTTTTCTTCTTTTTTATGATGAGACAGGCGGGCGGCGGAGGAAAAATGAACAGCTTCGGCAGGGCAAACGTCAAGAACACCTCCAACAAAAAGTATACCTTTTACGACATTGCCGGCGCGGACGAGGAAAAAGCCGAGCTGGTGGAAATAGTAGACTTCCTCAAAAATCCTAAAAAATATACCGAAATGGGAGCGCGCATACCTAAAGGCGTTCTTCTGATAGGTCCTCCGGGTACAGGTAAAACTCTGCTTGCAAAGGCAGTATCCGGCGAAGCGGGAGTTCCGTTCTTTTCGATCTCAGGCTCCGACTTTGTAGAAATGTTCGTGGGCGTAGGTGCTTCCCGTGTGCGTGACCTTTTTGAAACGGCAAAGAAAAATTCACCGTCTATCGTTTTCATAGATGAGATCGACGCAGTAGGACGCCGCAGAGGCGCAGGTCTCGGCGGCGGTCATGACGAGCGCGAACAGACCCTTAACCAGCTCCTTGTTGAAATGGACGGTTTTGATCTCAACGAGGGCGTTATCGTAATGGCTGCTACGAACAGAAGAGATATTCTCGATCCGGCTCTTCTCCGTCCGGGACGTTTTGACAGAGAGGTAATGGTAGGCTATCCCGACGTAAAGGGAAGAGAAGCGATCCTGAGAGTTCACGCAAAAAATAAGCCCCTCGGTCCTGACGTTGACCTTAACGTCATTGCAAAAACCACTCAGTTCTTTACCGGTGCGGATCTTGAAAATCTTCTTAACGAAGCGGCTCTCCTTGCGGCAAGAGCAAACCGCAAGGCTATCATAGAAAGCGACATCGAGGAAGCTACTCTCAAAGTCATTGCCGGTCCGGAAAAGAAATCGCATATCGTTACCGACCGCGACAGACGCATTACCGCTTATCATGAAGCAGGTCATGCCGTTGCGGCATATCATCTGCCGGAATGTGAAAAGGTCCATCAGGTAACTACTATCCAGCGCGGTCAGGCAGCAGGACTTACCGTATGCCGTCCGGAAACTGACGATTCCCACGTTACAAAGGGAAAATTGTATCAGGACATAGTTATGACTATGGGCGGACGTGTTGCGGAATCCATTTCCTTTGAAGATGTCTGCACAGGCGCAAGCGGAGACATTCAGCAGGCTACAAAAAAGGCAAGAGCCATGGTCACACAATACGGATTTTCCGAAGCGCTTGGTCCGGTCCTTTACGGCGGCGACTCGGACGAGGTTTTCCTTGGCAGAGATTACGGTCACACGCACCAGTACAGTGAAGCTACTGCAAACCTTATTGATTCCGAAGTAAAGAGAATAATCGTTCAGGCATATAATGAATGTGAAAAGATCCTTACAGAGCATAACGATCAGCTCGTTAAAGTAGCGGAATATCTTATAGAGCATGAAAAGCTGAACGGCGACGAATTTGAAGCTCTTATGAAGAGCGTCGAGGAGGAAAGAGAAGCTGCTCCTGCGGTAACTCTTGAGGAAATAGGCTCTGAGGACATCAGCATAATCAAAGATATAGAGGAACACGAAAATAAAGATAAGGAATAAGGGAAAAATTTAAATTTCAACCGAAGCACTGATCTTAAGCAATTGAAATTTATCGAAAAAGCGGGCGGCTTGACAGTCTCCCCTACAAAAATTACAGAAATTGTAGGGGAAGCTGTCAAGTCGTCCGCTTTATATTCTAAGGAGAAATTTTATGGTATTATTATTTTTAGGAGACGTTGTAGGCGAGATAGGCAGCAGATTTGTAGGATCAAGGCTCCGCAGTCTGAAAAGCACCTACGGTGCGGAGATCGTCGTTGTAAACGGTGAAAACAGTGCTTCCGGAAACGGGATAACTCCTCATTCCGCAAAATATCTATTCGATCACGGCGCCGATGTGATAACTACCGGAAACCACTGTTACCGCCGAAGAGAGATCTATGAAACTCTCGACAGAAAGGAATTTCTTATTCGTCCCGCAAATTATCCCGACGGCAATCCCGGACACGGGTACTGCATTTACGATATGGGAAGCTGCCGCATTGCAGTTATAAATCTTATGGGAACGGTTTATATGGAGGCGCTTGACAATCCCTTTGCAAAGGCTGATGAAATACTTGAACAGATAGACACACCAAATATTTTTGTAGATTTTCATGCCGAAGCCTCCGGCGAAAAAAAAGCAATGGGACACTATCTTGCGGGAAGAGTAACGGCGGTCTTGGGAACGCACACACACGTTCAGACAGCGGACGAGATAATTCTTGCCGATCACACAGGCTACATCACCGATGTAGGAATGTGCGGTCCGGAGCTGTCTGTTCTCGGGATAAAAACAGAGCTTGCAATTGAAAAGCAAAGGTTCCATTCACCCGTTAAATTTACCGAATCTGAAAACCGACCGTTTATCAACGGTGTTGTTCTGGAATTTGATAAAAACAATGGTAAATGTGTTAAAATTGACCGACTAATAATTAGATAAACCGCTGAATTAATATTTTATCTATTGAAATAGTGGAAAAGTTGATGTATACTAACATTAAGTTCATAGTTAAAATAATTTTTTCCATATGCTGCAATGAAATGTTAAGACGACCTGTCAGTCTAACCTGAAATGTTGTCTTGAAAAGTCAAGTCCGGATCTTCGGTCTTTTAGTTTATGCTGTGATACAGGAAACTGTAATTTTGAAGGTCAGCAAAAGCACTGCAAAACAATATGAATTCGGGAGGATTCTTATGGAGGTTCTTAAAGTTTCTGCACGTTCATATCCAAATTCTGTAGCAGGCGCAATTGCAAGCGTAATGCGTGAGAATGATTCAGTTGAAGTTCAGGCAGTGGGAGCCGGAGCTTCAAATCAGGCAATAAAGGCGATTGCCATTGCGCGCGGTTATCTTGCACCTATAGGTGTTGATCTCATATGTTATCCGGCTTTTGCAAATGTAGAAATAGACGGTGAAAGCAGGACCGCCATTCGTTTGATTTGTGAAAAAAGATAAGCATAGGAATGATCTTTGATGCCGCTTAAAGGAGCTAAGATAAACGCTCAGTTTAAACAAGCAAGCAGAATTTTAGCATCATGTTTTATGACAAAAATTTTGTAAAGTGAGTTGCAGCATGAATCTGTAAAGTACAAAATAATAAGACAGGAAGCAGGTATTATTAAAAATGCCTGCTTTATTTTATTACAATAAAATTTGTAGAAAAAGTAATTACTATTTTGCGCGAAGCGCAAAATCAGAAAAAAGTTCGCCAGCCTTTCAAGGCTGCGGATTCCAAAGGCAGAGCCTTTG
>CANQZS010000004.1 GCA_947628385.1 uncultured Clostridia bacterium | reverse complement strand
AATAATTGTCATTGTCAGGGACTTGCCATGAACGAACAGCCGAGGGGTATATATGTATTATTCTGACTAACTTCTTTTCAATAATCGGTATCAGACCGTCACCGAATAATCGGTCAAGCTGTGTTTTGAGAATATCCCTTAACACTGAAGCTCGGCAGTGTGTTTTGACGGGTATATGCGGCAGCTTCACCATGAGCTTCGTCGGTGTTGATGCAGTCTGAATTTGAGTCGGGACTATATCCCACTCAATACTCCTTCGCAGTTCCCTTGTATCGTATACCGCTCCGAATATATTACTGTAAGTATCATACAGAGATATATAGTTGGTTATAAACTCTGCATAATCGCTTATCATCCGTTTCGCAATATCCTTTGAAACGGCTGTCCTTTGCCGTTTGTCTTTATTTCCTTCTGCTCTCTGCATAAAGGCGTATGCTTCATGGAGTTTCTGCAATGAGCTATCCATGCTATGAGCTATCTTACTGCTTTTTGACAACGCGGCAGAGTAGATGTTTATAATATCTTCAAGCTCTGTTGATGTCAGATTATTTATAAACTTGCTCTCTGCCGACATTGTTTAGTCCTCCCACTGAAAATACTGCGGTTTGTTATCTGTATCAAGGATGCAGTAGTTGTCAAATCCGAAATCCTTTATTTGCTCTGCCATTTCTTCGTCCGGTACTACTGCTATGTGGACAATCAAATCATCCACTCCGTACGGAATTACCGCTTGTCTGCGTGTCATGATTGACATATTGACCGCCTGTACCGTCTGCCATGTGTAGACCGTTATGTCATATACGGTATTATCTTCGCCGATAATCAGCATTTGTGACGGGTAACGAACCGGCATATACTCGCGTACCTTCTCGTCGCCCATATACGCCAGTAGCCATGTAGCTTTTGTTAGTAGCTGCTGCCCGAAATCGTTCTCATACACCGACTGCCTGCGTGTGATAATACCTCTCTCCCTATCGAAATTGACCTTGTTTTTTCGTAACAATTCTTTGACGCACCATCGTATCGTTTCCTCGCCATGAGTATTGCCGAACATGGTATAAATCTGCGCTTCTTCGACAACGCCAATACGTGTGATTAAGTCATAGATATTGTTAAACAATATACTCGAAATCATTGTTATTTGCCCTCCTCATTAACAATTAACACGTTTATTACACGTTTATAACACGCTTTATATCCTTTCTTAAACGTGTATATAACGTTTTTAATACGTTTATAACACGCTTTAATACGGGTTTTATATATCCCGTCTTTTATTTGACGGGATATATCTGAACCGTTTTATCAGTTGTTTACGGCAAGTTTTTTCCTTGCCAATTTACCCAACTGCTCTCTGTCTGTTGTTATCAATTCATCTTCGGTCTTTGATGCCTTAACCGCAACCAACACATGATTATTGTTTGCACACAACAAACCTTCACCCTTACGGAACTGTATAAGTTGTGACCGTTCCGAATCCGACAGATTGAGTGTCTCTTGTACGAAATCAGCTTCCTGCGGTTCAAGCTGCATGATGAATTTTATCTTTGCATTGTTAATAATACCTTTACCGAACCGTCCTTCATCACGGGCAAAGAAGTCGTTGAGGTCTTGCGTGGCTGCTATAGCACTGCCGCCATAACCACGAATAACCTTAAATATCTCCAGTACAAACTCCGCTGTCTGCTCTGAAGATTTAGCTCCGATTAGCTCCCATGCTTCGTCGATGAATATCGTTTTCCGTGCGGTTCTGTCCTCTCTCGCTTTATCCCATACATAGTCTAAAGCTATAAACATTCCGACAGGTATCATTTCCTTTGTGAGGTTGGAAACATCGAGGACGATATATTTGTTGTCCAGATTAACGTTTGTCTGACCGTTAAACGACGCTGCCGAACCGGTAACATATCTTGATAGAATGTTATATAACCTGTCCGTATAGCCTTTTCCATCGTCGCCCATCTGTTTCAATGTCTTGTGCAAGTCGCTAAGTATCGGCATCGTCTTGTATTGTGTCGGGTTTTCTTCGGATATAAGGCTCTCATTCTCGTTCGTAATGCCGAACTGTTCATAGGTCATAACCAATGCTTCATCGAGTAATTGTTTTTCTTCATAGCTCATATCGGGTATAAGCAGTGTAAAGAAGGTATGCAACTGCTGAATTTTACGCGCTAATATTGACGAGTTCGCACCGATAGAGCCGTCCAATACCTCTGTCGTGGCAGTGTTCATCTTACGTATTTCCATGATGTTTATATTCTGCTCACTGCCCGCGCTGATATTGATATACTGACCGCCAATCTGTTCACAGGCTCGCTTGAACTCATGACCTTTATCCGGTGCGATTATAAATACCTGCGTCTTTTGCTCTCTCATGCGTAAGGCAATACACTGCAGCGTGTATGTCTTTCCGGCTCCCGTCGTGCCGAGGATAGCCATGTTCGCGTTCTTGTACTTCTTTGAGTCGAAGTTGTCAAGGAATATGAGCGAGTTATTATTCTTGTTTAACCCGAACATGATACCGTTCTCGTCGTTTATCTCGAACGATACGAACGGATATGCGCTTGCGCAGTCATGCGTTAAGACATTTCTCTTTGAACGTTGATAAATGAAATTATCAAACGAGCAGAGAGGTAATGACATCAGGAACGCTTCTTCCTGCCGGAACAGGCATTGTTTTATCCGAATATCCTGCGATACAAGATACATCTTGACTTCACGCATTTTGTATTCCAGTTCCTCTTTGCTGTTACCCGTTATAGTCAGGAGAATGTTCATGTAGCAGAAATCCTCACCGTTTGAGATACCCTGTCTCAGATAATAACCCGAATCAATAGTCTCACGTAACTCATCGTAATCTGCGGAAGTATCTTCAACCGACCGAGCCTTGACCTTGTTAAAACGCAGAGCGTAAGCCAATTTCTGCTGTATAACGGCTATATTTTCTTTGCGTACGAAGAAGTCAACGTCTATGCCCTCTCCTAAGTTGATGAACAGAGCTAACCATCCTGCTACAGACGTTGTGCTATATGCCTTTGACGGCACATAAGCGAACGAGTAGTATATACCATCCACAACGATGTATTTTGGACTTTCTCGCGTGTCTATCACTTTTGGACATATAAAGTCATTGATAGGTATAAACGAGTCTTTATTGGGGTCATAATCGTCGTCTGCAAGGTAACGAGAGATTGTCTCATACATACGTACGTCAAACGGCTGTTCCTCGCTTTCACGCTTACACATTATCTGATAAAAGATGTTTAATATCTCTTTATCGTCTGTAAGCGGTATGACCTCATTTCCGCAAGGTGCAAGCATATTTTGGATGCGTAACGCGTATGTATTAAGTGATGATTTGATTTCAGAGAACGTCGCGCTTTTTTGTAAACCGGCTGCCTGCTCATACTCGAAGATGATAAAGAAACGGCGGGATATACCCTCTCTCGCTCCAACGGTTGAGATAAGGTTTATTTGTTCCTCTTGAAGCTGTAAGCACTTATCGTTCGTCTCTGTGTCCATATTGGTATAGATTTTATCAATGTAATCTGAGACATCCGCTCTGCGTGACAAAATCTTAAACTGTACCCTTATCGGCATCTGCTTTAAGACAGACGCGAACGACTGTACTATCGCCGTCTTTTCTTCGGACGAACGCAGCATAAAGTTTATCGGCGTTACTTCCAAGATTTTTATAAACCGCCTGTCTTTCGTTATAATTATGCCGTCAGATATGTCATATATAGGAGAGAAGCCTTGTGTACTCTGAATTTTCATCAACGTTTTCTTTTTCTTCTGTTCTTCGCCCTTTGATGTGTTTTTTTTATTTCTCTTGATTGCCATATCGTCCTCACTCCTCTACTATTTCAAACTCATCCAGTTCGACCACATCTTCGTTTTCATTGTCAATGTCGATATAGCTGACATCTTCATGAACATTGGTATTTACGGCAAACGACTCTTGTGTGGGTATTTCCTGCATCTCTTCAAGTACAGGCATTTGTACCTGTTTGCGCTCTTTTTCTGCCGGTTCAGGTTGTTTTTCTTCTACTGCCTCACTTGCCGTTTTCTTTGCTGTGTCAGTGTCCTTTGCTCTCTTTTTCTTGGGAGACGCAGAGCTCTTTTTCGCCGTCTTTATACGTATCGGTTTTTTGTCAGCTTTCTCCTGTGTTTCTTCAGCCGCAGCTTCTTCCGATACAGCTTCCGGTTCTGATTGCGTCTGTTCAGACGGTACAGGCGGTTGCTTTTCATCAGCGACCGGTTCTGCAACGTCAGGTGTTTCAGTGGTGTCGGCAGTCGGATTTGTATCCGTAGAACCTTCAGAATTTATGGTATCTTTTGAGTTTGCAGCATCGTCAGATACCTTGTTATTCTTTTTATCCTTTGCAGAACGTCTTTTCTTCTTCTCCGTCTTCTGCTGTTCCTCGGTATAATCGGTGTCATTTTGAGCAAGTATTCGCTTCTCTGTAGAGATGTACGATGAGCTATATTCTTCATTATCTATAAACTCAAAATCTTCGCCCTCTATAAACGTTGCATCAACAATTCTGCGCCGTTTCTTTTCACGCCACATATCAAGAGTTTTTACAAGTTTATCTTTTGGCAATTCCTGTGACAGAACAACTTCTGCCGGACGCACATCACGAGACCGAGCATTGGTATTGTATAGAACAATACGCTTATTCTTACGCCATTTGAGGAATTGTTGTAAAAACTCTAAAACAGAGCTGTCATTGATACCCACGATACCGATAAACATAATAGGTAAAAGAATCGAAATCATGACCGTCAATTTTGCAATGACAGTAGGATATGGTATTACCCAAAGCGGAACAGCAACAACAGCAGCCATAATAATGGCTTCTATAAAATTCCGTGTTTTGAGTAAACCATTGAATATCCTACCGTCTTTTATAAAATTTTCAGGTATAATGTATGTACTTATCCTGTTCGCCATTTTTAACCCTCCTCAATTTGCCGGCTTCAATTACTCCTTACGTATAATTGAGCCGGTGACATAGCCTTCTTCCTCTTTTATCTCATAAACGGAGAAGACAACCCTGTCGCCGGTCATAGGCGGCTCAGCCATTGTATCAATGCGTACAAAAGAACTGATTGCCGGAACTTCAAAGCTGTCAAGGAATAATGAAACGATTGTTTTACCCGGTGTTTTTCTTGACTCACGTATAGATGTTATCGTACCCATAGTTAAAGCGCCCTTGCTGATGTTTCTCATGTTAGGTCTGAACTCGTCAAGCTCCGGCTCCTTTGCAGACACGGCGATGCTGCTTACGCGACCATCCTCGTCGTAGTCAATTCTCTTGATACGCACATTGATTTTCTGACCGCACTTATACATATCTGTCGCATCTTCTACATACCTATATGTCAACTGCCAGATAGGTATAGAAGTGTCAACACCTTGTACGTTCGCGAATACGCTATGCTGACCGACTGTAACTATCGTTGCTTCAGTTACGCTGTCAACGGTAATATTTGGCTTGCCGTCGCGTACAGGTCTGATATAATTGCGTTCTTCCATACGCTCTAAAGCAGCCTTACGGGAGCCGACGATAAGATACCCGTCATCACTGTTGGGCGAACCTTCAATCGCTGTAATGATAAACGGAATTTCACTTGTCAGCAGTTTGCTTAACATCTGCTTTTCGCGATGTATACGCGATGCTTCGTTCGTAACCGTTGAATAATCAAGAAGCGGGTTCTTGTACAATTCATCGGCAGGGATAAGGATTTTGAAACCGGAAATCTGCACAGTCGCAACCACAAGCTTTTCGTTCTTTACGTCAATCGACACAACTGTACCGGTAACAATTCTACCCTCATGCTGTGCACTGCGTATCTGTTCCCATGACATAAGCGTTGACTCGCGTTTTGCGTTACGTTCCGCTCTTGCCGCTTCATTACGGCGCTTTTCTGTCATGACCTCTTTACGCGTCGGTTTTTCTACCTTTATCTCGTCAGAAGGCAATGCCTTTTTGTTTGTCTTTATTTCTTCATTGCTCTGCTCAACAGCTTCTACGGCTGCTTCTATAGCCTCTTCCTCGGCACTGATATCCGCGCTTTCCTCTGTTACCTTCTTGCGCTTCTTCGTTGTTGTCTCTGCTTTAGCCGTTTCAGTAGTTTTCTTTGCTCTTGGCATGATAATTCACTCCTTAAATAAATATCATAGTAAGTTCTATCATCCGCCCATCAAAACAGGCTGAGACGAGGAGGGAAATTCGGATACATAAATAGACAATATGTATCTGTCATTTTATTACATCATCAGCCTGCTTTAATGGGCGGACAATATATTCAGTCATCAGCCTTTTGAAGAGGGGCAGTGCTATACCCATATCCTATATATATATAGAACGAGGAAAGGTTCAAAAAGACTCGTCCTATTTGCCCCCCTTTAAGAGACTGACGACCTTGTTTTTTGAGATTTTAATCAATTAACGCATGATTAACGCGAGATATAGACCACCTTCTTCATTGTAAAACTCATTTGCCCCCTCAAAATATAGATGTGAAAAAAACATCAATATTTAGAAATTATTGTATACAAAATTACATAAGTTTCTTTGTCTGCTATTATGTAAATTGCACTAAAAAACCCGCTGCAATCTATCATGAATTGCAACGGTTATCATTGCTATGCTTGTTCGTATGCTATAATAGTCTTACTTGCATTTTCACAATAGATTTTATATACAATATTTTCAATGAACTGTTCTGATTTGTTTGTGGAGTAGAACACGTCATTGTTTCCGTCCTCGTCGCAGAAAACGACCGATAATCGTTTAGGCTCCGGTTTAATCATAACGCACATCAGTGTATGCTCTTGGATAGTCCCCTTCATGTAGGAATATTTCGTGATAAACGCGAGATATAGCATATATACACCTACAATAGCTATTACCAACACCGCAGCATTTTTGAACGCTATCGCCGTTATTATGGCGACGAGAAATATGATAATCGCGGATAATATCCGCTTCATACATACCATTCGTAATGCCGGGGGTATTTGCGTTCCTCGAAAATCCAATACCCACTTCTTAAACTTTTGCATGAACTTCTTTATCATTGTTCGCTGTCCCCCTTCTTTACTGTTATAGCATTTTCTTCCATATTTTCAGCAAGGTTTTCAAAGCTTGCTTTTAATGACAATTCACCATCATAAAACGCTTTTTTCTCTGTGGTTGCGGTATCTGCGTCACTTCCTGCCGTTACAGTAATGGATTTCTTTGTTGATACCGCAGTAGAAAGAGCGTCCGCGTATGTTTTATCGAAATAAATGCGTATTTTTACAGGTTCTATCTCTGATAAATACTCGGGGTTTTTACTGCATATATTATTAAGATAGAACTCCTGATTGCCTTCCGGCACAGACAGTAATGCGGAATAGATATTAAACAGGCTTCTGTTATCTTCGGTAAACATATCCGCTATAACCGCATTGTTTATTGTGTACGAATTGATAGTAACAGTTTTCTGACCTGATTGAACGTCTACACCGTCTGTATCGCTCTCAACAGAGTCCATGCTTCCTTGTTGGCTAACCTCTACTTCAAAATCAATCTTTACCTTCTTACCTATCAGCAAATCGGACGAAGAAAGCGATGTAAGATTAACCGGAATGTCCGTATATGCCGTCTGGGAATTATTCAATATCCACGGGTTATTTGCGTCTCGTACTATTTTTGATAACGAATCTGTTGTTATGTAATGTCCCTGTGATATGTATTCAGTCGCATACATTCCAATAATGTTATCCCGCTGTTCCCATCTATAAAGGTCTTTACCGGTTATAGCTATCTGGTTATATGCTTGACTGTCTATCGTTGCCATAACCAACATATCTTCCGTTATCTCATCACCCGCAATAACATCTGTATTAAGCTCTATTACCGTCATTTCGCCTTCCGATATTGAAGGTGTCGATGTGGGCGAAGGAGCTTCTGTAGCTTCAGTCTGCGGGGTTGTATCATCCTGATTAAACGCAGAGCGGAACAGATAATTATAGCACACAGCGATAATGGTAATGCCGGCTATAACAATCCCTGCAAACATGATAATTTTTTTCTTCTTGAATTGAGTTATCTCGTCCTGCGCATCGGGTTTCTTCTTTTGATTTAACCGGTATCTTTTTTCTTTGACCTTCATCAGCTTATTGGCAATCGTGTCATTTGCTGCGTCGTCATGTTCGTCCGAATAGCCGTACGGATAGTCGTTATTAGGCTTATCATCGGGAGATGGCGTATCTGCTTCCGGTTTTTCCGCATTTAACGGAGGCAATTTCTTCCTTAACCGTCCGACTTTTCCAATCAAATTTCCGTCTTTATCTGCGAGATGAACTTCCAATCGTTCCTCGTCATAATATCCGCAGAACGATTTTTCACCCACTTTGATATTGCGTAATGGCAGCTTTAATATTTCTTCATCGGACATTTTTTGCGGCATTGAATCGTCTGTATTTTCGGGGTTTGCCGGCTCTCTTGGCGGCTCTTTGGGCGGTTCTTGGTTTTGCTGCGGAATATCGGATGCCTTCCTCTCATTTATTTGGCTGACATACGGATTCTTTCTGTCATTGCCTATATTTTCGGGAACCCTTTGAACATCATTATTATTGCGCTTCTTCCCAATAGGCATTGACGAATTATCTGTATTTTTATTTGCCATTGTCATTCCCTCCTAAAAATATAAATATAATATATATCTGAAACACTGTTATAAGTGTTTATTACATAAAGAAAAGAGTTGTGCGGAAGCAAGAGAAATGGCTCTTGCTTCCTGTCTTTTTGTTTCCCCTGAACGACCGGATTTTACATATTGCTTAATCAGCTAATATCTGATGCAGTTTTTCTTTGATGTTCTTCTTATGTAAATACACCTTCCACTCCGGTAATTTTTCTTTCATGGCGATTTCTTTAACAGTATAACCGTGCAATAGATAATTAAGGACGTTGTTTTCGTCTGACGTAAGACTGCTTTTGAAATCAATCATGGTTTCTTTCTCTCCAAACACGTCAGTTGTATCAGCCTTTGACATCAATTCCTCGTAAAGATGTTCAAGACTGATTATTTCGATTGTGCGAAGACCGTCCACACCTATATGTCTGGGTGACTTCATCCCGGCGTTAAAGTCTATTTTTACATACTGCCAGAACTTCAGAAATAGGGTTTTTCGTAAATAACTATTGAAACTCTCACCTTTGTTACTATCGAAAGTCACAGCACATTTACACAGTTCTTCTACCGCTATGGATTCACAGTCCTCTTTTTTTGAGGGTGACAACCGAAACCGGTAAGATAATTGACTGGCAAGTTTTTTCGCGGAATCCAGATAGTTTAATGTCAATTCTTCCTGTTCTTTATTCATTTTGATTAGTTCCTTTCTTTGTTTAATAATCGTAATACCCGTAACAATCAAGGAAACAAAATGAATACACACAACTCCTTCAAAATGATAGAAAGCGAAAAGATAAATAAAAAAAGGCTACTTATAATTAAAAATTATAAGTAGCCTTATTTACACTTAATTTTTATGAAGCGTTCCTTCTATGCCTAAGATGCTTGCCACAAATTAAGAAAAATAAGGGCAACAGCCTTTCATCCTTAAAAATAAGCATAAAAAACCGTTGCTTTTAACTTCATAAAAGATGAAAAAGGACAAACTTTTCCCTTTTCGTAAACGCTTCATATCATTGAATATATTATACCATACAAAAATAATCAAGTCAACAACTTTTTTTGAAAATTTTGGCAAAAAATAATAGGCAATGCATTAAGCACTACCTATTATCTTTATTATACCGTTACTGTTTGCCGATATAGTATTTATTATATATATCAGCGCATGTATGTTTTACAACATAATCGTTGTAGTATTTCCGACGCGTTATATTCTCTGAACCTTCGCGGAAATGATGGTCGAGTATCATGTGATAATCATACGGGCAAGCGGGACTGTACAATGTACCCAACATAATCGAAGTATATTCCGTACCATATTTACAGATGGAATCTTCTAAATAGGCATCGGCTAACCCAATCGTATGTCCAAACTCATGTGCAGCCGTTCCCATAAAGGTCTCTACAGAGGTAAAATCCATACCTTCAACTTTTCTTGCTATATTATCATTACCGACCGCCCATCCAACGTCCTTTGTTCCTATAGGCAAATGAATTTTAGCATGAGGCATTGACGAACCCCATCTTTGCCATGCGTAATACTCATTAAAGCCGTTGGTTGGCATATCAATTTTGATATACACGTAATTCCCGTGAACCCTATAAAACTCAGTCGGATTTTTGTCGCTTATATCCATCAGCCGAACCCTTACCGGTTTTCCCCTGTATGTTCCCGACCATGCGGAAACAATAGCATCAAAAACCAATTCCTTATACGTCCTACCGGCTATTTTATCTTTGTATGCGTCGGTAAGACTATCATCACTGACCGCCATATAGCTGTCTTTATAATTTTTAGGAATAAGGTTTAATGCTTCTTCTGAAAAGGGGACTACATTCGCAAATTTGCCTGTAACGTAAACGGCTGCGTAGATGTCATAATAATCATCATGCTCTACCACGTTTGTTGACTGGTGTGTCAATTCGTCCGTCAAATCAACGTTTTGCCATTGTATATCAAGCATTTGTGCTGTTGTCGGTTTGGTTTTCATCCATTCGTCATAGATGTTGAGAAACTCTGCCGGAGTTACTTGGCATGAGTTGGATGCTGCAGATACCATACAGTTTAACATAAACGGTATCATCACAAAAAACGCAATCATTGCTCTTTTAGTTATTTTTTTCATAGTAATCACCTCATAAATTAAATAAATCGTCATTTTTTTAATTAAATCTCCATCATTTTTAATAAATCGTCCAAACTAAAAAAGCACCGGCATTTTTTGAGAAAAAATTTTGGTTTTTACACTCCTTTCAAGGTATTGAAAAAATGTGAATATATAAAAAAGCAGAGGAAACATAACCATACTTGAATAGCATGTAGGTCTTGGGGTCCAGAGGGACCAAAACCTAAAATTACATCTTCTCTGCTTTATTAACTTGAAAAACAAAAAAAGAGGAAAAGCATACACTTTTCCTCTTAAAAAAACTTCATATCATTTATATCTCTATTATATCATAATCAAAGATTTTGTCAAGCGAAAAAATATAAAAAGGAAAATCGGGTAAAAAAGAGGTCTGAGACGTATATCCCAGACCTCTTAACAAGGCTTATTTCTTTTCTGCTGTTGTATATGATGTGATTATGTTATCATCAAGCCATATTTCTGTTTCTTTCTGTTTGGTATATTCATGCTCATGTGATGCTTCAAGAATATCACCAAACGCCCAGTAGTCAGATACATCGCGGAAGAACTTATCCGTGTACGGCAGTCTTTCTTCCAAATCATCATATACCCATTTCACATACGCAGCGTCTACATGACGGTTAAGCATACGGTTGACTATTGATACCACTTCGGCACGTTTTATGTTGTCGTCGGGATAGAATAACGTTTCCGTTCTGCCGGCTATCCAACCCATATTTGAAGCGGTTATGATATAGTTATATGCCCAATGTGCCTTACTCATATCACTGAACCTATTAACATCGGTCGTCTCCGTATCACCAAACAGGCGATAGAAATTCGTTGCCATTGTTACAAACTCGGCTCTTGTAATAGGTTCTTCGGGACGGAATGAGCCGTCTGTATAACCTGATATGATGTTGTAATCTTCCAAGTATGCTATCGGCTTACCGTACCATATCTTATCACTCACGTCATAGAATGGACTTTGCTGAGCCGGCATAGTCTCATTCTTACGCTCCGATATGTTTCTGGCAAAGATGGCAGCCACTTCAGCACGTGTCATAGGTCCTTCCGGCTTAAACTCGCCATCCTCATAACCGTACACATAAACATTATGCTCACCGGCAGGGACTATCAATACGCCGTTCTTATTTGTTATGCCCTTAAACTCTGTTTTATCGGTATCCTTGATAGTTATGTTCATGTCGGGTATTCCCGTTGAAGTATTATCGGTAACCGTTATCGTATAGTAGTTTGAACCGTCCAACAGCTTATCATTCGGCATTTTAATGCTGATGTCCTTCTTGTTTACAGTCGTTTCTACAGTAACGTTATTGCCGTCTTTATCGACTACCTTAACGTTTACGGTTGATGTCTGAGCAGCACTTGAACCCCTGCTACCACCGCCACCGGATGAACCGCCGCTGCTTCCACCGGACGATGAACCGCCACCGCCGCTTGGTATCGTATACGGAGGCAGAACAACTTTTCCGGCATCATCTGTATTTCCGACTTCTGTCTTTCCCGTCTGGTCTGTTACAGTTACCTTGTTATCTTTTACAGGCTCGCCGGTCTTTGTATCCGTTACCTCTACCGTTACCTTATGCGAGGGGTCTAACGGATAGCTTTCGGGCAATTCTACGCTTACGTCACCTGTATCGGGGTCAACTGTTACATTCGCGTCAGGTATGTCATTACCCTTATCATCCAAGACTTTAACGTCTCTTTGTAAAACGTCACGAGGTACAGTAAGCTTACCTTCCGAGTCTGTTTCTCCAGAAACGGTATTTCCGGTTTGGTCTGTAACAGTCACTTTGTTTCCTTCTACCGGTTCACCTGTGCTTGTGTCAGTAACCTCTACCGTTACCTTGTGGTCGGGGTCAAGAGGATAATAGTCGGGAAGCTCTACATCCACATCACCCGTCTCGGGGTTGACGGTCACTTCCGCATCAGGTATTACATTACCCTCGTCGTCCTTGACTGTTACATCGCGTTGAACAATATCCCTGTCAGGCAGCGTTACCGAACCTGTGTTGTCCGTTTCTCCTGTTTCTGTAGTTCCCGTTTGGTCTGTTACAGTGACTTTATTACCCTCTATCGGCTCATCTGTACCCGGCTCTGTTATTTCTACTGTCACCTTATGAGCAGGGTCAAGAGGATAGTAATCAGGCAGTTCTACGTTTACATCACCCGTATATGAGTCAACAGTTACCTCTGCGTCGGGTATATCATTGCCCTCATCGTCCATAACCTTTACGTTGCGGCGGATAATATCATGCGGTAATACTACTTTACCCAAAGCGTTTGTATAGTTAGAGTCTGACGTAGTATCGTCAGATACGCTGACTCTCAGACCTTCTACGGGGTTCATATCAGCATCGTAGACCGTCACAGTCGTTTTATTATCATAGGACAATGTTTTTCCATCCGGCAGCATTACTACTATTCCGTCATGGATATACTGTATTGTGGCGTTTTCAATACGTTCCATTGTATCTTCAACGATAACATGATAGTGTCTATGAACACCTTCGCTGTCATCGCCCATGACTTCACCACGACCTTCATCGTCGGTTATATCCATATCCTTGTCGGGGAAATATGCCTTACCTTCTTCATCGGTAACGCCGTTATCGGACTTGCCGTATCTGTCCTGAATATATATAAGAATGGACGGACAAGGTATGCCTTCTGTATCGGTGACTTCCACGATAATACGGTTCTCGGGGTTAAGCTCAGTGCCATCGGGAAGAATGACGGATATACTCCCCATTGATGTGTCTAAAACAACATCGGCATCTACTATATATCCCGTTTCATCAGATACACGTACTATCAAACCGTTATCACGGTTATATATATCTGCCTCACCGTGATTATCGGTCTTACCCTCATTCAAAGGCGGAACAACGACCTGTCCTTCATCATCAGTTATACCGTCTCTGTGAGCGCCCTCAGTGTCGCTTACCGCAACGTTAAGTTCCGGTATAGGTTCTTCCGTATCGTCGTCCAGAACAGTTATTGTAGTCCTGTTATGCACATCAATATAATATCCGTCAGGCAGTCCTATACTGATGTTCTCATCTTCATCGACATACACACCGGCATTTGCGATAGGACCGTCTTCGTTTTCTACGATAATGCGAAGTCTGCGTCCGTTTCCGTCTACAACAACCTCACCATTTTCATCCGTAACGTCAAGGTATTCGACGATATTAAAATCAACGCTTAACTGTCCTGTATAATTACCCTGCAAGTCGGCGTATATGGTAGCTGTACCGACGTCGATGTTATTATCATAGCTTAACGTGTAATCGCTGTTTATGAGCAACGTCTTTAACAGATGTTTTATGGTCGGTTTGGGTTCAATCGGCTGCCCTGTATATAGCTGATTTGGTACGGGAGAGATAGTAACATCATCATTTGTTAAAGGACATGGTACTATTTCAAAGGTAGTCTGAGCCGTTCCCGTATAATTACCGGTAAAAGTAATCAATACCTTTGCTGTGCCGACATTTACGTTATTGCTGTAAACGGCTGTGTAATCTTTCTTGGCTTGCATAGCCGCTCCCTGATATGTAATATCAAGCTTTGGCGTTATTTCTAAGCCGGTATACGTCTGATTGGGTATAGGCTCAATCTCCACATCAGCTTGTGTCAGCTTCTTCGGGCGGATATTAAAAGTCGCCTTTGCCTTACCGGTATGATTACCGATTAAAGTTATATCCACAGTAGCAATACCAACGTCAATATTATTGGAATAATCAGCGGTATAATCTGTATCCTTCCTTAATACCTGACCGTTATATTTCACATTCAAAGCCGGTGTTATAGGCTCACCGGTGTATGTTTGGTCGGGTATCGCATCAACAGTTATGCTTCCGTGTCCCCCATCGGGTACGATATTGAAGTTCTTATTCAACGTACCGGTATAGTTGCCTTTCAATACGACCTTTACAAGAGCCTCACCCACATCAGTGTTGTTTTCGTATTGATAATCGAAGTCTATGCCCTTTTTCAGTGTGTTTCCGTTCCATGTTACGGTCGGCTCCGGGGTTATTGGTTCTCCGGTATACTGTTGGTCTTCAATATCTTCTACCGTCACCTGCCCTGATGCTATATCTGCGTCAGTTAAAGAGCGCGGTATAATATTAAAGTATGTCGTTATGTACCCGCTGTTACTTCCCAAAAGCTGTATGCCTAACGTTGCTCTGCCTACATTAACATTGTCCTGATATGACAATGTATAACCATCGTCTTTTGTAAGCAGTGTCCCGTCCAGTGTAACTTTCGGCTCCGGTGTCTGCGGTTCGCCGGTATATTCACGGTCTGCGATAGGCTTGAAATGCACTGTTTGAACGATTTTATCGACTATATTGAAATGCACATCGAACGAGTCGGGGATTTTTATATCATCGTTTGCTCGCTTTATAGTCGCCGTTGCTTTTCCTATCTCACGGTTATCTGAATATTCTACCGTGTAATCTTTGTCCTTCTCCAAAGCGCGGTTATTATACGTTATATATAACTCTGGCGTTATATCAGAACCGGTATACATCCTGTCTTCCAGCCCTGTTACATAAATCTTCTTAATGTATTCTTTCTCGGCATCCAAGAGTCGTGAAGTAATGCCATCGTGGGTTGACATCAATAAATTATCTTTGTAATTTATTATACCATTCCTGTCGATGTCAATCATTAACGATGCTCTATTTTTTGATATGGTACTGCTTTGACTTATTTCATCTCTGTTTTCGGCTGTTTCTACGCTCCACGGCAAACTCGGTACCGTTTCCATCTTTTCAAAAACTGCAAGATATTTTTCATAATCATCGCCATAAAGAGAATCATATGTTGTGGTTATTGTGTCCTCTCTCCCTTGTACTACATCTCTTAGAGCAATATATACATCCATATCAGTTTCGTCTATTATATCTTTGCTTTCTCCGACTTCTACACAATTACCAAATATGCCATAAAGATTATCCAAATAATATAATGTAGCACCATATGAATGATATACAGCGATGTTCGTTATATATTCTGTTATATGCCCCGGGCGTATCAATTTTATGCTATACATACCTTCTGCGGGGAAATCTTCCGTTTTCAATGAACCCCATCCCTCAGTGTTGGAGAAGTATGTTTTTACAATATGACTGTCGTCCGTTTCCTGTGAGCAGTCTGCGACATTATATAAAATCATCTCACATATATTTTCAGGTGCTGAAGCATTTGAATACGCACCAGTTATGAACCGAATGTCTGCTCCCACCTGCAGTTGGTACTGAGCCATACCCGCAGTAGAGCCGTCGTCTGTTTTGAAATCAAATTGACCGTCCGCTTCATCTTCAAGGTCATACTCGTCTATGCTTATATCGTCATACTGTTTTGCTACCAGTCCGTTCGCCTCTATTAACGGGGACATGGTTTCTTCCGCAAAAACAGCGAAATTGAACATGGATAACAATATACTCGATATGACGCTTATTGCTACAAGCCTTATTCTATGTTTGTTTTTCATGGTTTTTATTCCTCCTGTATTATTGATATATATGTTCAACACGGTGAGCCGGATTTGTAGAGACGAAACGTGATATATCAGTGTTTTCTATTGTTTTTTCATCGTATTTCTGATATGCTTTTGTCCATGATTTCGCCCAATATGTTTGTGGCTGTAAATATGCGCCTATAGCATACATCATTACATTCATATCGCTGCTGTCTACTATTCCGCTACAATTAAAGTCGTACATATCTATAACTGATGCGGTATTTTTACTCTCGTCAGGGTTTATAAACGTTATCTGTTTATTTTTATCACTGCCGCTCTTGTTATACAAATGAACGAAATACGCGCGGTCTACATCATTGACATACCCATCATCGTTAAAATCTCCATAGAATAACGGGATGAATGAAGTATACGAATTGTTGATTTGTACGTATTTCTCGCTTCCGTCAGGAGTTGTCTGAACATCATCAAAATTGATTGTTATATTTTCTTTGCGCTGATGTGATACCTTACGAATATCCATCTTATATGTATACTTATCGTCGGCGGTTAAGCTTATAGGTATCTTGAAATCCCATTCTGTGAACGGCATACCGTTTAACTGCCCGATAGCAACCCACGATGTACCGTTTATTTCTTCAATACCGTCTTCTGTACGGGTAAGTGATGCGAACGACTTAACCGGTCCCTTGTCAACCTGATTACCGTCAGCGTCATACCTATAAACGTCAATTACCGTCTCCGTGGTGGGAAGCAGTGAGCGAATCTTGCCCGTGAGGTATATAACGGTCTCAGGCTTTTCTATAGGCGTATACTGAAGCGTTATAGGGATGCTTATATCCTTAAACCGTTCTATTTTATCTTTGTCTGCGTATATAATTACGGCGTTTTGACCGGTGCTTGAAACCTTTAGGATTTCTGTCACCTGTTCCGGCTTTAAGGCTGCGAGAGCTTCTTCATTAACAACGCGAAAAGACATAGTGCCTACCATTGCACTACGCCCTGATGTTTTTAGTGTTTTTAAGATTTTAGGCTCAGGCATACTTACCTCACATGTGCCTACATAATTCTTTTCCGGTGCGTTTGAATCCGGTATAAGCGTCATGAATATCTGCTTATCTTTTATTTCAGAGAATCCGTAATTAAGCCATCCTCTGAATTTAGGACCGTACGCCCCTTCGCTCGGTGCTTCCGGGAACACGGTCGGATTCGGGAAAAAGAATTGCTTTATATCTGTTGTAGGCTCGTTGGTATCATACGACGACGGTTCGATGTATGTATTATCATACACCAAATTAAATTCAACACCCGTCGCGTTTATATCATATAAGGTTACATCAACCAATGCCTGCAACTCTCCCTTTTCGGTATATTGCAGCCTGAAACCCTCTAACTCTATTTTTGAGTTAATAGTAGGCTCTATATTCTCAGGTTTAGCTAATACTACTTGATTAAATAGTAAAACCACTAAAAAATTGAGCAATAAGAGCAAAATAAGTTTACTTTTTATTTTCTGCATTTTTTATCACCTTCCCTACAACCTTCTTTTATTAAACCATCGTGGTTAATGCCTTTTCTAACGTCCAACCATGTTTTATTCTTTTCCTCACTGTGTCTTTTTTTAGACCGTACTCCTTACACATTGTACTGAACGATGAATACTCTTTCCCTAAATGGTCTTTCGTGGCTACTCCTTTTTTCTCATGCTGCGTCTTTGCCGTTAATGCTTCTTCTATGCTCTTTCCGGTTTTTATCCTACAAGCAAATGTAGTTTCATTCACCCCCCAAGCCTTAACCATTGCTTTCGTTGAGGGGTACTCATTTCCTAAATGGTCTACCACTGCTTGACCTTGCACTTCTGCCTCTGATGTAAGTGCTTTTTCTATACTAAAACCCTTTTTTATTCTTGCTCGAAATGTTGAAGGATTGATACCATACGCTCTACACATTTCATTTTGCGAGGAATATTTGTTACCCAAATGGTCTGTAACAAAATTTTCTTCCTTCGTTGGTTTCTTCTTTTTTTGAGCTTGTTTATTAACCAAGAACATTTCCTCCAGAGGTTTGTCATATCCGCCTGTTGTCAAAGCACGTTCCAATGTCCAACCACGATTAAGCCTCTTTCTTACTTCACTGTCAGAAACACCCCAAGCCTTATACATATCCGTCTTTGAAATGTATTCATTTCCTAAATGGTCTGTTGCTCTCTTGGCTGCACTCTGCGCAGCAGTAGTTAAAGCCTTTTCTAAAGTCCAACCACTGTCTATTCTTGCATGGAAAATACGTATGTCAATACCATACGCTTTACACATAGCTGTTTTTGACTCATATTTATTACCCTTATGGTCTTCAACCGCAACAAGTGCAGACCTTACCTCCGTAGTCAATGCATCTTTCAGACTCCAACCTTCCCTTATTCTCTGCTTAAATGTATCTGTACTTATGCCATAAGCATTACACATTTCAGTTATTGACGTATACATGTTACCTTTATGGTCTTCACAAGCCTTTTTATTGCGTTTTCTACCGACAATTTTTAGAACCCCTCTATTGTCTTTAATATTCTCATTTGCTTCTTGACTGCTTTCTTCTATTACTTCTACGCCCTCATCATTACATTCAAGTCCAATACCTCTTGCAAATTCACGCATTGATACTAACTTTCGTAAATAGTTAAATATATTTTGCTCTCTCTGCCATAATACTCTACGTTCTACACCTAACACTTTTTCACATTCAGGAAAGTTTTTAGGTGCCGAACCATCCAAACCATACCTCATTACCAAAAACTGATAATCGTCCTCTGCCAAATTTGCTTTAAGAGACTGCATAAATTCCTCTGAGTATATATTATCTAATACGCTATTCATAACATTCTCTGTTTTACTGTCAGGAATAACGTCTCCTAAAGACAAATCGCCATCGTCCAATCTTGTTTTAAGAGCAGCATCAAGAGATTGCACAGCACTTGTATCTTTGCTCAAAACTGAACTCAACCTTGATACAGTTATCTTTAACTTTTCAGCGGCTTTTTCTAACGGTATTTCTACGCCATACTTGGTCTTATACTCCAAATTCATTTTGTTATACCTATGCTTATAGTATTTCAAGGTGGCATGATTTGCCTCCCAAACCGGCGAACCCTTTTTGGTATACATATATTCCAATATTTTATGCTCTATACACTGACCTAAATAGCCGCCGAACCCTGTGAAATCTGTATCCTTATTTGCTATAAAATCATCTATACCATTAAATAAAGCCATACAGCCTTCCTGCACAATATCCATAACATCAATGCCTAACTGATTAACATAGTCATATTTTTTTACAATATGCATCACCAAAGGCATAAGCTGACGTATCAACTCATTTCTAATCTCAGTATCTCCGGTCTTTTTATACTGTAATAATAGGTCATTTCTCTCTATATCTCTTGCTTCCTTCTGGACTATACCCTTTTCTTCTGCTATTTGCGCCCACCTTGTATTATTCTCAGCCGCAATATTGTGTGTATTCTTTATCTGCATAGAAAATGCGTCAAGGGATTTATCCTCTTCCTGTCCAAGATTTGTACCTGACTTTAACGTTAAAGCGTCTGCTATCTTTTCCATGACATTTTTCCCTTTCTAAAAATCATTTGTGCATAAATAAGGCACTTACTGGACTGCCATACGGCTTCTTGTTTTTATACAAGCACCATTTCGGGTTGTCCCACCCCTACATGTAAAACTCATAAGCTTTTTGGAACGCCTTACCGAAAGAGAAGAAAACCAGTTTGGAGTGCAAAAAAAACTTCTCAAAAGCAGGGCGCTCGAAAAAACCTACAAGCTTTTTCTTATAACTTCCCCTATAAATTAGATAGGACTTTTTTCACGTTTTTTTGATGTCAATGTGCATGAAATTTATATTTTTTTACACCATATTTTTGTGCATATATATCTCCGAGCCAACAGATAACCTGTCGGCTCGGAGTATACACGTTTCTCTATTACGGCGCAGTTACGTAACCGCTGCTATTGGTTCTCTTTATAACAGAACCATTCTTGCTGTTTACAATCTTCACTTGTACGTACGTCGCAATCTTGTCGTTCTTATCTTTTACGGTTACTTTAACCTTGTTTGATGATACGAACGACGTATATTCACTTGGCAGAGTAACCGTCACAGCCGTGTTTGACAACTCTACATCTGCGTCCTTAATTACACCCTTGGAGTCCTCAACAGTTACCGAATAATACTTGGTTTCTGTGCCCGAGCTGTCATAAAGAGCTACCGTAGCGACACCCTTTGAATTGGTTTGGTCTTTTGCCTCTGCCTTTTCTTCGGTTTCTTCGGTGTCTTTATCTTCGTCGGCATCTTCCGTATTAGATGCTGCCTCGTTGTCGTTAAGCCATGTTTCCTCACTCTTTACAATGGCAACATCATGGTCGTTTGCCGCTTCCATAACGTCGTAAAACGCCCAATATACGCTGTCATTCAAGAAGCTATCCGTAAACGGATTGAGCGACTTCATGTGAGCATTAACGTAATCTCTGTCAGCGACTCTGCCTGTCATACGGTTTACGATAGCTACCACTTCAGCGCGCTTGATGTTTGCGTCCGGTCTGAACGTCTTATCGGAATATCCCGCAATCCAGTCCATAGCCGCAGCCGTTGTGATATACTTATACGCCCAATGCGTATTCTTTACGTCTGTAAAGCTGTTTGTACCCGTCTTAACGCTCTTATCAAACATTGTGTAGAAATTGTTTGCCATAGCGACAAACTCTGCTCTTGTAATGGGTTCTTCCGGCTTGAATGTGCCGTCTGAATAACCCGTTACAATATCATACTTAGAAAGATAAGCGATAGGACTGCTGTACCAGAACTCTTTATTTACGTCCTTAAACGTACTCTTGGTAGACGGAACGGTCTCATTCTTACGCTCTGAAATAAGCCTTGCGAATATCGCAACAACCTCAGCACGTGTCATGTTACCTTCCGGCTTAAATTCGCCGTCATCGTAGCCGTAAATATATGCCTTATGTGTCTGTAACGGAAGCACTACCTCGCCGTTATTATCCGTCTTGCCCTGTACTTCATTCTTATTTGCATCCTTCAGGACAACAGTATAACCGGACAATCCTTTGCCGTTTCTGTCAGTAACGGTGATTGTATAATAATCTGTACCGTCAAGGCTCTTTGCCTTAGGCAGTGTAAGAGTTATATTATCCCCCTGAACAGACTTTGTAGGCGATACTGTCTTACCGTCTTTGTCAACAACCTTGACATTAACGGAAGAAACTGTGGAACCGCCGCCACCGCCACCGGATGACGAACCACCGCCGCCACCACCGCCGGAGCTTGTTGTCTTCTTAGGTACAACAATCTGACCGTTTGAGTTGGTAGTAGCTGTAGCAGAACCGTTCTGTGAGTCTGTAACCGTTATGCTTATACCCGATACAGGCTTGTTATCCTTATCTGTCAGCGTAACCGTTGTCTGATTGTTCTGGTCGAGCTTATGTGTTCCCGGTAAAGAAATGGCAAACGCCTTGTCTTTCAAGGTAATATGTGCTGCCATGATTTTACCCTTAGTATCTTCAACAACTACGTTGTAGTATGTTTCGTTACCCTCGGTATCTTTCTCGGCAACGTCGCCGTATCCGTTATTATCGGTCTTATCCTCATTACCTACGGGAAGCTCTGCCTGACCTTTTGAGTCGGTCTTATCCGAGGCTGTATTACCTGCGGCATCCGTAACAGTTACCGGTACGTTCTCAACGTTTTTACCGTCTTTGTCCTTTACTGTTACTGTAACGCGCTTATTAGTATCAAGCGGTGTCCCGTCAGGCAGTGTAACGCTTACATTACCCTCATCATCGACCGATACAATAGCGTCCTTAACGGGACCGTCTTCCGTCTCAACGGATACGTTATAGTCATGTACCGATGACTGCTGTCCGGGGTTGGTCGGGTCAGTAGGCTGGTCTTCCTTATCCTTATCGGTAATATCACCGTCGCCCTTATCATCTGTCTTATCCTCGTTCAGCGGGGGAACTGTAATCTGTCC
>CANQZS010000003.1 GCA_947628385.1 uncultured Clostridia bacterium | reverse complement strand
GCAGAGCTATGCAGAAAAAACGGCATCTGCTTTATTGCCGACGGAGCGCAGGCGTGCGGAGTTATCCCCGTAAAGCTTTCCGACGGCATAAATATTATCTGCACAGCCGGACATAAAGCTTTATACGGACCGAGCGGAACAGGACTCCTTATAACTGACGGAAGCTTCAATATCTCACCTCTTACAGAGGGAGGGACAGGAAGTCTTTCAATGGAGCCCGACCAGCCCGATATTCTTCCCGATAAGCTCGAATCGGGAACTATAAATACCATCGGAGCAATTGCTCTCGGCGCCGGCATAAATTTTGTAAATAAGATAGGCATAAACAGGATCTTCGATCATGAAGATCATCTCTGCCTAAAGCTGATCTCAGCTCTCAAGGATATACGCAGCGTTTCCGTTTACCGTGACTGTAGGATAAAGAATTATCTTCCTGTCGTCTCATTCAATATAGACGGCATGACATCAAACGAAGCCGCCGGACGTCTCAGCGATATGGGATTTGCTTTGCGCGGAGGACTTCACTGCTCCGGACTTGCTCATACCGCTCTCGGAACGGCTCCGGACGGAACGGTAAGATTTTCGCCGTCGGTTTTCAGCACAGAAAAGGAAACTGACGCTCTGATATACGCAATTAAAAAAATTTCCGGTTTTAATTGAAATATCATTGGAAACCATTCATATTATTACCTCACATAATATATTTATGACCGTAAATAATACTAAGGCAAACCTCAAAACGCGGTTTACAGATCGCATCATTGCGAATAAAATATAAATTTGTTATGTAAGGAGTAAATTACTATGAAAGATGTAAATTCTCAGAAGGGCAAAGAAACTATGGAGCGCTTCAAGATGGAAGCTGCAAATGAGGTAGGCGTAAACCTCAAGAACGGTTATAACGGAGATCTTACTTCCAGAGAAGCAGGATCTGTCGGCGGTCAGATGGTCAAGAAGATGATCGCTGCTTACAAGCAGGGCATCAACTCATAACCTGATTATTATTGACTAAAATATATCAAAAATACCTCGCAGAGCATTTTATCGCTGTGCGAGGTATTTACTTACATAACGTCAATATCTGTAGGATCAGGCTTCCATTATCTTCAAGGCGCATTTTACACCGTCCACCGCAGCGGACATTATTCCTCCTGCATAGCCTGCGCCCTCTCCGCATGGATAAAGTCCTTTCAGCGAGACTGACATCATATCCCCGCCTCTTGTGATCCTTATCGGAGACGAGGTACGTGTTTCCGGCGCTGTAAGAACGGCTCCTCTGCTGCCGAAGCATTTCATTTTTCCGGAAAAAGCTTTAAGCCCCACATTAAGCATTTCAGTGATAAATTCCGGAAAAAGCTCATAAAAGTTACATTCCGAAACTCCTATACCATATGTCGGAGAAGCATCGGCATTATCAAGTCCTCCCTTTCCGTCAAGGAAATTTCCTACAGTTGAAGCGGGAGCCTTATAATTTTTTCCTGCAAGAGCAAAGGCTTTTCTTTCGATATTTCTTGCAAGCTCCACACCGCCAAGTGGAGAATTCCCATAATCATCTGGAGAGACTGAAACTGCAACAGCGGAATTCGCATTCCTGCCGTCTCTTGCAAAATAGCTCATTCCATTTGTTACCACCGTTTCCGGTTCGCTTGCCGCCGGGACCACTATACCGCCCGGACACATACAAAACGTGTATACCGCACGTTCACCTTTTCTGTAGGAAAGCTGATATTCGCCCTTTGGAAGTCTGACGTCATTCCAATATTCACCATAAAGAGAGCGGTCAACGTCCTCCTGACTATGCTCGATCCTTGCGCCTATGGAAAACGGCTTAGGCTCGATGAAAATATTTTTTTTGAGCAGCATTTCAAAGGTATCCCTTGCGCTGTGTCCCACAGCAAGAATAAGAGCGTCGCAGCAGATATTCTCACCGTTTCCGAGTATCACCGATTTTACTCTTCCGTTTTCGACCGCAATATCCGAAAGCTTTGAATGAAACCTTACAGTTCCCCCAAGCTCTGTAATTCTCCGGCGGATAGCCTTTATTACATTTCTCAGATTATCCGTACCGATATGCGGCTTAGCCTTTACAAGTATCTCCTCCGGAGCGCCGAATTCCGCGAGCTTTTCCAGTACATACCCGCAAAGAGGATCGTTTATGCGTGTAGTAAGCTTTCCGTCAGAGAATGTTCCCGCTCCTCCCTCGCCGAACTGAACGTTAGTCTCCGGATCGAGGACGGCATTATTCCAGAAATTCTCAACTGCGGCAGCTCTGCTGTCCACATCTCCTCCCCGTTCTATTATTACCGGAGAAAATCCATATTCCGCAAGGACAAGACCCGCAAACATTCCCGCAGGACCAAATCCTGCTATGACGATTTTTTTATCCGAAGCCGTGACCTTATCAGGCAGCAGCTTCCCACGCTCCGAAAATGCACAGAACGGATATTTTTCACAAAGCGCTTTTTCGTCCGAAGCTTTTTCAAGCTCGACGCGCACAGACGAAACAAGCAATATCCTTTTATTGTTCCTTGCATCAAGGGAGGTTCTGTGAATATCTGCTCTGACGACATTTTCTCTGCCGATGCCGGCTTTTTTCAGAGCGGCTTTTATGATCTCCCTGTTATCTGCGGAAATATCCGTTTTTATCTGTGAAATAATTACAGCCATAAAGATCCCATACCCATCAATTGCTTTTGAGAGTTGCACTTATAGTTGCCCTCGGCGAGAGATCCCCGTCGGATCCTATGCACCAAATATCGTCATGGGACGGTATAAGGAACGTTATCGGGAGCTTGTCGTATCCCTCGTCCATAGTAAATCCGTTAAGAAGATCTATCTGTGCAATAACGTCAATATTGCTGAGCTGCTCCATAGATCCCTCCGGTCCTATAAACGTTGCCGTTACTCCGGAAGTTATTATATTGAAATCGAACTGTGACGGAGCATTAACAAGCTGTATCGCAGAATTATTGAAATGTATCGACCTCCGCACAAGTCCCTCCGACGGACACTTTACGACCACCGTATTAACTTCATTGAGATCCTGATACCCCTCAGGCAGGAAGTCATTAGTAGCAAAAGAAAATTCCTTTCCAATATCCACCTCACGCATATCAATAGTTCCAATATCGAGAGATGCTCCGGGAATATCGTCTGACGCAGCGATCTCAAGCTCAGATACAGACATTTCCAGCTTTTCCTTAAAAGCGTCCACATCAAAGCTTTCCGGAGCGTTTGTTATCTGCACATTGAGCGAGACAGTTCCCTTAGTATAAACAGGCACGTGCACCGTAAATTCCGACTTATCGAATGTAATATTTTCGTTTTTATCATCAACGATAGTTGTAGAATCATTCATAAGCTGTATCAAAGAGGTCTTGAAATCCGTAGTTCCTGTCAGAGAACTTTCACCCTCCACCAGAGCGGCAGCATTTGTGATACCTGCAATTTCTGTTTCGGGACCTGTAATATTTATCTTATCCGGAACAATAACTATATCATCGGGATCTCCCATGATATAGCCGTCTGCCGCCTTTATTCCTGAAAGCTTTGGAACGAGCGGGATCTCCTTTGAAATGATCTTATCAAAGCTTACGCTTATTACAGAGGGTTCAATAGTCTCCACATCAAAATTTTTTCTTGTACTGCACTGTATTTCAATAGGGAGCTTATATTCCGACGCATACATAACGTCCTCTGCGGAAGCTACCGCTACAAGCTCTTCGGATTCAAGATTACCTATCTCTCCGCGTGCGCCCTTGATATAGACCGTGACCGTTTCGTCGGACTGTGACATAGCCTGAAATCCGTTGGCTTCCGCATAGGTGCCGTCCATATTGATCTGTATCGGAACATTGTACATTACCTTTGTTATGGTGGGATAAACGCTTATTGAAACGCCGAACCATATAAGGATCGCGGCAATTATCGAGCTTATTTTTATAAAAACATCTTTTTCAAAAAGGTGAATAAAGAAATATTTTATCTTTCCGAATATAAATTTTATGGAATTTACCATTTCTTTACACTGCCTCCAATCAGACCTTATCGGTAAATTTTTTCCTGCGGAGAAATCCCATAAATCCGCCGCTGCCGTTTCCGTTTCCGTCATCGGAGGTGCTTCCCTTATCTGGCTTTGCAGGCTTCTGGGGCTTTTCGGGCATAAGCCTTGTTCTCAGGAGCTTTTTAAGGCTGTCTCTTGTAAGACCTCTTGTAAGCTCGCCGTTTTCGGCGACTGAAATAGTTCCCGTTTCCTCAGAAACGACAATGACGATAGCGTCGGAATTCTCGCTCATACCAATAGCAGCTCTGTGTCTTGAACCGAGGGCTTTATTTATAGTTTCCTCCTTTTGCGGTTTAGGCAGGAAGCACGCGGCAGCAAGTATGATCCCGTCGCGCATTATGACCGCGCCGTCGTGCAGCGGAGTCTTTGGATAAAAAATATTACCGAAAAGCTCCTTGGACGGTTCCGCATTTATGACTGTTCCCGTATCTATCTGTTCGCCGAGCTTTGTATCCTGTTCGATAACGATAAGAGCGCCCGTCGTTGTAGCTGAAAGATCCTCGCAGGCATCGCAGATAGCTTCAATAGCCATTCCCCATTTCTGAGAAATAATATCCGAGCTCTCAGATGTAAGCGACGAAAATACAGGCAGTTTGGAGACCTTGGAATGTCCCATTTTTTCAAGAAATCGTCTCAGCTCCGGCTGAAACAGCACCACAAGCGCCAGAAGTCCAATATCGAAAACGTTTTTCAGCAGGTATGCCATAACGTTCATCTGTGCAATATTCATTAAAATATAAATAGCAAAAATAAGCACGATACCCTTTATAAGTCCGCCGGCACGTATCTCCTTTACTATCAGGATACCTTTATATATAAGGAATGCCAGTACGGCAATATCCACAATATCTCCGAATTCAATAGGCAGTATACTATTTACATAGGAATCAAGCTGATAAATAAGATCCATTTGATCTGTCCTTTCCGAGAATCAAGTATATATAAATATTTTACCATTATATCCTTAATTTTTCAATACCTTTTACACAAAAAATTCCGGCAGAAAAAATTTTCCCGCCGGAATTTTTTATCTCTTATTTTTCAACAGGCTCACAGAAAATGCGTATTTTGGGAAGCTTTCTTACCGTATAATAGTAATTTTCCGCCCAGTCGTCTCCCTGTGAGGGATCGTTCTCGCCGCTTGCCGGAGGAGCAAATATTTTCAGCGTCATATCACATTCTCCGTCAAGATGCTTTTCATAAAACGCGCTCATAAGGTCAATGACCTTTGCGGCGGGAGATCTATAGAACCAGCTTCCGTTTATTTCGATCATGTAGTTGCCGTCGTCGTCATCATCGAAATACAGCTCGCAGAAATGAGGATCCTTTTCAAAATGCACGGGAATCGCAATTCCCTCCGCATCCTCAGCGCCGCCCCAGCGGAGCGTTACCGGAAGCTGTATCTCGTTTTCTCCCTGTTTCATTTCCGGAAGAAATCTTTCGCTGTGGATAATTTCCTTATAGGTTTTCAGAACGGGCTGAGGGATACCTACGTTCGGATCGTTAGGATCCTGAATTTCCAGACCCAGACGCCCTCTGTCGCGGAACTGATAGAAAGTGAATCCGCTGAACCAGTCGGCATTTTCCTCGTCCAGAATATCGCAGAATTCCTTTACCATTGCAGCCTGATCGTATGCGCCTGTAACATCGCCGTCGGCATTGAATTCTGACATTACCATAGGCTTTGCCTCGCCGCCGTTAAGGAATTTATAGCGTTCAAAGCTGAGCTTGGTAAGCTCGTATGTATCTCTTACCTTACTTCTTGAATGGGAATTTCCTCCGCGTTCTGCAACGTCATACGGCCAGCCCCAGTGAAGAGCCATATACTTATCTACCGACCATATATCCGCTTCCGGTATACACTGGGCGAATTCCTTTTCCTTTTCCATTTCCGCGCCGTTTTCCGGATGCTCAACGCCGCCTATGCAGATTATAGTCTTAACATTTGGAGCATATTCGTGGATAATTTTGCTGAATTTCACAAAAAAATCCGCAACGCCCTGATAATCCGTCCTTTTTGTGAATGAGAACCAGTTTCCCGTAGCCTCATGATTGATACGCAGCATCATTCTGCCGAATTTACGCAGATCCTTTGCAATTGCAATAAGGTGCTCGTCCGGAACGTTAGGATCGACCGTAAGAGTAAGAGTAACGTCCTGACCATGGCGGCGAATATCTCTCATGCAGGTAAAGGGTTCGCCGTCGGTATTACCGTTGATGCCGCCCTTATATGTAAAATAGTCGTCGTAGGGATAATCCCACTGGAAAGAGACTTCCGCGTCTTTCATAGCTTCTGAGATACGTTCCGGCCATTCCTTGTCAAGAGGATAGTAGCAGTACATAAGACTTATGCTTCTGTGAGGTCTGCCGAGAGTATGCAGAATGTAGTCCTGACCTACATATTCACCGCGTTCCGAGCCGTCTCCGAGGTCTACCGCGCATCTGGCTTTTCCCATATGGATACCGTAAATCTTTTCGTTCATTGAAATACCGCCTTTCCGAATTATTTTATACATTGAACCTGAAAAGGACCACGTCGCCCGACTGCATTACATACTCCTTGCCCTCGGAGCGTACAAGACCCTTTTCCTTTGCGGCAGTCATTGAACCGCAAGCCATAAGATCGTCGAAGCTGACGACCTCCGCTCTGATAAATCCTTTCTCAAAATCCGAATGTATCTTTCCGGCAGCCTGAGGAGCTTTTGTACCTTTTTTGATAGTCCATGCACGTACCTCCGGCTGTCCCGCAGTAAGATAGGAAATAAGTCCCAGAAGCTCATAGCCCTCCTTTATGATCCTGTCAAGACCTGAGACTTCAAGACCGAGCTCCGAAAGGAACATTTTCTTGTCCTCCTCGTCCATATCTGCTATTTCCGCTTCAAGCTGAGCGCAGATAGGGAGAACAGCCGCCTTTTCCTCCTTGGCGATCTCGCACACTGTTTTATAGTGTACGGAATTTTCTATATTGTTCTTGAAATCGTCCTCGCTGAGATTTGCGGCATATATAACGGGTTTAGCGGAAAGCAGCGGAGTTGACTTTATTATCTCCTCCTGTTCCTCGGTAAATCCGTAGGAACGCGCTGAATGTCCGTCCTCAAGATGCTTTTTAAGATCCTCGAGGAATTCGGCTTCGGCAGCAAATTTCTTATCGCCCTTTGCAGCCTTTTTAGCGCGGTCTATGCGGCGTTCCAGAAGCTCAATATCCGAGAATATAAGCTCCAGCTCAATAGTTTCAATATCGCGGCGGGGATTTATCTCGCCGTCCACATGAACAATATCAATATCCTCAAAGCAGCGCACGACGTGAACGATAGCGTCCACCTCGCGTATATCCGCAAGGAATTTATTTCCAAGTCCCTCGCCCTTGGACGCACCCTTTACCAGTCCTGCAATATCCACGAATTCAAGAGTCGCGGGAGTGAACTTATCCGGATGATACATTTCTCTAAGCTTATCAAGGCGTTCATCGGGAACGGAAACTATCCCCACATTCGGCTCTATTGTGCAGAATGGATAGTTAGCGGATTCCGCGCCCGCATTGGTAAGCGCATTAAACAGTGTACTTTTTCCCACATTAGGGAGACCGACCATACCAAGCTTCATATCAAAGATTATCCTTTTCGTTTATTATTTTTCAGAAAGAAAGTTCGTATCCATCGTCGTAATCGTCGTCGTCATCATCATCGTCAGCATTGAAATTGAGATCGCGGAGGTAATCATCAGCCGTAAATGAGGCGGCTTTTTTCTTTTTCCTGTGGTCAGCAGCCGTCATGCAGAGTATCCCCACAACAAGACCTGTCAGGAATGAGATCACAGCGATAAGCACTATCGCCCACTGAGCGAGAGTTACCTCTTCTTTAGCCTTGGATACAGTATTTTCCGTAATTTCCTTGAACATAGCAAGCTCCGTTCTCCGCCGAGCATATTTGACCGGAAACAGCACGGCGGAGCATATTTCCGGAATAAATGGCACAAACGAACCATTCAACTACTATTATACAATTTTTTTATCAAAATTGCAATATATTTCAGCAAATTTTATTGAGAATTTTGAAATTTTGTAAATTTTATCCATGCCCTTGACCAATATTCTCCATATATTTTTTATTATCCTTTCAGGACTTTTTCATTTAACATACACATTGGACGTATATACTAAAAGCATAAACAAAACAGAAAAGCCTTTCAGACACTTCTCCGGAAACAATAACGGCGAATGAGAACCATTATCAGCCGTCCCTGAAGGCGGGGGCGGCATCCAAATATCCTCCGCGATCTTGCGGTTTAAAATATATTCTCTCCTCCTTCTTCTTTCAATTTTCAATACAGGACGTCCGTACAGCAGCGGACGTCCTTTTTTTGACCGTATATCCAAAAACACGAAAAAGATAATAAAAAAACATATGAAAAACATATCCGTATGATATACTTTATCTTGGAAAGGGGGAAAACAGATGAAAAAGATCCTTATAATAGAAGACGATCCTCAGATCTGCGATGTGATAAAAATATATTTTGAAAACGAGGGAACTCATACCTGTTCCGTAAATGACGGAAAGGCAGCGCTGGATCTTATCGGCAGCGGATTGAATGAATTTTCTCTCGTCCTGCTTGATATAATGCTTCCCCACGCGGACGGATTTTCAATTTGCAAAAGTATCCGCAGGATCTGTGACATTCCAGTCATTTTCATTACCGCAAGAGGACGTGAAGAGGATATTCTTTACGGCTATGAGCTGGGCTGCGATGATTATATTGTAAAACCGTTCAGGCTTTCGGAACTTTATGCAAAATGCACTGCTCTGATAAAGCGTTCCGAGGGCAGAGTCATTTCCGATATTCTCGAATGTGGGAGCATCAAGCTTGACACTCGCAGTCTGCAATGCTTTTCTAATGAAAAAGAAACAGAGCTTCCTCCGAAAGAATTTGCAATACTGCATTTTCTTATGCAGCATAAGGAACAGGTCATCGACCGTGACACGCTTTTAAACAGGATATGGGGATATGATTATTTCGGCAGCGACAGAGTCGTTGACAATCATATCAGACTTTTGCGGAAAGCTCTCGGAAGCGCGGGAAAACAGATAAAAACAGTTATCGGACGTGGCTACAAGCTTTCCGACAAATAGGAGGGAAAATCATGCTGAAAAAGATAAAAAAGAAAAAACGGGTAAATTTAATTGAACTGCTGATAAAATATGTAGGCGCGGCGCTGATAATTTCACTGCTTTTCGGCGCAGGATATAACAAATATATTCACCATGAAATTACAGAACAGATGAAAATATCCGCAATGGACAATTCGCTGTATTTGCTTGACAGAATAAAAAGAATAAACGACGATAATAGCAATGAAAATATCATAAGAGATATTGACAGTTCTATGTCCGTCAATGACCATAATTATATTGAACTTAACGACCCTTTTGGAACGACATTCGTTTACAGCTTTTCAGACGGCTGCGGCTCAGCGGCAGCACTTATAGATGAAAGCAATAATATAATTGCTTCAAATAAAATGAAATTATGCACGATACTATCTTTCGGTGATAATGACGGTACATGGTACCAATGTCCCTGTACGGAGGAAAGTATTCCCGAAATAAAACAGCTTTACGAAAATTATATGGAATTATATAGTTCATCAGAAATTTCGGACAATATACAAACTTATATTCAAAGCATTTATGTAAATAAAAAGGATCATACTTTTATTCCGTGTAAAGGTTCGGTAAAATTATTCAAAGCAGTTTATTCAAGAGCCGGAGACGTCCTATATCAATATAACGATATTCCGGAAAAAGAGTTTGAAATAGATATTCAGATCAATGATGAAAATTATGAATTTTACGAATTTGATAATAATTACGATCCGGGAACAGATCATGATATTAAAATGTTTTTATGCGGATTTCACGGCACGCCGGAAAATGTATTTGATGAAATGAGTTCGGATATGTCTTTTCAGGATAACAACAATTACAGCGGATCCGGTATCAGTTACGGTGATGTAATTACCGTGTACAGCAACACGCCTATAACGATAGAAGAGAATGAGCATTTACTTTGCACAAAATTTGCGATAAATACAAAGTGTACGGAGATCCGTATTTTCTATTGGAGCAGAGTAATTATTCTTTCTGCGGTCTTAATTATAGCCGCAATTATTTTCTGCATTGTAAAGAACGCAAAAAATAAAGCTGCATACGCATTTGAAGATCACAGAAGATCGCTTACAAACAATCTTGCCCACGATATAAAAACTCCTCTTACGGCAATAAGCGGATATGCGGAAAATTTACAGAAAGCAATTGAAAATAACGACGCGGAAAAAGCCTCCGGATATATTTCATTGATCCTTGAAAATATAGACTATACCGATTCGATCGTTGAACGCACTCTCGAGCTGAATAAATTAGACTATATACGTCAGATAAACAAAACGGAAATAAATATGCGTGAAATTGCGGAAAATATTCTTAAAAAATACGGATCAATGCTTGTCAAGAAAAATATTTCCTCGGAAATTTCGGGAGAAATGTCGTTGAACGGTGACAGGTCAACGATTTATTCCGCTGTAGAAAATTTAATTACAAACGCCGTAAAATATACTATCCCAACGGGAAAGATAGAGATCATCATGGATAAATCGTCGTTTAAGATCACCAATGATATTTTTGAAAATATTGATACAAAGGATCTTACGGAGCCGTTTGTCACGGGCGACAATGCCAGAAGTAAAAAGACAGGCAGCGGGCTTGGTCTTTCAATTGCAAAAAATGCGGCTGAGCTGAACGGATTGAAGCTTTCGTTATCGTCAGCCGAAAATAAATTCACTGCCGCATTATTGAAATAATTTTATAGATCAATATAATAAGGCTGCCTAAAATGACAGCCTTATTTTTATTTATCAATTATTATATTAATATTTGATATTGCAATAATAACATATATCGCGGTTATTACCCAGAATGACGGACATTTTACCAGCAGGCTCCATGTGGGCTTTTTGCCGTCCATAGTGTCTATGGAATATTCCACAGTATGATCGTTTTCATTGATATTCCCGTGCTTTTTCAAAAGAAGTACAAGACAGACTATACCGATCACAAGAAAAACCGCAAAATGTATCATTTCAAGATCATATGCCTTTTCGCCCATTGTGCCAAAAAGCTTGTATTCATAAACATATGCGCATATCATCGCATTTGCATTTGCTGCCATGTGCAGAATTATCGAGCATAATACCGAACCGCTTTTCAGCGCAATATATCCAAGTATCAAACCAAGCAGGAATCCGTTGAACATCTGATTGAAATTTCCGTGCATAAGTCCGAACAGCAGCGCGGAGGCTATAAGCGCAAATTTCTTATTCACCGGAGCAAGCGCGTTCATCACAAAGCCTCTTATGATAAGCTCTTCGGTAATGGGAGCAATTATCACGAAATAAAGCAGCAATATCACATTTGCAGTCATATCATCGGAAAATCCAAATGATGAGATCTGCTCTTCGGATAATCCGGACATACCCGTAAGCATCATAACGATATTTTGTATAAACATAGATACTGCCTGAATACCTAATATACCGAACACGCCGAGAACTATGCTTCCGGAGGAAATTCTTGATTTCCCGAAAAGATCCTTTGCGCGGAACGCTTTAAGCGATCTTACGCCTATTATAAACGCAAGGATATTTCCGAAAAGATAGCTTATCGCAGTGCTTATCAGTATAAAACGAACGGACAATGCAATAGATTGAGAAAATTCCATTATCATTTTCTGATCTGTGGCAGCCGAGGGATTTTTAGCAATAAATCCTGCCATTGCAATTGCGGAATAAATAAATGCTGTCAAAATTGAAGCGCCCTGAATAATAAGGAATTGCAGGACCATTGAAAGAGTTCCCCAGCCGTAGCTTTTCTTTACCCTTTTTCTGAGAAGCTCAGGCGTCGGCGCTTCCATAGGAACGTAACCGTTTTGCATGGGCTGATAATTAATGTTGTTATCCATATCCATTCTCCTTTTTTAATTATACATTTTGAATTTTGTTTTCATGCAGATCTTTCTTGTTACAGCAAATGCAGCGACGGAAAATATCGTTTCTGCGGCAAATATCCATATATGCTCCGATACCGGTTTTCCCAGAGAGGGAAGCTTCATCATAATATTTGCAAAGCTCAGTATAAATACCGAATAAACTATTGCTACTGCAACTCCTAAAGCAAACATCTTTTTTGTTTTTTTATCCGAAATATCAGTAACAGACATTTTTCCGTTTTGTGGCGAATAGATCGGAGTCATCAGATAATTCAATGCCATTATTGTAACATTAGTAAAAAATGAGTATGGGATCACCCCCGTATTACCCGTTACCAGTTCAAGCAGGATCTGGGGCGCAAAGAATATTATCATTATAATAAATGTTTTTATTGTGAATATATCAAGCATATCTTTGAATTTTAAGGGCATTGCCTTGTACATTTTTATATTCCAGAAAAATATAATTGCAGAGAAAATGTAGACCATATATATGTAATATAACGGTAAACCGTCAAGTAAAAATGCTTCTCCGCTCTCCTTTGCATTGTCCATAGAGCCAAGGAAAAACACCACGAAGATCAATATACTGAACAACAGCATGATAAATTCACCCATTGTAATGCTTATGAACGCAAGCTTCATTTTATTGCCGAAAGAAACTTTTTTATCATTCATATTTACCCCTCCTTTATTTTAAATTCCACGAAATACTGTTCTTGTTTTTAAAACGTATCTCACAAATAAATATTAGAAACGCAAGGAATATAATTTCAATAATGATCCCCGATATTCCCGAAAATGCGCTGAAAATATGCAGCCTGTCATTAAACTCTGAAATTTCTTCGACAGTTCCTAAACCGTCCAGAAAGCCAATCGGTATAAACATAAACATTGCCATAAAAAGTCCTCCGATAAATGCTCCCCAGAAACCGTTTTTTATTTTAAAGACAAAGCAAAAATATTCTACGATCCGGAATATCATTGAAATAAAAAGATATAACCCGATCAAATTAAAAAATGTATTGAATCCCATATTATTTGTAATTAACGCCGCTATATGGATCAGGCTCATTGCCAAGGCTGTCACCGCTGATATTGCCTCAAAACAAATTGCACTGTAATTACAGACATCTTTCGGCTTTATCGGCAGAACACACAGGAAATCATTTATATTTACCGAACAGCTGCTTTCAATTTTAAAATTATACATTGTTTTTATTGATGCAGCCGATGTTAAACCATAAATAAGAAAATTTACGATCATTATAAACAGCGGCGATAAAATTCCCGCAGCGTATGACTGATCTCCCATTGATAATGACACCGTAAACATTACTGCAATACATAAAATGTCAAAGATCAAAGCTGTTTTGACTGCGTCCTTTAGTTTTATGCCAATTATTCCTGTTACATATTTTTCAACGTCAAGCGCTCGTTTTCTCTCTTCGGAAGTCATATTCAATTCTCCTTTCCGTTCTGCCATATTGAATATGTAAGCAAATTTTCAGCATTGGGATTTTTCACCGAAACGCCCTCGAATTTATCCAGATCGGCGCGTTTTATCATTGCGTCAAATCCCGATTCGTGTTTCCGCAAACCGATAGTGAGCGGTTCGTTCTGAGCATTGAGAATACTGTTTGCTCCGCTGATAACGGCGTATTTATCTTCAATTTCATCTACGCTCATTGACTCGCGGATACTGCCGTTTATGATAAGCGTTATGGCGTCGGCAATTTTATCAAGATCGCCTGTTATATGTGTGGAAAACAGTACCGCGCGTTTTCCGTCCGAAACAAATTCCCGCAAAATATCAAGGATCTCAATTCTTGCGACGGGATCAAGTCCTGCGGTAGGCTCGTCAAGGATTAGCAGCTCCGGATCATGTGAAAGCGCTGCGGCTACCATTAATTTGGTCTGCATACCCTTTGAAAGCGCGGAAACTTTTTTATTTTCGTCAATTTCCCATTTTTTCATAAATCCGCTGAATTTTTCGCTGTCCCAATCATCGTAAGCTTCGGCGCATACGGCGGCAATTTTCTTTATTTTTGAATTGTAAAAGAAATAGCTTTCGTCCGCAACATAACCTATTTTATTTTTTACGGAAATTTCGTTTTCAATGTTGTCCATTCCGCAAACGGTTATTTTACCGCCGTTTTTTTCGATCATATTCATTATCAGGCGGATAATTGTAGTTTTACCCGCGCCGTTCTGACCGATAAGTCCGTGGACCGTTCCTGCCTCGACGGAAATATTTACATTATCAAGCTTAAAATCCTTATATTCCTTTGAAAGATTTTCTATACTCAAAATATCATTCATTTTCATTACCTCCGTAAATTTTTTCTATTTCCCCAATTAATTTTTCCTGCGGAACGGAAAGTCTTTTCAGGTTTTCTGCTTTTTCGCGGAAATCTTCAAGAGCATCATTCACCTGCTTTTCCTGCACGGCTTCGATGTTGTCCGCTTTTACGAACGTTCCCTTTCCCGCCACGGTGTAGATGAGCCCCTCGTTTTCAAGGTCGGAATATGCGCGTTTTGTGGTTATCATACTTACGTTCAGGTCGGCGGCAAGCTGTCTGACGCTGGGCATAAGCTGATCCGCTTTAAGCTCGCTGTTGAGTATCGCTTCCTTAATACCGTCCTTGACCTGTTCGTACATGGGTTTATTTCCGGCGGCATTAATAAATAGGTTCAAGCCATTACCTCCTTTGCTGTATATACCTGATATACACAGTATACCAACATATACACAGTTTGTCAAGCATATATGATAATTTTTTTGAATTTTGTGGAATTATAACAAAAATATATGAATCGCTTGTGTATTTATACAAAATTATGTTATAATTGTAAGAAAGCAGCCGAAAAGGTGTGTATATAAACAGAACAACATTATTCAAGTGATAATGTTGATATTATCAAGCAACATAAACAAATTAAATTGCAGAATTTGTATATTCCTACAAATTTATTTTATAATGAAAAAAATCGCATTCCCAAATTGTATTCATTATAAAAGCAATTAAATTTTGCATTGAAAGGAAGAGAAATTTATGAAAAGATCAAAAGCAACTATCGCAAAAACAGCGGCTCTCATTATGGCTGCAATGATGGCTTCGGCGGCAATGCCTATGAGCATTTACGCTGTTCCAAGCGGAGGAACTACCTCTTCAAGCAGCGATACCGACCTGCAGACCGCCCTTACCACAGTAAAAAAGCGTATAAATGTCCCCGATGAACTAACGGAATTCGAATATTCCACAGGCGAAGAATACAAAACAAAAATCTACAATTTCATATGGCACAAGAAAGATGAATATTCCCCAAGACTGGAAGTCAACGTTGTCGGAAACACCATTACATATTACAATTATTATGACAGCAGCAAAAATTATTACGGAGGCGCAAGCATTGCCAAGCTTTCAAACGATCAGATAATTGCAAAAGCAAAGGAATATGTTTATCAGCTTGATCCCGATTTAAAGGACAAGGTAAAATTTGAATTGGGCTATCTGAGCATCAACAATGACAAGGTAAACGTGTCGTTTTCAAGATATGAAAATGACGTTCCCGTCAGTCCGAACGGCGGAAGCGTCACCATAGACAAAAATACCGGCGAGCTTATTTCTTTCTCCGCAAATTGGTGGGAAAATGCAAGCTTTGATCCCCCTAAAAATGCAAAGACGGAAAAAGAGATCGAAGAGGCTTACAAGTCTCTCTGCAAGCTGACTCCATATTACAAAATTACGACAAATTGGGAAACGAAAGAAAAGACTGCCCGCATAGTTTACGAGCCTGATTTTAATTCCGAGATCGACGCTTTTACCGGCAAAAAGTCCACCATCTGGGAGGATATGCAGAATGAGGATGGCACACCCTATTACGGCGGATATTATGCAAATCCTGCTACGGGCGTTGATGCAGTAGAGGAAGCTGCCGTAGAGGAAACCGCAGATAATGACGCCGGAGTTTACTTTACCGAGGCTGAGCTTAAAAAAATAGAGATCGACAAAAGTCTCATCACTCCCGAACAGGCTTTTGAACAGCTTAAAAAGGACAAATTTGCCGCTCTTACAGATGATTACGAAATAAAAAGCTATGACGTTTATTCTGATGAAACGACCGACAGACCCGTTCCCCTTGCAAATGATAAAAATCCCGACAGCAAGGAAAAGGAAAAAGAACCGAATTATTATATGTCCATCAATTTCAGCGTAAAAAGCAATTTGAAAAATACATACAAAGGATATAAAAATATCAGCGTTCAGATAAACGCCAAAACCGGAAGCATTGTCAATATCTATAAATACAGCAAATCGGGAGATCTGCCAAAGCTTGATGTTTCAAATGCAAAAGCCATTGCAGACAGCGTTTCAAAGACTTATGCAAAGGATATGATCTCCGGCTACAAGCCCGACAAGTCAAACAGCGATCCCGTTAAAACTTGGGGAACAAATAACGAATATTACGAAACATCAAGGACATTCGTTTACAACCGTTATGTAAACGGTATTCAGGTTTACGGCGACTGGATCCACATAACCGTTGACTCTGAGGGAACCGTCACAAACTACAGCTTTAACCACACGGAAGATGTGGAATTCCCGTCGGCTGATATTCTTTCGGCAGATGAAGCCTTTGCAAAGCTTTACGAACAAATGGACTTCAACTACTACTATGACGGTTGGATAACCAAGGACGGCAAGGTAAAAACTTATCTTATCTATCAAATGGACTTTTTCTATCTCAATGCAAAGACCGGAAAGCTCTGCAGCTGGAACGGTGAGGACGCCAAAGAAAGCATTGACACAACAAAAATAAAATACACGGACATAAAGGGTATCCCGCAAGAAAAAGCGATCCTTGAACTGCAAAGACACGGAGCGATGCTTTCCGAGGATAAAAAATTCCGTCCGAACGACAATATAGAATATAAGGAATTTGAAAACCTGCTTTATTCCGCGCTTAATGATGATGTTTTAGTAGCTGAGGAAGTTGAAGTTCCGGTAGAAGGTCAGTCCGGAATTTCCAAGAAAGCAGATACTTCAAAATATATCACCCGTGAACAGGCAGCCGTAATATTTACAAAAGCAAGCGGTTACGGAAAATATGCGGAACTGAAAGGAATTTACAAAACGCCGTTCAGTGATGTAAAGAGCAGCAATGAAAACATCGGTGCAATTGCAATTGCCTATGCAAAGGGATTCCTCAAAGGTGAAAACGGAAAATTCGACGGAGAAAAGAATATTACCCGTGCGGAAGCTGCGCAGATAATTTACGATTACATTATAGATCATCAGAATACTGCAAAATAATTTTTCATAAAATTCTTCCTTATAAAAAGAAGATCGCGTACCGGAGGTTTATCCGATACGCGATCTGATTTTTTTATTCAAATATACTGCATATCTTCGATGTCTCTTTTATACCGTTTGTGCCGTTTATAAGATTTTCGCCCCAGTCCGGAGAAAGCACCGAGCCGTCCCACTCATTTGCAATATCAAGATATTCAACACCGCCGCCGTTGCCTTTCCAGCTCCAGCCAAGATAACCGATATTATTCTCAGTGCAGTACTGCATTATATATTCCTCTTTAACATCGCCGTCGGAATGATTATACCCGAATTCACCTACGCAAACGCACAGATCCTGCGATGTTGCACCCTCAAGATTTGAGCTTATGGTGCTTTCATTCTTTCCGGCAGTGCCGTACATATGAACGGAAAACATGGTATTCTTTAACGGATCGGAATCAAAGACTTCCTTTCCGTGATCCTGAATTGATTTTCCGTACTGTCCCCAGCCTGCGGAATCTACCATGATAGTATTTTCTATCCCCGCCTCGCGGAGCTTAGGGATCACCGAGACATATCCGTCGCGCCATTTATTGCTGTCCCACGTTCCGACCCATTCATTTGCAATGTTGAGTATCGCGCAATCCTCGTTTCCGATAAGAGCGTCCTTGACTTCTATCCAGTAATCGGCTATCTTTTCGAGAGTTTCAATGCTGTCATCTCCTGTTCCGTCGTGAACTTCAACTATTGCAATAAGCTTTCTGTCCCTACACATTTGTATAAGGTTTTTTACGGTATCAGTATCGTCCTTTTGCCACTGTATACCATTTGCAAGAACTATGCGGACGGAATTTGCTCCCGTTCCGGCAATAGCGTCCAGAGCGGTAGTGTCCTGATCCCTGAACCATGAATGAGCATGATTTATCCCGCGGAAAACGAATTCGTTTCCATTGGCGTCAAGAAGCTTTGTGCCGTCCACTTTAAATCCTGCTGCGGAAACGTTTTCTGCGGCAGAGACCGTCTCGGACGCCGTAGTCGCTTCCGTTTCGGAGCTTTGGGAATCCCCACAGGCGGCAAGGGAGATCACAAGCATACATGACAAAAAAGCCGACAAAAATTTTTTCATAAAAAACTTCCTTTCCAGAAATAATACTTTACATAAATAATTATACATCATTTTCCACAAAATTCAATAGTTTTCAGCAATTACTGCCGTAAATACTGCCAAAATAAAAAAATTCAAAGAATATATCCAAATTTTACATTGTATTTTTGTATATTCCGCACTATAATTAAGAAAATTATCTTTTATGAATGGAGCGGTCTTATGGCAGCAACAAAGGATCTGACAAATGGCAAGCCGATAAGCCTTATTCTGGGCTTTGGCGTTCCCTTGCTTTTCGGATTTTTGTTCCAGCAATTCTACAACGCGGCGGATACCGCTATAGTAGGACGTTTTCTCGGCGGAAACGCCCTCGGCTCGGTAGGCTGTACAGGCTCGATAAATTTTCTTATAATAGGCTTCGTTATGGGAATATGCAACGGCTTTGCAATACCGGTCGCCCAAGCCTTCGGCGCGGGAGATTTTCAGGAGCTGCGGAAATACATAACAAATTCGCTTTGGCTCTGTATTGCCTTTGGAACGATAATAACTGCGGTCACACTGGTCTTTTGCAGCGATATTCTTACTGTAATGAATACCCAGCCTAATTTCTTTGACCGTGCGTATACGTATATTTTCACGATATTTGCCGGTATTCCCGGATATTTTCTATATAATATGACTGCGGGCATACTGCGTTCCCTCGGCGACAGCAAAACTCCGGTAAGCTGGCTCGTGATAGCTTCTATTATAAATATCATTCTGGATATTATTTTCATAGTGTGCTTTAAAATGGACGTTTTCGGAGCGGCTCTTGCAACAGTCATTGCACAGTTCATCTCCGGATTCGGCTGTCTGAAAAGGATCTGTAAGGGATACGGTATACTGAAGCCTGAAAAGGACGAATGGAGATTCAGTCCCAAGCACGTAAAAAGGCTCTGCACCATGGGACTCCCCATGGGACTTCAATATTCCATAACCGCTATCGGAAGCGTAGTACTTCAAGCGGCGGTAAACAGCCTCGGAGAAACATACGTAACGGCTATCACCGCAGCAAACAAGCTCTCAATGTTCATGTGCTGTCCCTATGACGCAATGGGTTCAACAATGGCAACATATGCCGGACAGAACGTAGGAGCAAAAAAATGGGAACGTCTCAATCAGGGCATCGGCGCCTGCACTATCCTCGGACTTATATATTCGGTATTTGCATTTGCGGTACTTTTCCTTGCGGGCAACGATCTTGCAATGATATTCCTTGACGAGGACAGCCGGTTTATGCTTCCTCTGGTAAAGCAGTACCTTACAACGCTGTCGGCGTTCTACTTCCCGCTTGCGCTTGTTAATATAGTGCGCTTCTTTATTCAGGGAATGGGCTTCTCGCCCATAGCAACATTTGCCGGCGTTATGGAAATGGCTGCAAGAGCAGGAGTAGCTTATATGGTCAACATTTACGGCTTTGCGGCTGCGTGCTTTTCCTCACCTGCCGCATGGATACTTGCGGATCTGTTCCTTATCCCCGCATATTTTATATGCAGAAAGCATCTCATAAAGACGAATTCCGGGATCTGACGAAAAAACATACCCGCCGGACTTCAAAACGCTTGAGGAGGAATCATTTTGAACGATGAAAAAATTTTAGCTCTGACCTTTGACGACGGTCCGAACACTACAACTACCTGTGAGGTTCTTGACATTCTTGAAAAATATAATGTTACCGCAAGCTTTTTTGTCTGCGGGGACAACATTGACAGTGAAACGGCGGAGGTCATGCGCCGCGCGGTAAAAATGGGCTGCGAGATACAGAATCATTCGCGGACACATTCCGATATGACAAAAATGACAAAAGAGGAGATCTTGCAGGAAGTCGTATACACCTCTGATGCGGTTGAAAAAGCCGTAGGCAAACGTCCGGAATTTTTCCGTCCTCCATATATTGCCGTAAACGAGCTTATGTTTGAGAATATAGAGCTTACGTTTATTCAGGGTGCCGGTGCGGAGGATTATCTTGATGAAGTTTCCGCTGAGGAACGCTGCAAACGGATAATTGCTCAGGCTAAAGACGGGATGGTGCTGCTTCTGCACGACGCCAAGGGAAATTTCCGCACAGTCAAAGCGCTTGACATGATAATACCCAAGCTAAAGGAGGACGGCTTCCGCATGGTAACAATATCCGAGTTATTCAAGGAAAGATCGGTTTCTCCGCAGCACGGCATACTATATACAAATGTTTTTCAAAAGGAAAGATACTATCATTAAAATAAAATCGACCTGTTATTCTTTGGAACGAATAACAGGTCTTTACTTTAACATTATAAATTCGGAAATTATGAGCCATATCGCTCCCACAGCCGAAACCACCGCCAAAAAACAGCACGAACCACACATGACCGCACACCAAAATGCTTTCTGAGAAAACGGATTGTCCGAAACTACACACATGGAATCATTATCCTCATTGTAAAAAAGCTGTACCTCCGTCCCACGCTTGTACCTTTTTCTTGAAAATTCATACCTGTGTACAATGGTCTTATGCTGTACCTCATCACGGAACTGTATTACCGCCGCTCTGCCTTTACCATTTACATTTCCAAGAACAACGCCTTTGAATTCCACGCTTTCAGCCATAAAATTATGTATTCCGTTTATGTATTTCTGTCTCCTTTTTTCAAGCTGCTTTGCTTTTATCAAAAGCAGCGGGATCGCAGCAATAAGGATCAGTATAAATAACAGTGCCAACGTACCACTCTCCCCTCCTGCTGAAAGGATCAGCCTATAAGCTCTGCGGAATGATCCTCATTAAGCCTCCATACCTGATAAGCACTTCCGGAGGAAAGCTGATCCGAGCTTATAACAACTGTAGTTATCCCATCGGATAACGCTTGGGCTATCTCCGCATCAAGCTCCTTATCAAAAAACGGGGTATAAAGCATTATCCCCTTTCCGGAGCCGCTTTCCGAAAGCATTTCAAGAGGTATCCTTTCACATCTTTGTATTGCCCTGTCGTCATACGCAATGAAGCTGTATTCCGCAAGTCTTGTCTGCAAAGCCGAAACATCGGCAGGCTCGCTTATCTCAAAGCACTCAAATGAACCCTTGAACCTACAGTACAGCGTAGATTCAAAGCCGCTTTTAAGAAGTCCTAACGCGGAAGCAAGCATTCCCTCTACCGCACGTTCATTTTCAAAAATATCATTTCCGCCGTATGGATCAAGAACAATGACCTGACGGACGGTCTCTATCTCATCGTCCAGTCTTACCATATACTTGTCCCGCTTTGAGGAAAGCTTCCAGTTTATTCTCCTGACCGGATCGCCTACGACATATTCTCTGTGAGTATAGCCCGGCATACCTCCGAAATCAGAATTATTTTCGCTTTCCTTGGTCTCCTCGATATCATCGTAGAATTTCACCCGCTCAACCGCTGATCTGAGCAGCGGAGCGTCCGCAGGTATCTCCGGAATATTCGGGAACACCTTTATTTCATGCACATTATCAAAACAGGGAACGGAAAATCTGAAAAATCCCATAAAATCATGCATAAAAGCAAATTCCACGCCTATCCTGCAAATTCCCCACACCCTTGCCGTGTAGTTTACCCGTATCTCCGATCTTGAACGCGGAGGTATGCTCATTACACAGCTCGTGCTTCCCTCCGAGCTGCTGAGGCTCTTGGGAGAAAAAAGCTTTATCTTGACCGCAGGAACAGGATATATGCTCTTATTTTCTGCAATTATCCTCAGCGTCGAGGATTCGCCCTTGTAAAGCATACCGCTGCTTATTTCGGCATGAACGGATACTTTTTTAGTCAATTTCAGAAACAGCGTTACTCCAAATGAAAATATCGGAGCGCACACAAGCATATACACAAATACCCAGCCTACCGAAGCCGACATATATAATGCAAAAAGCGTGCATATCCCTATTGCAATAAGATAAAGAATAATCTTGAAGATCATATCCTGCACCTCATTCAGTAGGTACTTTTACCTTACCGAGAATATTTTCTATAGCCTTTTCCTGAGTCACATAAAGAGATTTGCCCTTAGGCGATAGCATTATCCTGTGAGCAAGAGTACAGATACAGCAATCCTTTACGTCCTGAGGAGTCACATATTCACGTCCGTTAATAAAAGCCCACGCCTTTGATACCTTATAAAGCGCAATGCTTCCTCTCGGGCTTACGCCCAGCCTTATTCCCTCATCGTTTCTTGTTGCCTCAGCCAAGGAAAGCATATAATTCTTTACATTTTCCGCAGCGGCAATATTTTTTACCTGCTCCTGCAATGAAATAATATCATCTAACTTAAGAACGGCGCCTATCCCGTTTATCGGATTCTCATGCTCGTTTCTTCCGAGGATCGAAAGCTCCTCATCAAAGGTAGGATAGCCCATGCTTATCTTCATAATGAATCTGTCCATCTGCGCTTCCGGAAGATGATATGTACCGTATGTTTCAACAGGATTCTGAGTAGCAAGCACCATAAAAGGTCTCGGCAGGATATATGTTTCTCCGTCAGCGCTGACCTGATGCTCCTCCATTACCTCAAGAAGAGCCGACTGCGCTTTCGGAGAAGCACGGTTGATCTCATCAGCCAGCAGAAAATTGCAGAAAGCCGCACCCTTGCGGTACTCGAATTTTCCCGTCTCACGGTCAAGCATAGAAAATCCGGTAATATCCGACGGCATAATATCCGGCGTCATCTGTACTCTGCTGAACACTCCATCGACCGATCTTGAAAGAGCAGCCGCAAGCTGCGTCTTGCCTACGCCGGGAACGTCCTCCACAAGAACGTGTCCCTCAGCAAGAAGCGCAGCTATCGCCTGAGTAATAGTCTGCCGCTTTCCTACAATGACCCTTTCAACATTTTCTATAAGCGATCTGATCTGTTCGTTCATATCTATAGCTCCTTTGTATCAGATTTATAAAATAAGCGCGGGATCAGAAATTATATCCTTTACCTCATCACGGGTAAGAAGCTGTGTTCCCTGAGTTCCCTCAAGGAATATTTCCTGCGAGGCTTCCACAAGATCAAAGGAATTTTCCAGAACACCCATGATCTCCGGTAAAATAACATCGTTAAAGCTGTTAGTAAGAAGTCCGATAGCAAGAAGCGGATTTGACGCCTCCTGATATTTCCTTGACGTATCTTCAATATTGTCAAAAGCCTTTATCAGCCTGTCAAAATATTTCAGACTGTCCTCATAAAGAGCGGCGAATTCCTCGCCATATGAAGCGGCATCGGCATAATTTTCTTTGAATTCGTCCCTTATTTCCTCTACGTCAGACTTCATTTTGCCGTAATCAGCCGTAAGCAGTGCCGAAATATCGTTTATATCCAGACTGCCAAATATCATGTTTACCGTTTCGATAACTCCGTTTTCCATCTTTGCCGCAAGAAGCTTTTTCTCCTTTAGCTCAGGACGTGTTTCCTCGCTGCTGTATTTATACCCGTCAAGAAAATAATGATCTATCAGGAACTGAATTACCGTCTCTCTTTCACTTTCAGAAAGCGTGAACATCGACCGCACGGGAATATTTGTCCTGTCCTCCGGCAGAAGCCCCCCGCGTGTGAATTCCGTAATGATCTCATCGTTTTCCGATAAAGGCTCCGTCTGAGTCTGCGCTTCCGTTTCCGTCTCTGGAACGGAGGTCTCCTCTGTGACCGCTTCGGTCTGAGTCTCGGTAACAGGCTCTGTCTCAGTCTCGGAAGCCGTTGTCTCCTCTGTCGCAGCTTCGGTCTCCGTTACCGGAGGCTTGGTCTCAAGGATCTCCGTAACAAGCGGTCTGCCCTGTTCCTCAAGCTCCTTTTCAGCCTTTTCCTCGGCTTTTTTTAACTCCGCTTCAAGCCTGCTCTGCATTACCGCCTCCGCAAGAGTCTTTTCCTTTGCCGAAGCCGCCGCAGCATATTCCTCCGCATATCCGGAAGCCAGTCCGAGACATACCGCGCCAAATATCAGAATAAACAGTATCTTTAAAAATCTGAGCATATTGACCTCTCAAAAAAATTATCCGGCTCGTCTTGTAAGATCTTTTTTATCCGCCGCCGCAAGGCAGAGAGCATATAAGAACAGCGCTGCCGCCGCAAGCACGGCGCATCTGATAAGCTGTCCAGCCGAACCGTTGGAATATATCGTGCTGTTAAGCATACCGATCGCTATTCCGGCAAGAAGCGAGAAAAACAGTGCCGCCGATTCTCTGCCGAATATCAGTGACGTCAGCATATTAAGCACTCCGCAGAAAAAATAGAACATCAGCACCGACAGCGAAGCAAGAGTAAGCGTCGGTACGGGCGGAGCCGAAAAATCCGACGCAGGATTCCCCATCATCACTCTGAATCCCACAAATCCGCTGCTCCATACATTGCTGAAAAAGAACGACCTTGAACATACCGCAAAATTCATCAAAAAAACCACTGCAAAGAATATCAGCGTATTCACCGCATATGCAATGAGCTTTCCTGTCAGCCATTGGGAACGACTGCCGCAGCGAAGTATCTCTATCCCTCCGAACCCGCTTCCGAACATTATTCCGCATACCACAAAAAGATATGCAGGAAGATATATAAAAACAATATTTACCGGATCCGTCATTATCATAAACAGCGTTTCAAATGATGAAAACGCGGCTGTATCCGCAAGATCAATATATCTGCAAACGCTTACCGCAGCCGAAAAGGCTGTGACCGCCAACGCCATGCACCATCTTGCCGCAGGTATATGCTCGGATATGCTGAAAGCCGCTCCCCGCCATACCTTATTCATATAAACAAACTCCTTTCATAAACGGAGCATTATGCTTTTTCTCTTTCGGACAACATTCCGTACACCGTAAGAGCCATTCCCGCCAGCAAAAGCAGAGCGGGTATAACGAATCTTTCCGGAGCTATCGTTTCGCCATATATAGACGGCGCAATGTCAAGCGGCGGATAAAAGCGTTCAAGTCCCAGATGCGGGAACGCATACACGCAGAACAAATACAGCACCTGAGGTACA
>CANQZS010000002.1 GCA_947628385.1 uncultured Clostridia bacterium | reverse complement strand
TCTGCGGAGCGCGACCAAAGGCTCTGCCTTTGGAATCCGCAAGCTGGGCTCAGCTTGACCAGCTTTATATTTTGCGCCTGCGGCGCAAAATAGTAATTACTAATGACTGCTTTTTACCAGCCCATTATCTCAGAAATGAAAGGTATAAGCTTGTCAGCCATTTTCTGATGCGTTTTCGCACTGGGGTGGAACCCCGCGCCAAAACCGTCCGCCTTACCGTCGCGATAATCAAATTCAAAGGTGGTTATCCTGTTGTCTCCCGTGTCACGCGAGTAAGCTTCTACCTGCTCCTTTATCTCAGGAAGCAGCTTGCTGCCCATTACTCCAAGAGAGCATATTATATATGCGTCCGGATTGACGGCTCGTACCTGCTTGATAAAATCATAGTACGCACTGCCGAAAAGATCTACACGCTCTTGTATGCCCTTGGTCCATGTGTTGTCGTTCGTTCCTAAATTAATAACGATAAGATCAGGCTGCCACTGCGAAAAATTCCACTTTTCCGTGCGTTCGTTAGCGGCGGTCTTTTCATATACCGACGGCATGAGAAAGCTCTGGTTCGGCTTTGAACCCTCGGTGTATGAGGAATATACTCCTATGCCGCTCCATGAAACGACGTTATATTCCGCATTGAAATATTTTCCCGTTATGGCTGCATAGGTCTTTTCACCGTTTTCATTGGTGGTGGCAAAGGCTTCGTATTGATCGGCAGCGTCTACGCCGTATCCGCAGGTTATGCTGTCGCCGATGAACTCGATCTTCCTTGTGCGCTCAGGCGTGGGGATTATGCCGAATTCGGAATTTACGTTTATGCTCTTTACGCCGATATTGGAATATGCCGCTTCGGAAAGCTTTACGACTGAAACGATGCAGTTTTCCGCTTCGTCGCTGTCAAATATGTGGAACGTTTCCTCGGAATTGTTGAGCATGGTGTCCTTTACCATCTTTCCGTTTACATATATAGCGGCGCGGGCTTTTGACGTTTTGCAGTTGCTGGTAAGGGTGATGTCTGCGTAATTCCCGCGGAACGCAAATTCTACTCCGGAACAGGTGTGGGAAAGTATCCTTACCCCGTCTTTCATAAAGGTCCTGCCCAAGGGCTTTACATATGAACTATCCGCAGTGAAGCTTGCCTGATAAAGCTGCGGAGGCTCCGTTTCAGCAGGAACGGTCTCGGTCTCGGTATAGACTTCGGTATAAGTCTCGGCAGCGGTTTCGGAGACGGCTTCCGTGGTAGGATATATTTCTTGATATACTTCGGCGGAGATCACATCGGGCTCTTCCGTTCCGGTCTCAGAATATTCCTCCGGAACCTCCGTTACGGTTGAAGTTATTATCTCGGTCTCTATCTCTGTCTCGGTCTCCGTTTCAGTTTCCGGCGGTGCTTCGGTTTCTGTTTCGGTAACGGTATCGGTTTCCGCTTCGGCTTCGGTGCTGTCCTCGGGGAAGAAGAATCTTTCCATTGTCTCGGCATAATAGATAAGCTCCGGAGGACGTTCCTCTACCGGTCTGCACGCCGAGAAAAGCATCGCCGCAGAAAGAACTATTGACGCCGGCAACAAAGCGGCGATCTTTTTGACTTGCATAGGCTGAACTCCTTAAAAGAATTTAAATGATCCGGTGCATTGCACAGGGCGATCAATCAAGGAATATTTCCTCATCATAGATCTCTTCATTTTTTTCCGTCTTGGCAGTGTCCGCAGAAGCGGCAGTATCGGCGGTGATATTCTCCACCGTTTCATTGACCGCAGCGGGAGCGGCAGTTTCCGTCTCGGTCTGAGAGGAGGAGAAAAAGTCGCTGTCCAGAGCGTTCGTTATATAGCTCAGCAAACGGGTATAAGCCATTTGCGAAAGGTGCAGACCGTCTCCGCTGTCACATTCCGGAAGCAGATAGCCGTCGCTGTCCGACAGAATATCCTGAATATCGAGATAATATATTTCCTCGTCAGTAATGCTTTCGCACATTTCCCTTGCGGCGGCGTTATAGTCGCGGATACGTGCGTTTGCTTTCCATTCATGGTAATCCGCCGTGGGACTCATGCTGAGGATAACTACTCTGCTTTCCGGAGAAATGGAAAGCATATCCTCGGCAATATTTTTAAGGTTGTTGGCATAAACGTCCTTTTCGGTCATGTTAATATCATTTATGCCCATCCAGAGGAAAAATATGTCCGGCTTGTAATATTCAGCCGCTTCTTTAAGTGTGAATTCGTGATCCTCCATTTTGAACGTATAGTCGTAAATATTTCTTGCGGCGCCGCCTCCGGTGGCAGCTACCTGCTTGGTGGTGAGGAGATCGTTATAAACGTAAAGAGCGCGGCACACGGAATCTCCGACAAAGATGGTATTTTCCATGAAATCCTTATCCCAGTCAAGGGAATCCCATTCAAGCTTGGGAACGATAACGCGTTCCGAGATAGTCCACGAGTCCGACTCTTGGGAAGTCTCGGTGGTCTCGGATACAGCTTCCAAGGAAGTCTCAGTTTCCGGCATTGCGGAGGTCGGTTCGGTCTCGGAAACGGGTACCATTGCCGGAACGGCTTCCGACTGAGATACTATCTCCTCCGATACGGAGGTCTGAGCATCGGGGATCTCTTTCTGTACACACGCTGATAACAATAAAACAGCCGCCGTTCCTGCGGCAGCGCGGGCGGCAAACTTTATGGCGGATCTCATATATAAACTTCCTTTCAAAAATAAGGCGGCAGCAGCATGCTTCGCCTCGGCTCCAAGAGCCGATATACCTCAGATTTAATTTTACCACATCATTATGCTTTTGTCAATCCTGCATTAATGCGTAATTGCGCATTACGAATTACGCATTACGCATTGATCTCAGTTTCCCCTTGTAAACTTTTTATTACGAATACCTTTAAGATGAAAATTTACTATTGATTTTTTGGTAATAATAAGTTATAATTATTTTAATGTGAGCTTGCCGGCTCAGAGAATTTTTTAAATTGAAAGGTTGGTATTTTTAATGAAGGTCAAGGTTGTTAATGGCGTTTCTATGCCAAATATCCCATGGCAGGATAAGCCTGCGGATTGCAGAGACGTTGTATGGCGCTACAGCGCAAACCCCATAATCAAAAGAGACCAGATCATGGTCAAAAAAGCTAACGGCTACAGAGAACCCTCAAACTCTATCTTCAATAGCTCGGTAGTACCCTTTGAAAAGGGCGACTATAAGTTTGCAGGCGTTTTCCGCGTTGACGACAGAGAGAGAAATATGGAGCTCCATGTCGGATTTTCTAAGGACGGCATCAACTGGGACATCGCTGAGGAAAGAATAAAGTTCAAGTGCGATATTCCCGAGGTCGCTGAGTGGCAGTACGGCTATGACCCCAGGGTATGCAAGCTTGAGGATAAGTACATCGTTACATGGTGTAACGCTTACGGTTGGAAGCCGACTATAGGAATTGCTTATACATATGATTTTGAGGAATTCACCCAGCTTGAAAACGCTTACCTTCCTTTCAACAGAAACGGAGTAATGTTCCCCAGAAAGATCAATAACAAGTATATGATGATGAGCCGTCCGTCCGACAGCGGACACACTCCTTTCGGAGATATGTTCATCAGCCAGTCTCCCGACCTTACATACTGGGGCGAGCACAGACACGTTATGGGTCCGTCAAAGGGCTGGGAATCCACAAAAATGGGCGCGGGTCCTATCCCTATAGAGACAGACCGCGGCTGGCTCATATTCTATCACGGCGTTCTTACCTCCTGCAACGGCTATGTTTACAGCTTTTCCGCTGCTCTGCTTGACAAGGACGAGCCGTGGAAGGTCCTCAAGAGAGGCGCTTCCTACCTGCTCAGCCCGCAGACAATGTACGAGCTTGTCGGAGATACCGACGCGGTAACATTCCCCTGTGCAAATCTCGTTGACGCCGACACAGGCAGGATCTGCATTTACTACGGCTGCGCCGATACCTGCACAGCTCTGGCATTCACCACTGTTGACGATGTTATGGACTTCCTTGACAATAACAGTCAGGTCTGATATATAAATTTGCAGACAGCGCTCCGCACCGGAGGTATATCCGGCGCGGAGCTTTTGTTTTTCCCAAGGATCAGCTTTAGCATTTTTTCAGACGGAGCATATAATGAAACGTACGGAAAAACCAAATCCTGCCGTGCGAAAGGAATGAATATATTTGGCAAACATTTCTGATAACAGGTGCAGAGTGGCTGTTACTGTGGAAGAGCTTACCGCTTTATGCCCTTGCACCCCTAAGATCTTTACAGTTGAAATTAGAAATACAAGCGGTGAGGTCGTTGCAAGAGGTCAGGTAGCGGGAGGAAATTCCGCAGTATTCGCTCTGCCCTGCAACGGAGTTTACGCCGTTACTGTTATCGGAGACCGTAACTCCTCGCCAAGGTCGCAGACAAGGCGCGTAAGGTGCTGCTGCGGAGAAGCTAACGGTCTGACGTTTATATTTACCGTTTATGAGCCTGTTTGCTCTCAGATCGTTGATACAAGCTGCGGAAATTCCTGCGGCTGCTGCCCGCCGCCTTGTCCGCCTCCGTGCTGTCCTCCTCCCTGTGGAAAAGATCCCTGTGGAAAATGTGACGCCTGCTGCGATATGTGCGAGCCGGGCGAGGAATGTTACGAGCTTACGATAAGCCATTGCTGAGGCAGCGCGTTTCCGTGCGATCCTCACAAAAAAATAAAGACCCGAAAGGCGAGCCCTTGGGTCTTTATCCGTCCGGAGCTTTCGCTCCGGATATTTTTTATGCTCTTACATTAAGAATACTTCCATTTGCTCCGGCAAAGCGCGGCACAGAATCGAGCATACTCAGTATGCCGTTCATCATGTCAGCATTGCTGTCCATTGCCTTTTTCATAACAGATACGTGTACCTGCTGCTGAAATTTAGCGGCGCTCATATTCATGGACATCTGAGCTATAGAATTAGCTAAATCCATATGCGTTCCTCCTCCGTTAAAGCATAAATATCAGATAAACTACGGGATCCTCCGTTTCTCCGCACGGCGGCATTGCGCCCTGTCGCTGCGCATTGCTCCGGTGGGATCTTTTCGTTTATTCCTCCTCGTTGATGCTCTTTATCTCGTTGAGCATTGCGGCAAAATTATTAAGATCGGCAAGACACTGCTCTACAACGTCCTTTGTCTGAGCGATCTGAGAATTCATATCCTTGGAATATGAACCGATCTTCTGCATTGCCTTTTCGATGCGGTCCGCAGAGCGCTTGCTTGTTTCGGCAAGATTTCTTACCTCCTGAGCGATAACTCCGAAGCCCTTTCCGCTTTCCTTGGCTCTTGAAGCCTCGATAGAGGCGTTAAAGCCGAGTATCTTTGTATTAAGGGCAATATCCTGAATGACCTTTACCGTGCCTGTGGTAGCGGCGACCTCTGCTGCGGAATCTCCGGCTATTTTGCTTACGTTATCGAACGCTTCGGCAAGGGTGTTTATCCTTTCGGAGCTGCGGGTAACGGCTTCCTCCGCGCTGCGTATCTTGGAGATCATGGAATTGTTCAGCTTTGTAAGACCGCTGTTTGACTGATTGGCGATATAGCTGTTATAGGCTGTTCTTGAAAGCACCTTTGCGATAGTGCAAAGGAAATTCGCCGCAGAATCCACTTCTTTTTTATCGATTACCCTGACCTTGCGCAGAGCTTTTATGTAATCGTCCGGATCCACGCCTATTTCCACAGCGATACGGCGGAATTTCTCCTCGTCCGGCTCTTCGGTGAGCACCTGACCGCCTATAAAGGAGCCTATGAATTTTCCCTCAAGCATTATCGGGGCGGCGAAATCCACAAGTCCCGCATGGCAGAAATATGCTGCGGCGTGACCTGTGCGCATAGTTTGTTCTCCTCCGGAGCGGTCGCATTTTTCACAGCGTGAGCAGCCTATATCGGACTGTCTTGTGTAGTTCATGCAAAAGTCTGTAAAATTGCTGCCTCTTGTTACGGCGTTTCCGTTTTCGTCGGTAGTAAGAGCTGCCATTCCGGTCAGATCCGCGAAACCGTCCTGTATTTCCTGCAGAGTAGCCTGGTCGATGAGATCGATAAGCTTAACATCTATCATAGCTTATTTCTGCTCCTTTCATGCAAATTTCATATACTTGGAAATGATGTTCAAAAAAGCATTTCTACCTAATTTAAAGGATACACTATTTGCTTTTGTTTGTCAAGAAAAAAAGACAAAATTATAAAAATTATGTTGATTATGCACATATTTCCGGCCGATTTATTTCCGGAAAGGGGACGGACGGCGGATAGGGAAAGGCTTTTTTGTCGAAAAAAGTATCAAAATTCGGCAAAATTTACAAAAAAGCCCTTAACGCGCATGGGAACGCGTTTTCACGGCTTAATAAAATCAAAAAAGCTTGTCCGTAGGGCTTGACATTAGAGAAAAAAAGGTGTATGATAATAGGGTATAGGTGTGCCTTGCCGCAGACTTAAATGTATTATGAAAGGAGAGCGGCTCTCTGGGAGCTTGGTCAAGTGTATGTATTTCGGCAGCGTTAAATTTTTCAAGCATCTGATATATACCGTCTTTTTCGGCTGGCTCGCCGTCGCTACCTTTCTGGCGGGATTCTTTGGCATAAAATATTTTGCCGAAACGAAAAAGACCGCCGAAGCAGCTGTGGTAGAAACGATCACAACAGAAGCAAAAACAGAAACGGATCCGGCGGTAACGGATATTACCGATATTGAGGACGCCGCTCCGGAGCAGGACAGCACAGGCGAAAATATCGTCATACCTGACGGGACAAGCCTTGAAAAGATTTTTCTTATACTGACGGCAAAGGGTTACTCATCGGAGGATATGCTCAATATTATCAGAAAAGCGGACAAGGATAGTTTCAGGAGCTTTGTGGAAAAATACATAGAAACAGATCCGGAGATCGGCAGGACAGATTCCGGAACAAACGAGGGAATGGATTCCGGAGCGCCGGCACTGGCTGACGGAGCAAACGGCGGTGTGGGAACGCTTCCGCCTTTATCGTAAAACGGCGCCGTAAACGGCGCGGTAAAGCTGATCCCTATGCGCGGGATACCGCCGAATATTCTGCGGAGCATAGGATCGTGAAAAGGAATATCAAGGAATAGGAGCGTTTAAAATGAGTCTTAAAGACAATTTTAATCAAGCCGTAAAGGAAATACTCAAGAGCGGCGGTCTTATAGGCGAGGATCTTTCAAGAGAATCAAAGAAAAAGACCGATATTGACAGATATATCGACCCTCCAAAGGCTGATGAAGCTGCCGAGGTGCAGACGCCTGCGGCAATGAGTGTGGAAAGCGTGGTACAGGCTGCCGCAGCGGCAGTCCCCAAGCCTGCTGAACACGCGGCGCCGGAGCAGTCCCAGTCTGTGAACCCCTTTGCTCAGAGCAATGCTCAGCAGACAGCTTCTGTTACGGAAACAAGACAGCAGTATGAGGAACGCTCCGCTGCGGACAGAACAGGTGCATTCACGCCTCAGAGCAGAGGCGGGTACGGCGGAGGAGCATCTCAGGTGCCGCCGGTTTCGGGAGCGGGAAATGCGTTCGCATCTCAGGGCAGGGGCGGATATGGCGGAGGGACTCCTCCGGTACCGCCTAACTCAGGATCGGGAAACGCGTTCACGGGCAAGTCTCATGATTCCCCTTACTATGAGACGGAGGAGACAACCATTATTTCAAGAAATACCATAGTAAACGGAAGCATACGTTCCTTTGCCAATGTAAACATAGACGGAAGCGTGGAGGGTGATGTAAAGATCACAAAGAACATCAGCGTTACCGGCAAGATAGTAGGCGACATAGAATGTAACAACTCGGTCATGGCGGGAGCGTCGATGCAAGGAAACATGGCTTCCAAGGGACAGGTACAGGTAGACAGGGACACGATCATTCTGGGAGACATATCGGCGCAGTATCTTGATCTTAACGGCAAGATCAAGGGCAATCTTGATATTGGCGGCAAGGCTGAATTCAAGACTGACGCGGTAATTATCGGCAATATCACGGCTTCCACGATAACCGTTCTTGACGGTGCTACGATACAGGGATATGTCAACACTACATTCCTGCAGGAAAGCTCGTCAAATATATTTCCCGATGCCATAGCGGTAACGGAATGACGGGAATAGAATTGTTTATAACAAGCTGCTGCGCAAGAAACGCAGCAGTTTTAGTTTATAGAAAAATCAATTAATTTTGCGCGAAGCGCAAAATATAAAGCTGGTCAAGCCAGACAAAACCTTTGGTTTTGTTTTGCACAGACTTGCGGGTTCCAAAGGCGGCAAGAGGGGAACGCCTCTGCGAAAACCAAACTTCGTTTGGCTCAGGGCGCCCCCTTAAACTTACGATTTATAATATTTAAGTCTTTTAAAACAGTCCGGTGGACTGTTTTAAAATCAATTTAAGTATATTTTTGCAGTATGAAATATTTTGCGCCTAACGGCGCAGGTAGCGTAATATTACATAATAATAAACCATGGGTTGTTCAGTACTTTGTTACTGAGGTAAGTTGGTTTTAATGGCGCAAAATAGTAATCATTTTTTCGCAAACTTAATTTTATTATTTATAAACTAAAATATGCAAAAATTCTTGCAGTATTGAATAAAATGTGGTATAATAAATTTATCAACTGTGCTGCCAAAGATCCTGCGGCAGAAGAATTACTAATTTTGAAGGGGCATGGTCGTATTTATGTCAAAGATAAAGGTCGCCGTTCTTTTCGGCGGAGTTTCAAATGAACATGATATATCACTTATCTCTGCGGAAAGTATAATATCTTCTATACCGTCGGATAAGTACGAGGTGATCCCTATAGGTATAACCCGTAAGGGAAGATGGCTGTTTTATCCGGGAGACATATCATGTATCTCCTCAGGCAGATGGGAATCCAATCCGGACTGCGTTCCTGCCGTTATACTGCCGGATCCTATGTATAAGGGGATCTTCAAGATCTCAGACGGAAGCTATTCACTGACAAAAATAGACGCCGTATTTCCCGCACTGCACGGTCAGAACGGCGAGGACGGCGCCGTACAGGGTCTGCTGAAGCTTTCAGGGATACCATATGTCGGCTGCGATGTGCTTTCCTCAGCGTGCTGCATGGATAAAGCAGTCACACATACTATATTGGAGTCAAACGGCATCGGGATGACTCCTTGGAAATGCGTTTCCTCATCTGAACTGGGCAGACTTGACGATGTTTGCGACGAAATAGCTGCGGAAATGGATTTCCCACTGTTCGTAAAGCCTGCAAACAGCGGCTCATCGGTGGGAGCAAATAAGGCGGATTCCTTTGAGGAGCTCAAAAACGCCATAAAGCTCGCGTTCAGCCATGACAAAAAGGTCATAGTTGAAAAATATGTAAAGGGCAGAGAACTCGAATGTGCCGTTTTCGGCAAGGATAACGCCTTTGCTTCGGAAATAGGCGAGATCCGCTCCTGCAATGAATTCTATGATTACGAGGCAAAATACATATTGGGAACGTCGGGTCTTTCCATACCTGCGGAAATTCCGGCTGAGATCTCCTCAAAAATAAAGGAGACTGCCGTAAAGGCGTTTAAGGTAATGGGCTGCTCGGGACTTTCAAGAGTGGACTTTTTCCTCTCGGAGGACGGAAAAATAATTCTCAATGAAATAAATACACTTCCGGGCTTTACACAGATAAGTATGTATCCTAAGCTTATGGAAAATATGGGAATATCCCTTTCCGAGCTGCTCGACAGACTTATCTCCCTTTGTCTGGAGGGATAATTTCGGAGGCAATATGAATAACTGCGCTATAGGAGTTTTCGATTCCGGTCTCGGCGGTCTTACCTGCGTAAAGGAGCTGAACCGCCTGATCCCCAATGAAAACATAATCTATTTCGGCGATACCGCAAGAATACCCTACGGAACAAGAAGCCGTCAGACTATACTTGAATATGCCGATCAGGATATAGGATTCATAAAAAAACACAGCGTAAAGCTTATTATTGCCGCCTGCGGAACGGTCTCCTCAGTACTTGGCAGCGATAAGAGCAGAGCGGGAGAAATACCGTTCACGGGCGTGCTGCTGCCGGCGGCAAAAGCGGCGTGCAGCGTTACGGAAAACGGCAGGATAGGCGTTATCGGAACTCCCGCGACTATCAATTCCGGAGCATATGAAAAAGCAATAAAAGAACTGCGCCCCGATGTGTCGGTGTTCGGGAACCCCTGTCCGCTGTTCGTTCCGCTGGTGGAATACGGCTTTACGGACAAAAACGATCCGATCACAAGGCTTGCTGTGGAAAAATATCTTTCTCCGATAAAAGCCGAGGGCGTGGACGTTCTTATCCTCGGCTGCACACATTATCCCATAATCAAGGACGCGATAGCGGAATATATGGGGGACGGCGTGAAGCTCATTTCTCCAAGCGGAGAAGCGGCAAAATATGCTCATGCGCTGCTTGCGGAAAAGGAGCTTCTTTCGGATCGGAGCGAAAAGGGCAAAAACGTTTACTACACCTCCGACAGTATAGAGCTTTTTGAGGAAAATGCTCACGCATTTCTTGGAGATACTATAGGAGGAGAGGTACATAAGGTGGGGATCGACGAGCTTATCTCATCGGTCTGAGATAGTATAAGACCGGAGCGGCTTTCCCGCCTTTCTTTTATTTGATACAGGAGATTCAATTATGGAAAAAGATGTTACTATAAATCTTACAAGTATTTATTCCGTTGACAGAGAGCAGTCAAAAATAGAGCTTACTACAGTAGGCAAGCTCAGATCTCTGGCAAACGGCGGGTTCCAGCTGAAATATGAGGAATCCGAGGTCACGGGCTTTCAGGGATCTACGACCTGTCTGTCCTTTTTCGGGAACGATATTGTGAACCTGAGCAGGACCGGTTCCGCACCGTCGGAGCTGGTGCTTGAAAAGTCAAAAAAGCACCACTGCCATTACGGGACTCCCTACGGCGACCTTAATATGGGGATCTTCACCCACTGCATAGACAACAATATCAGCAGCGACGGGGGAGAGATCTACCTTAAATATACCGTAGATATAAATTCCAGCTACATTTCAGATAATGAAATATACATCAAGATAACAGAATAACTGAAAGGATCGAAAAAAATGATAAATCCAATAAAATCAGCTTCCGAGGAGCTTCGCGAGCTTCTTATGAGCGCAGTAGGAAGACTCGTTTCGGAGGGAAAGATCGAAAATGTTCCGCTGCCGCCGTTCAATATAGAGATCCCGCAGGACAGAACGCATGGGGATTTCGCGTCAAATATTGCAATGGCTTTTGCAAAGCCGCTGAAAAATTCCCCGAGGAATATAGCGGCAATGATAACCGAAGCTCTGATACTTGACGGAAGCTCTTTCGACAGGACGGAAACAGCCGGTCCGGGCTTCATAAACTTTTTCCTGTCACAAGGCTGGTTTTCAAGGACGGTAAGCTCCGTTGCCGATTCAGGAGAGGATTACGGAAAAACCGATACCGGCGCGGGAAGCTCCGTGCTTGTGGAATTTGTGTCCGCAAATCCTACAGGTCCTATGCATATAGGCAACGCAAGGGGCGGCGCGATAGGCGACTGTCTTTCTTCGGTGCTGGAATGGGCGGGATATGATGTAAAGCGTGAATTCTATGTAAACGACGCGGGAAATCAGATAGATAAATTCGGAAGATCACTTGAACTGCGCTATATCCAGCTCTGCTCGGAAAGCGGGCAGGCTCTTATGGAAAAATATCGGGACAGCGAGGAGCTTTGTCAGGCTATATATAATGATACCGAAACATTCCCCATGCCGGAGGACGTTTACCTCGGCGCGGATATTATCGCGCACGCAAAGAAATTCTATGATAAAAACGGGGCTTCTTTCATTGATAAGACCGAGGAGGAACGCCGCGACGCGCTCGTATCGGCAGCGCTGCCGGAGAATATTGCAAAGCTTGAATCGGATCTCAGAAAATACCGTATAGAGTATGACAACTGGTTCAGGGAAAGCACGCTTCATGAAAGCGGAGCGGTAAAGGAAATAATAGGACTTCTCAAGGAAAGCGGTCATACCTATGAGCAGGAGGGAGCGCTCTGGTTCAGATCCACAGATTTCGGAGATGAAAAGGACAGAGTGCTTGTCCGCGCGAACGGGGTGCCGACATATTTCGTTCCGGATATTGCATATCACTACAACAAGCTTGTAAAGCGCGGATTCGATACGGCAATAGACATTTTAGGCGCGGATCATCACGGATATGTTCCGAGGATCAAAGGAGCCATGCAGGCTCTGGGAGTAGATCCTGATCGTCTGGAGGTAATAATCATGCAGATGGTCAGACTGGTAAAGGACGGCGAGACATACAAGCTTTCAAAGCGTTCCGGAAAAGCGGTAACGCTTGAAACACTGCTTGAAGAGATACCTATTGATGCGGCAAGATTCTTTTTCAATCTCCGCGAAGCCAATTCGCAGTTTGAATTTGATCTTGATCTTGCTATTGAGCAGTCCTCAAAGAATCCGGTATATTATGTTCAGTATGCTCATGCAAGGATATGCTCGATAATAAGGAACCTTGAAGCGGAGGGCTACTCTCTTGAAAGGCTTTCTCCGGAAAAGCTGGACGTTCTGGACACGTTTGAGGAAAGGGAGCTGATACGTTACATTGCGTCTCTTCCCAACACGGTAGATTCTGCGGCAAAGGATCGTGATCCTGCAAAGATAACGAGGTATTCTCAGGAGCTTGCCACGCTGTTCCACAAATTCTATGACAAATGCCGCATAAAGGGAGCGGAGGAGCCGCTGTTAAAGGCGAGGTTATGTCTTTGCGAGGCGGTAAGGATAGTTCTCAGGAACACGCTGGGTATTCTGAAGATAGACTGTCCGGAAAAGATGTAAGAGCATTGGCAATGCGTAATTAACAATTTTGCGCCGCAGGCGCAATATTCAGAAGCCGGTCGAGCTTAGTCCGCTCGATCGGTTTTATTTTCCATTTTTAATTGTGCAATATTTACAAATTTTACGCCAAAACATTTCGATCTTTTGTCTTAGCGTGTGAATTTTAGTGATATTTAGGAAAAATTAATAGATTTATCGTAAAATTTTTTACGGGTATCTCGGATTTATTTTTTGGTAAGCTCTTGTAATTTTTTTGCAATGATGATATACTTAATAGTGAATAAATGTCAGCGGGATAACTATGCCCGCGTACAGCCAATGACTTGCCTTAAGGCGGAAAGGAAGAGTTCTTATGGGTCTTTTTGACAGCGCCGTTATGAACCTCGCCGAGCAGGGACTCGACGCTACTTGGTACAAGCAGCGAGTGATAAGCCATAATATCGCTAACAGCGATACGCCGGATTTTAAGGCGAAAACTGTGGAATTCGGTCTGCTCCTTGAGGAAAAATGCAAATGTAAATATCATCAGGAAATAGAACATGAGTGCCATCACACAAATACCGATAAGCCGCTCAAGCTTTCGGTCGTTACTACTTATGAAACTGATACGAACCAGATACTCGACGGAAATAACGTTGATATGGAAAAGGAACAACTCGCTCTTGCCGACGCTCAGTACCAGTACAGCGCCCTTATGGATTACCTTAACAGCAGGTACAGCATGATAAGGACGGCTATCTCCAAGGGCTGATCCCGTATCCCCGAAAAATAAACCGAAAGGACAGTAACCATGTCGTTTTTGAATTCTTTGGATATAGGCGGCTCGGCGCTTTCGGCGCAGAGACTGCGCATGGACATCATATCGCAGAATATCGCCAATCAGGAGACCTATAACACTTCCCCCGGCGGAGATCCCTATTGCCGCCAGCTTACGGTGTTCTCGGAAAAGAAAAAGTTCTCCGACGTTCTCGATAAATATGTGATGATGTCGGAAAACGAAAATCAGAAAAAATATCATCACGGTACATATTACCTCGGACATCTTAACAGATATAAGTCGGCAGGCGTTACCGTTGCCGATGTTATCGAGGACGACGCGCCTTTCGTTCCGGTGTACGATCCGGATAATCCCCTTGCTGATGACGAGGGCTATATCTATAAAAGCAATGTCAATAACGCCAAGGAGCAGATAGACCTGCTTGCAGCACAGCGTTCCTATGAGGCAAACGTTTCCGCTGTGAACGCGGTCAAGGCTATGCTCACAAAGGCTATGTCGCTTAACGGCAGGTAAGCGGTGACCCCAATCTGAAAAGGAGGATTTGAATGTTTATTGTTCCTATAAGCAGTGCTATACAGCCTGTTGAATCATATTTCGATGATGATAAAAAGACCTCTGCCGGCGCAGAGGAGGATACTCCAAAATTTTCAGACGTTTTTAAGGAATTCTTTACGGAAATGCAGGATACCCAGAAAACCGTTGAGGAGGACGCAGTCCGCCTTACTATGGGAGAGATAGACGATCTCCATACCATTTACAACGATATGACCAAGGCTTCGATCGCCGTGGAGACCTTTGTTGCGGTAAAGGACGCCGCAGTGAACGCCTATAACAGCGTTCTGCAGATAACAATGTAGCTGCGGGCTTATACCGCCGCGGCTTTCTGCGCTTGCGGAAAGCCGGCGTCTTTCGTCTATGAATAAGAAAGGGATCATCGGATAATGAATGAGCAGGTTCAGAAGCTTCTCAGATCGTTTACCCAGTTCTGGGAGGCTCAGGATAAAAAGCGCAGGGTAATTTATATAGCGCTGCTGGCTGTTATAGTTCTGGCGGCGGTGATAGTGGCTATCATTCTTAATAAAAAGGATTATGTCATTCTCTATGAGGGACTCGAAACAACGGAAGCTTCCGAAATGATGGCTCTCATCGAGGAAATGGATTATGAAGCGAGACTTTCAAACGGCACGATCATGGTTCTTAAAGGCACGGAAAACGACATCGTTATGCGGCTCGCTCAGCAGGAATATCCTAAAAACAGCATGAATTATACATACACCACGACTCAGACCGGAATGTTCACCACCAATGAGGAATACAGAACGCTTTACATGATAGATGTTCAGGATAAGTTAAGTGCTCAGATAAGCTCTATGGAGAACATCAGCAATGCAGTGGTGAACCTTACCTCTCCGCAGCAGAAAAATACGGTAATTCAGGAGCTGAGACAGTATCCGACCGCTTCGGTAATGGTGTATCTTGACGGTATAGAGAAGCTTTCCAATAAGCAGATAACCGGTATAACCCACCTTGTGAAAATGTCATGGCAGGGACTGACGGACGAAAATATCTCCATCGTTGACAGCTTTGGTATCCCGCAGATAATCACCGAGGACGGGGATTACGATTACCTCGTGGAGGAAACAAAGCGTCTGGTGTTCAAAACGAATCTCGAAAATACCATAAAGGAAAAGATCCTCGGACTGCTTATTCCGGCTTACGGCGAGGACGGCGTTTCGGTAGCGGTGAATATGGTGCTTGACCTCGATTCCAAGGTCAGCGAAAATACGGAGTATACACCGGAGGGAAATACGAATGCGGGCGTTTTACAGCACGCAGACGCAGATAACGCCACCGGCGGGACTACGGCTGACGGAGGCGTCGTGGGCGTAGAGGGCAATGCGGACGACACATATCCTACAGGCGATACCAACGGAACAGGCGCATGGTCGGAAAATTCACTGTCTAATACATATCTTGTGGATACCTACAAGGAGCAGGTGGAAAAAGCCGGCTATGATATTGAGGGACTTTCCATTTCGGTAGTTGTATATACGGATTTCCTTTCAGAGGCGCAGAGACAGGATCTGGTCAGACTGGTGGGAAATGCCGGCACGGTAAATCCGCAGATAGTTGAGGACGTGGTAACGGTAACTAACTTCCCGAAATATTCGGATATTATAGAAGCGGATACGGACGTAGTTCCGGTTTACCTCTTCGGTCTTACATTCGATCAGCTCATACTTGTGGGAGCTATAGTCCTCATACTGCTGCTGATAATATTTATTGTACTTGCAATAGTTTCAAGGAATGCAAGCAAGAAGAGAAAGGCTTTCGAGAAGCAGGTCATCGAATCCAGCGTTCTTGCCGCAGATACCGAAAACGGAGAGCCGGCGGATACGTTCATTTTCGGCGAGAACGGCGAGCCTATTGAAGTACCCAGTCTTACAGACGAGCAGATAGAGACCAAGGAAGTCGTTATCAGGCGCGAGATAAGCGAGTTTGCAAAGCAAAGTCCCGAGATCGTCGCTCAGCTTCTTAAAACTTGGATCAAGGAGGAGGATAGCTGATGCCCGATATTGAAGAGATGAGCAGTATGCAGAAAGCGGCGGTGGTAATAACCTCCATAGGCGCGGAAAACGCCGCTAACGTATACAAAAGGCTCAGTGATGATGACGTTGAAAGGCTCACCTTTGAGGTATCAAGTCTGCCGTATATGGATATTGAAAAGGTAGACGAGGTGCTTAACGAATTCTACGAGCTTTGCCTGACGCAGAAGATCATAACCGAGGGCGGCATAGACTATGCAAGGAGCGTGCTTGAAAAGGCTTACGGTCCTGAGGTAGCCCAGAAGCTCATGGAAAAGGTATCAAAGTCCATGCAGTCCAAGGCGTTTGAATTTGTAAGAAAGTCCGACTACAAGAATCTGCTCGCGATAATCCAGAACGAGCACCCGCAGACGATAGCTCTGGTGCTGTCATATGTGAATTCGGAGCAGGCTTCACACGTTCTGCAGGAGCTTCCCAAGGAAAAGCGCGTGGAGGTAGTAGAGAGGATAGCCAAGATGGAATCGGCTTCTCCGGAAACGGTAAAATCCATAGAGGCTATGCTGGAAAGAAAGTTCGCTGCGGTCGTTTCAATGGATCTTACCGAGGTCGGCGGCATCAACTATGTTGCAGACGTCCTCAACAAGGTAGACAGAGGAACAGAAAAATATATCTTCGACGAATTGTCCGCAAGAGATCCGTCTCTGGTGGAGGAGATCAAAAAGAAGATGTTCGTATTCGAGGATATTCTTTCGCTGGATTCCATGTCGATACAAAGATTCATCAGAGATGTGGAAACAAAGGATCTTGCGGTGGCTATCAAGGGATCGAACGCAGAGGTGGCGGCAGTCCTTTATGCGAATATGCCGCAGAGAATGCAGGAATCTATCCAGCAGGAGATCGAATATCTGCATAACGTGCGTATGCGTGACGTTGACGAGGCTCAACAGAGGATCGTTGGAATTATCCGTCATCTGGAGGAAGAGGGAGAGCTCGTTATAGGAAAGAGCGGAGAGGACGAGATAATTGCATAGGATCGTCAGGGGTCTTGGACCCGCATATGAAATGGGCGAACCCGTTAAAATAAACAATACGGTGCATATCCCCTCGGAAGAGCCGGAGGAGAAAGAGGAGCTTGTTTCCGAAGAGGAGCTCCAAAGGCGTGAGGAAGAGGAGAAAGCAGCGGAGGAAAAACGCTTTCGCGAGGCAGTTGACGCCGAAACGAAAAGAATACTTTCCGAACGGGGAGCCGAGCTTGAAAAGGAACGCGCAGACATCATAGAGCAGGCGAAAAAAAAGGCTGCCGATATGACCGCCGAGGCTAAAGCCGCTACGATAGCGGTAATGGAAAAGGCGGAGCGCGAATGTGCCGTTCTTAAGGAGCAGGCAAAAAAAGAGGGCTATGACGAGGGATTCAGCGACGGCAGAGCGGCTTCTCTGGAAAAGTACAGTAAATATATAGATTCGGCGGGAAAGCTGCTTTCTGAGATAAATTCCCGAAAGGAAGCATATTATATCTCAAACAGCGATGAGCTGAGAGAAACGGTCTATACCATTGCCGAAAAGATCGTTATGGCTGAGCTCAAAACGGATCCGTCGGTAATTGACAATATCCTTTCCGAAGCGGCAAAGAATTTCCGCAATTCGGATTATGTAAAGATTACTCTGGCGGAGGACGGCGTGACCGAGCGCTTCAGGACCGACCGGAGACTGATAAACGAGGTGATACCGTTTATCCCCGAGATCGAAATAGAATTCGATGATGAAGCCAAGGAGGGAACGATCGTACTGGATAACGGATCCTCGATAGTTGACGCGGGGATACCTACTCAGCTCGAATTCCTAAAGGAAATACTCAGGAATACCAGAGGCGGGGAGGAATAACGGGAAATACGATCCCCGAAGTTATGATTCTGGAGTTTTTATATGGATCTTGCAGCCATTCGGAACGCCGTAAGACAGGCGGATATGTTCCGTTATCAGGGTAAAATAGAAAAAATAATCGGAATGACGATCGAAGCCTCAGGACCGGAAGCCAATATCGGCGACGTTTGCAGGATATACCGCAAGGGCGAGGAAAGAAAGGATACGGCTCGGTTCATTTATGGAGAAGTGGTAGGCTTCAATAACGGTAAGGTCATGCTTATGCCCTATACCGATACGGACGGTATCGGTCCGGGTTCTATAGTTGACAACACGGGCAAACAGCTTCAGGTCGGAGTGGGAGAGGGTCTGATAGGCAGGATAATAAACGCTGTCGGCGAACCAATGGACGGCGGCGAGCCTATAGAAACTTCCGAAAGCTACGCTATTGCGGGCGAACCGGTAAATCCTCTCACAAGACCAAGGATAGACGAGATAATCCCTTTCGGAGTAAAGGCGATAGACGGATTGCTGACGATCGGCAGAGGACAGCGTATGGGAATATTCGCAGGCTCAGGCGTCGGAAAATCAACTCTTCTTGGCATGATCGCCCGTGAGGTGGAGGCGGACGTGAACGTTATTGCCCTTGTGGGCGAGCGTGGACGTGAGGTGCTGGAATTCATTGAGCGGGATCTGGGTCCAAAGGGAATGGCGCGTTCGGTGCTTGTGGTGGCGACCTCCGATCAGCCGGCAATGATGAGGAACCGGTGTCCGATGACGGCAACGGCAATTGCGGAATATTTCAAGGATCAGGGGAAAAACGTACTGCTGATGATGGATTCACTGACGCGATTTGCTATGGCGCAGAGAGAGATCGGTCTGGCGGTAGGAGAAGCTCCTATAGCAAGAGGCTATACGCCGTCAATTTATACGGCAATGCCAAAGCTGCTTGAACGCGCAGGAAATTTTGAAAGGGGATCCATAACCGGCATATATACGGTGCTGGTGGAGGGCGACGATACCAATGAGCCTATTTCCGATACGGTAAGAGGTATCATTGACGGACATATAATCCTTTCAAGAAAGGTCGCGGCAAGGAACCATTATCCTGCAATAGAGGTGCTGGATTCGGTGTCGCGTCTGATGTCGGAAATTGCCGAAAAGCCGCACAGAGACGCAGCTTCAAAAATGCGCAACCTGCTTTCGGTATATTATGCGAATTACGACCTTGTTTCAATAGGCGCTTATAAAAAGGGAACAAATCCGGCGCTGGACGAGGCTCTTAAAAAAATAGATAAGATAAACGCGTTTCTCCAGCAAGGAACAGATGAGGCTTTCTCATTTGAGGAAACGGTGGAAATGATGAAAAATGCAGTAAAGTGATCCTTTCGGAGGCGTAAGGTTTGAAAAGATTCGAGTTTTCTTTAAATAAGCTCAAAGGCTATAAAGAACAGGTGCTGGAAAGAGAAAAAAACGATCTTGCCCACCTCCGCAGACAGCAGCAGCAGTATCAGGACGAGAAAGCAGAGCTTGAAAATAGGCTCCGCAGCTCAAACAGCGAGTTCCGCGAAAGATCGGCTGCGGGAATGACGGTAATGCAGATAACGGCTTTCAAGGGGTACCATCAGTCCCTTTCGTCACAGATAAGAGAGCTGGAAAATTCCATAGCAAAAATGGAGGAAAAGGTCCAGAAGCAGCTCGGTGTCGTGATAGAGGCGACAAAAGAGGTATCGTCACTGGAAAAGTTAGAGGATAAACAGTTTGAGGAATATAAATTCATGGCGGCAAAGGCTGAGGAACAGTTCATTGCCGAATATGTGACAAACAGTACATACAGATCATGATAAGCTATGATTTAAGGCGTTATTGACGCTTTAAATAGATATTATTTTATGAAAGGAGGGGAAAAAGTGAATACGGTGATGTTCGATATTCAGGCGGCGGCTATGGCGGCTGCACTGAACAGCGATCCGATCATGACGGATACGGAGGCTGCGGGCGACGGCGTCAGCTTTGCCGATATTCTGGCTTCGCAGACGGCGCAGGCTTCACAAGCTGCGCAAACGGCGCAAACGGCACAGGCGGTCAATACGGATCAGGAGAACGTGACAGGCGGCATTGAGATCCCGGCAGGCACTGCTCTCAGCGGAGATCTTTCGGAGATCATTGCTCAGCTCAATAAGGCTGACGACGGTATGCTAAAGGGTCTTAAAATTCTTTTAGATGCTGTGATAAAGGCTATGAAAGGCTCTGATGACGGAAAGGAAAGGAAAACAGATCTTTTCTCGATCCTTTTTGACGGAGGAGCGGAGCTTGACGATGAGGACGAAAATATTCTTCTGCTCTGCGGCGAATTCATGGACAGGATCGGCGAAGCCTTTTCAATGGAGCTGAATGTGGGATATTCGGACGAGGATAAGATCCTTGACGAGCTGGAGGAAATAGTTTCCGCTGTATGCAGCTCCGACGACGACAAGGACGAAAAGGAAGCCTACAATGAAGCAATGAGTATACTTGCGGCTATGATGAACGTTCCGGCGGAAAGCTTTGAGGAATTTTCCTTTGCAGAAGCTCCAGAGGCTGCGGAAAGGATAACCGAGGTGTTCGGCGCTGTAAAGCAGGCTGTAACGGAGTCCGAACCGCAAATGGCTGAGAAAATGGAGGATCTGTACAAGGAATATGCCGATACGGTAGTATCCGTAAAGGAGGAAGCTCCGCAAAAGCCGGAAAGCGTTAATATCACGTTCATAGGCGTGAAGATCAACGACGCGGAAAAGCAGCTTGCGGAGATAAACGGTGTTTCCGCAGCGGAATTAAACGTTCCTGACGCAGACGTTCCGGAGATACTGACAGAGACGTTCACGGCTGAGGACGGCTTGGATCCAGAAATAAGAGGATCGGTAGATGTACAGCTCTTTGAGGCGATTTCCGAAAAGCTCGGCACAATGACTGACAACAGCGGGACCGAGGAGCTCGTTCTTATACTCAGACCGAGAGAGCTTGGTCAAGTAGCGGTAAAGCTCGTCAAGGAAAACGGCGCTGTTTCGGTAATGCTTTCGGCACAGCACGCAGAGGTCGGCAGAATGATCGCGGAGCACGCTTCGCTGCTCAGCGGAAGTCTTGAAAGCAGAAACGTTCAGGTAAAAAGCATAGATGTTGTTGAACCGGGAGCGGCTGCGGCTCAGATGGGTCTTGATTTTACGGATCGGGGCTTCGGAAGAGGCAGAGATTATTCCGGTGAGGACGGCAGCAGGAGAAGCGGCGGTATTCCGGCGGTATCAGGTATCGACGAAACAGATGAGACGGAGGAAAATATTGAAATAAGGGAGGCGAAACTATGGACGAGAGCTTAGGAAGAATAAATTACGGCACAAATAATAATATCTACAGCAAGTATTCCAACCAATACATAGGCGCTTTCAGCGATGAGAGCGACAGCAGCGTGGACGGCAACTATCTCGACTTTGACAGCTATTTGCAGCTCCTTGTCGCACAGATGCAGAATCAGGATTTCAACGATCCTATGAGCGATTCCGAGGTACTTGCACAGATGGCGCAGTATTCCATGCTCGAGGGCATAAAGAACATGACTCAGCAGTCGAATGTAAGCTATACGATGTCTCTTGTAGGCAAGGTAGTTACGGTGGATATGGGTCAAAGCTATCTTACGGGCAAGGTGGATTCGGTAACGATCTATAACGGAGAACCGTCCATAATTATTAACGGAAATGCTTATAAAAGCAGTCAGGTTTCCGATATTGTGGATCCGGAGATCTACAGCCAGCTTAAAGATCTTCTCGGCAAAACTGTCAGAACTCTTACGAGCCTTGATGAGGATTCGGTCACCGGAAAGGTCACTGACATTCTTTTCCTGTACGGCGAAAGCTACGTTCTGGTGGGAGATCAGGTATATCCTGCAAAAAATGTAGAGGTAGTTGAGGACAGCGAGGACGGCAGTGAGGATCAGAGCACCGATAACGTTCATGAAGCTGACGGCACGGACAGCGCTGAGGAGGCGGCAGGCAGCGGTGCAGTTCCCGATACCGAGGACGCAGCAGACGAGGAAGTTAATGAGGAAAGCAGCGACATTATGGTCGACGAGGTGTCTGACGTTATCGCAGATAACCGCACAAGTACCATTGCAAACGGATATTCCGCAAGCGCAGCAGATGTGAGCTATCTTGCAAGATCTCAGGAGATAATCGACAGCCTTATGACAGAGCTTGACGGCATAAGCGGCATACAGGAGACCGGAGAAACAGCTTCGGCAAATGCGGATTACATTCTCAAGACCACATATCTTCAGGCTCAGGAATACAAAGCGGGCGTTATGTCCAACGAGGATATTCTTGAATATTTCAGCGCCGGAAGAGAGGGCGGAGTATCTCACGCGGGAGAAATACCTCAATTAGGCGATCATTCCGATGTTGCGGAAGAGGATATGGCTCCGGGATACGATCAGATCTACTCCGGATACGGTACAGAGGAATATGTGGCGGATCTTGATCCGAACAATGCTGAAAAGACCGAAAACGGCAACTATAAGGGAGTTTCCGCTCCGCCGGCAACAGCTCGCGGCGACGGTGTTCCGCGCAGGATCTCCGTTGAGGATTATCCGGAAGAGGCGGCTCTTGCAGATGAGCTCGGAACAAGAATGTATGATATTCGCTTTATCTACAACACGGATATTACTTCAAGGATCAATACCGACCGCATCTGGGGATATACAAAGAGCGGCAAGGCAATTACCGAGATCGGCTACAGCGGCGTAGGTCAGCTCGGAGAGGTAGTAACATTCAGCGACGGAACTCAGAGAGTAGAGATACTGCTCAATAACGGAAATTCCGGCTGGCTCTTCACAACGGGAAATTACACTCTCGATGAAATATGCGACAAGAATGCCGAACCGGGTTCTCTGGCAGGTAAGCTTACCGAGTCCGAGGTGGCGATAAGACATTTTTCCGATCCGTTTTCTGAGATCGACAAATCTCCGCTGATGGCTTTTGAGAATTACCTTAAGGCTCAGGGTCATGCCTGATAATAATATCCGAAAGGGGTGCTGAAGACTATGCTCATAAACGAGTATCTACAGCTTCGCAATAACTTATCGGTACAGACAGGCAGAACAACCGCAGAGCCAATGCAGAATACGGTAGCGGAAAAAGATCTTCCGCAGAACAGCGATTTTGCAAATGAACTGAAAAAACAGCTCGGGGCTTTGGAAAATAACGGCGGAGTGCAGTTCTCAAAACACGCCATGGAGAGGCTCTCCGAAAGGAACATCGACATGGGCGGGGATAATATGCTGGACAGGCTCAACAGGGCTGTGGAGCTTGCCGGTGAAAAGGGTTCTGACGAAACGCTCGTTATGATCGGATCAACGGCTTTTCTCGTAAGCGTTAAAAACAATAAGGTCATTACTACAATGACTGCCGAGGATATGCGGGGCAATATTTTCACAAACATTGATTCAACTGTCATTATGTGACAGAGGTATGCCGGAAAAACTGGTTGGACCGAAAGGAAACCTATCCCGTCCCGAACGACAGACGGACGGGAAACACTCCGGCAAGATCAAAAATTCAAAGGAGTGCTTTATTAGTTATGATGAGATCACTTTATTCTGGTGTATCAGGACTTACTACGCACCAGACAAGAATGGACGTTATCGGTAACAATATCGCTAACGTAAATACATACGGCTTTAAAGCTTCAAGAGTTACATTCCGCGACATTTATTATCAGACAGCTATAAGCGGCACCTCCGGACGTCAGACCTATGCAGGAAATAACTCCTCGCAGGTCGGCTACGGCGTTCAGCTCGGCTCTATTGATAAGGATATGTCCGTATCGTCATTCCAGAACACAAGCAGAGTCTGGGATATGGTCATAACAGGCGACGGATTCTTTATGACGTCTACCTTTGACAGCCTGAATCTGACTTCCGATAAGCAGGCGTCATCGGTAAAGTACACAAGAATGGGAGCGTTCGTTCCGGATAACTACGGCAACCTCACTACCGGAAACAACTCCTTTGTAGTGGGTTCAAGGAACAATCTCTGGGGACTTACACAGGTCGGCGACAACAGCGTGGCTGCTATGAACGATGTAAAGATCGTTGACAGAAACGATGACGGAGCTATAAATTCCTCGGATATAACATTCAGGAACACTATCAACCTGAACGAGCTTATGCAGCAGGCGTATAACGTTTATACCGATGATTACGGCTTTATGTACGGCTATGACTGGGACGTACTCGTAGGCGGTGCGGGAGATGACGGCGATGCTCCGGATTACGCGGGAGCGGCTGCTCCTACGGAAACGGGCACGAGCGAAAACGGTCTTTTCGTTTACGATCTCGACGCTTACGGCGGTACGATAGAGGCTTTTATGGCGGAGGACTATGAGACTCAGATGCAGTTCCTCGATATTCAGCAGACTATCCAGAACCTGAATACTGCTGCGAGCGATCCTGAGAACGAGAACCATGAGGCTGTTCTTTCATACAGATATTATGTTGATAATTCCGGTCAGCCGGCTCTTGCCGCAGACGGAACACAGCCGAACTATGCGGAGCTTTATACAGCCATTGAGGAAACTGAAAATCTTGCGGACAGAGAGGCAGCTAAGGACGCAGCCGAAACGGCAGGCGCTATTATAGGCGAGCTTTCATTCGGCGATTCCGACGCCGTAAACGTAAGCAAGGAGGGCAATATCATCGTTTCCTACAACGATGAGCTGAAAGTCCTTGCAAGGATCGAGCTTGCGGTATTCGATAATCCGGACGGTCTTGACGAGGATGGCGAAACAATGTTCAGCCAGACGGCGGCTTCCGGCGACGCAAAGATCAAGAGAGCAAGCATTGACCCCGGCGTTACCAATACAAAGATAGTCACCAACAAGCTGGAAATGTCCAATGTAAACCTTGCTCAGGAATTTTCTGACATGATCGTTACACAGAGAGGCTTTCAGGCTAATGCGAGAATAATCACCACTTCCGACTCAATGCTTGAGGAGCTTGTAAACCTCAAGAGATGATAACATTGACGCCGCCGGACGGCGGTAAAGCTCCTGCGGCATGACTTTGGCGGGTCGGCTGCGGGAATATCCCTCTTAAAAAATATGCCGGCAGGCGGGACGGGACGAGGCTCCCGTCCCCTCTCGGCGGCTTATGATATGAAAGGATAAAACAATGATAAAGCTTAACAGATTAAACGGAACGGTCATACTTCTGAATGAGAATTTTATAGAGATCGCGGAGGAAACTCCCGATACTGTCGTATTCATGCAGAACGGTCACAGCTATCTCGTCAAGGAAACTGTGGACGAGATCATGGAAAAAACTGCGGAATTCCGCAGGAAATGTCTCGGCGACGGAGATCCGGCTCAGAAAATAACGGCGTCATGCCTTGAATAGATCATGATATTTGCTATCGGAGGAAGTTTATATGAATTTTTCAGGAATCATAGGCTTTGTACTTGCTATAGGACTTGTTATATGGGGCATTGTTACGGGAGGAGATATAGGAAGCTTCTGGGATCCGGCTTCCGTTGCCATAGTTGTAGGCGGTACCATAGGCGCGCTGATATTTATTTATCCGCTGTCGGTGCTTACTAAAGTTCCAAAAATGCTGAAAATAGCGTTTTTTCCGCCTAAATATGATCCGGATAAGTACATAAACGATATGGTCGAGCATTGCAAGACCGCGCGTATGAAAGGAATACTTGCCCTTGAAGAGGCTGCAAACGCCTGTCCCGATCCGTTTATGAAATCGGCTCTTATGCTCATAGTCGACGCAAACGACTCGGACAAGGTAAAGAGTATGCTGGACGATTCCATAAATTTTATATGTGAACGCCATGAAAGCAACTACGCCATTTGGGTAAAGGGTTCGGCGGTAGCTCCGGCAATGGGTATGATAGGTACTCTGATAGGACTTATAAATATGCTGAAATCCCTTGATCCGTCGAATCCGGATTCGGCTTCGTCACTGGGTCAGGGTATGTCTACGGCGCTGGTAACAACATTCTACGGCTGTATACTTGCGCACCTTATATTCACACCTATAGGAAATCTTTGTAAATATAATCACAATCAGGAAATACTTTGCTTACAGATAGTCGAAGAGGGTACGCTGGCGATAATTTCCGGAGCAAACCCGCGCTACGTTGAGGAAAAGCTCAGAATGATGCTCCCCTCATCTCATGTGCCTAAGAAACAGGCGGCTCCCTCAGAGAGCGAGAGCTAAATCGTTTAATATGGCATAATCACTAATTTTTTGGACGAAAATCTGTTGAAATAGTGAGAATGAATTTTAAAAATATGCTTTAAAAAATGCACAAAATGTGATATAATAAATAAACTGAGTGTATTTTGCCTTCGGTTGAAAGGGAGGGAACAGGCTTTGGCTCAGAAACGGCAGTCACAGGAAGAAGAGGGCGGAAGCTGGATGGACACCTACGGCGATATGATAACGCTGGTGCTTACGTTCTTTGTTCTCCTTTATTCAATGTCAAATATGGATTCAAGCAAGTGGCAGTATATAGCCTCGGCTCTTTCAAGCATAACCGTGGATCAGACTACGGTGCGCGTAATAACTCCTAAGGATATGGAAAACGATCCCACGGCGATCTACGACGATTCCGTACCGGAGGTACAGGAAGAGGGAGAAATAATAGATTTCGAGGATTTCTATATGTACCTCAAGGAGGTCATAAAAACCAACAAGCTTGATGAAAGCGTCAGTGTGGAAATGTCAAACACCGGCGTGTATATGAGATTCAGAGACAATATCTTCTTTGCGGGGGACAGCGACGTTCTCCTCGATGAGGGAAAATACATACTTGACGTTATATGCGACGGTATAAGAAGCGTGAACGAACGCATCTACGCCGTAAAGGTCGGCGGACATACCGCAGGTGCGGCAAACTCGGACGTAAACGAATGGAACCTTTCCGCAGGACGTGCAAACGCAGTCATCAATTACATGATAAGCCTTGACGCCTGCACGCCGGATAAGTTTTCGTCGGCAGGCTACGGAAAATACCGCCCTGTGGACAATAACGACAGCGAGGAGGGTCGCCGTCAGAACAGACGAGTTGAGATAATTTTTGTTAGAAACGACGTTGATTTTACAGATCCTGAGGTCGTGAACGAGCTGTTCCAGATGGAATATGGCACAGGATTCGTTCAGTATTCAAACGAGAATGGCGAGGTCGCTGCAAACGAGGCGCCGGAGGAGGTCGCCGCAGGTCCTGATGCGGGACGTTCCGATCCGGACAGGGAGTATGTTTCAAAAGCAGATATTCTCGCAGATCTGAGGTCAGACAGACAAGCGGGAGAATAGCTCCCTAAAGGTAAAGGAAAGGCAGCGGATAAAATGGCTGACGTACTTTCGCAAAGCCAGATAGACGCATTGCTGAACAGCTTTTCGGCGGAGGGCTCTAAAGCCTTTGAGGAAATAGAGGAGCAGGCAAGGGAACCGAAAATAAAGAACTATGACTTTAAAATGCCTAAGAAATTCACCAAGGAGCAGCTTAAGGTCATAGACGGTATCTTTGAGAACTATTCAAGAATGCTTTCATCGTTCCTCACGGGACTTATGCGTATCTACTGCAAGGTAGAGGTACTGCAGATCGAGGAGCAGCTCTATTATGAATTCAACAATGCGCTTCCTGACTATGTTATGATGTCAATGGTAAATTTGGGCATAACCGACGACGACGTTATGGAAACGAGCTGCATAATGCAGGTCTCAAACCCCATAGTAATGTCTATGATGGACAGACTTATGGGCGGCGCGGGAGATTATGCGGATCAGAACAGGGACTATACCGAGATCGAGGTCGCTCTGTATTCCACGGTGCTCAATAAAATGGCAGCTCTGCTAAAGGAGCCGTGGGGCACATACATTGACATAAATCCCTCGGTAACTACCATAGAAACAAACGCAAGAGTCATGCAGTCTATCTCTCCGGACGAGGTCGTTATACTCGTCGTGCTGGAGATAGAGCTAAAGGGCATAAAGAATACAATGACATTCTGTATACCGGCAATGAACCTTGAATCTATAATGTCAAAATTCGGAGACAGATATTCGAGAACGACCAAAAAACTCGATCCTAAAAAGGAAAAGGAAAGAAGAGTTTCGCTGCTCGACGCAATAAGGGATTCGGATCTTCAGATAGACGCGGTGCTGTGCGAAACAAAGCTCGATCTTTACGATGTTCTTACCATGCAGGTGAACGACGTTATCCCGCTCAATATGCCGATAGACCGTAATGTTACAGTCAAGATCGGCAATAATCTGTGGTTCGACGGAAAGCTCGGCATTAAAAACAACAAAAAGGCAGTCAAGATAGATAACATATATAAGGATCTTGGAAAATGACGTAAGCAGGAGATGCGATCCTACGGAATATTCCTCGGATAAGTCTCCCGCAGGGCAATGCCTGCAGCTTTTAACTGTCCGAATAACGGAAAGGAAGGTTTACATACGATGAGTGATGATAAAATGACCGCCGAAGGCTTCGGTGAGATCGAGATGGACGCCATTGGAGAGATCATGAATATAACCATGGGCTCCGCGGCAACTGCCATTTCAAATATGCTTTCGGCAAAGGTCTGGATCACAACACCGCACGTCAGGATCGTCAATACCGGAGAGCTTTCTTTTCCGGAGCTTGAACCGTCAATAATGGTGCGGATAAAGTATACCAAGGGCGTTTCGGGACAGAATGTCCTGATACTTAAACAGAATGACGTTCAGCTCATTCTGAACCAGCTTATGGGACTTCCCTTGGAGGTAACGGACGATTTTCAGTTCGACGAAATGAATATATCGGCAGTATGCGAGGTAATGAACCAGATGATGGGAGCCTCCGCTACTGCGCTTTCAGAAATAATCGAAACTGCCGTGGATATTTCCACTCCTGAGGCTATAGTTCAGGACGGTCAGAATAACCTGATGGAGGAAATATACGATATAGCCGGTGAAAGTCAGGTCTGCACGGTAAAATTCGACCTTACTATAGACGAAGTCATAAATTCGGAATTCATGTCCGTACTGACTCTTGATCTTGCCAAGGAAATGGCGGAAAAGATGATGGCGGGTTACAATAATATCATGGACAGCATCGACGAGGCTGCTCCGGAGCCGCAGCCGGCTCCTCAGCCCGCGCCCCAGCCGGCGCCATCCTCGTCGGGAGGAGTCCTTTCTCAGGAGGAGATCGAAGCGCTGCTTAACGGTGCGTCGGCTCCTAAGCAGGAAGCTC
>CANQZS010000001.1 GCA_947628385.1 uncultured Clostridia bacterium | reverse complement strand
AACGCCGGCTGGCTCACAGCGTCGGCTGCTCTCGCGAAGCGTGAGGACTGCATAGGCCCCGATCTTATCTACCTCCCCGAGCTTCCGTTCGACACCGATAAATTCCTGCAGAAGGTCGGCGATTTAAGAAAGGAAAAGAAGTCGATCGTCGTCGCTGTCAGCGAGGGCTTGAAGCTAGCCGACGGCACATACGTCTGCGAGCAGATTTCAAGTCAGGCGAAATTTACGGACTCGTTCGGTCACATGACGCTCGGCGGAACGGCGCAATACCTTGCGAATCTCATAACGTCCGAGTACGGCTGCAAGTCGAGGGCGATCGATTTAAGCATACTGCAGAGATGCTCGTCGCACATCGTTTCGAGAGTTGATATAACGGAGGCGTTCGTCGCGGGCGGTCACGCGGTCGAGGCGGCGTTCAGGGGCGAAACGGCGAAGATGATTATATTCAACCGCGTCACGAACAACCCCTACCAGTGCACGACCGAGCCTTACGATATAAACAAAATCGCGAACATAGAGAAAAAAGTCCCGCTCGAGTGGATAATAAACGACGGTACATACGTGTCGCCGGAGTTTATCTCGTACGCGAACCCGCTCATTCAGGCGGAGCTTTCGCCTATCATGGTGGGCGGTCTTCCGAGCCACATGTATAACTGAAATGTAAACGCAGAAAAAAGGAAGGAAAAAACATGACGGAAAAAAGAAGAACCTCATTCGGAGGAACTTTGGGTTTTGTGCTTGCCGCCGCGGGCAGCGCGGTGGGACTTGGAAATATATGGAGATTCCCGTCGCTTGCCGCAAAGGACGGCGGAGGACTGTTCCTTCTCGTCTACCTCATACTCACGCTGACGTTCGGCTTTGCGCTGCTCGCGAGCGAGGTGGCGATAGGCAGAAAAACGAGGCAAGCCCCGCTCACGGCGTACCGCAGCGTTCATAAAGGCTTCGGCTTTTTGGGACTGATCGCGTGTCTCGTGCCGTTTCTCATCCTGCCGTACTACTGCGTAATAGGCGGCTGGGTACTCAAATACGCCGTGGGATTTATAACGGGCGCGGGTGCGGCAATGGCGGACAAATCGTATTTTACGAACTTTATCACAGGTCAGTGGGAACCGCTTATATACCTCGTAATATTCCTCGTCATAACCTCGTTCATCGTAACGCGCGGCGTCAACAAAGGAATAGAAGCGATGTCGAAGATAATCATGCCGGTACTGATCGTGATTGTGATAGGTATAGTCGTGTTTTCGCTCACAATAAGCCACGACAGCGTGAACGAGGCGGGTGAGACGGTTACGCGGACGGGCGTTGACGGACTTCTCGTATATTTGATACCCGACTTTAAGAACGTGACGCTCAGCTCTCTCGTCATAACAATCCTTGACGCTATGGGACAGCTCTTTTACAGCATAAGCGTCGCGATGGGTATTATGGTCGCGTACGGCTCGTACGTGCGTGACGGCGCGAACCTTGTCAAATCCGTCAACCGGATAGAAATTTTTGACACTGCCGTAGCGATACTCGCGGGAGCGATGATTATTCCCGCCGTGTATGTGTTCCAAGGCGCGGAGGGTATGCGTGCTGCGGGACCGAGCCTGATGTTTGTGTCGCTGCCGAGCGTATTTTTACAAATGGGCTTTGTCGGCAATATTATAGGCGCACTGTTCTTTATAATGGTACTGTTCGCCGCCGTAACAAGCTCCGTATCGATTCTTGAAGCCGTAACGTCGAGCTTCATGGACGGGTTCAAGATGACGCGAAAGAGCGCCGCGCTTACCGAAAGCGTCATAGCTCTCGTACTCGGCGTAATAGTGTGCCTCGGCTACAACAAGCTGTACTTTGAGACCGCTTTGCCGAACGGCAGCACGGGACAGATACTCGATATATTGGACTATGTATCCAATCAGATACTGATGCCGATACTCGCAACCGGAACGTGCATACTCATAGGCTGGTTCGCAAAGCCGAAGTACGTCGTTGACGAGCTGACGAAAAACGGCGAGCACTTCGGCAGAAAGACGCTTTACACCGTAATGGTAAAATACGTTGCGCCGGTGCTGCTCATAGTGCTTTTCATACAGGCGATAGGCGTTTTGAAGCTGTAAAAAAGTGGCAGTAAAATAAAAAATTCGTAATGAAACAAAAAAATAATGAAAATGTTATATACAAATAACAAAATTTATGGTAAAATATTAGACATATTATGGGTAAATCCCCAATAATTTTTAAGAAACGGAAGGAGCGATTATAATGAATGACGTAATGGATAGGATAAAGGAAGAGGCCGCTAAATTAAAGGAAGGCGCGGTAAAGCTCACACATAAGGTGATAGGCAAGACAAACAACGTTGTTGACCAGACAAAGGTGAAGTTTGCGATAAGCGACATAAACGGCAAGATAAAAGACGAGTACGCGAAAATAGGCGAAGAGCTTTACAAGAGCCGCGTTGACGGTACTGCCGCTCCCGATTTTTCGGAGGAATTTGCGTCGCTTGACAGCCTGCACGGTGAAATCGGGGATTTGAACGAGCAGCTCAGCGAGCTTAAAGAGGCGAAGCTGTGCGCAAACTGCGGCACGTACAACGATAAGGATAACGAATATTGCTCAAAGTGCGGCACGCCGTTAAACGCAACTGTCGAGGAGGAGAGCGCGGCGGAGGAAAGCGCTGAAGAAGTAAATCCCGAAGCGGATGCTGCTCCGGCGGAGGAAGTGCAGTAATTTTGCCCGAAAATTTTGCGGGAGAAGGGTGAACGTATGAGTAACAAGGGTATGAACATACAGTCGTATGACGGACAGGACGCTTTTTACAGCGGAACGGACGAGGAGTATGAGGAGTTTCTCAGAAGGGCGAGCGAAAATATGAATTTTGACGACGAGAACGTAAATCCCGAGCCGGTGGAGAACACTCAGAAAATCAATCTCAATGAGACGATAAATCTCCAGAACGTGATAGACAAATTCAAAAAGACGGCGGGAGAAATCGGTCAGGGAGCGAAGGCGATAAAGGACACCGTGGCTGCCAAAATCGACAAGCTCATGGAGAAGAAGCCCGAACCGGATGAAGAGCTTTCGGACGATACCGAGGCTGATTCGGAGTCGGAAGCCGAAGGCGGCACTGATACGTCGGAAAGCGTCGGCGCGGCAGAAAACGTCGGCATCACCGAAAAAATAGCCGACTCCGTGACAAGCTCGTTTAAGAAGCTTGACGAGATAAAGGGCGAAATGCAGGCTATGGCGGACATGCCCGAACAGGTCGGCGGCGTGGCGGCGAAAATCGACAGCGCGGGTGAAGCCATAACCTCGATTTCCGCAAAGCTCGACGACATTACAAAACAACTCGAAGCTCTTTCGGAGAAAATATCAGACACAAAGACCGAAAACGACGCGTCGTCAAAGGATATGGCGGAGGACATAAAGTCGATCGAAACGGGCATAGCCGACGTGAGACAGTCGGTAGGCTCGGTGTCGAGGCTCAACGACAGCGTGTTTGACCTCAAAAACACGCAGCTTAACACGAAAAACGCGGTTTCAAACCTCGAAACGGCGTTTATACGACTTAAAAAGAAGTGCGTGCTCGGCATAACCGTGGTGAGCATATTGAGCGCAATCATAATCGCGCTCGAAATACTGCTCATGCTGTCGTAACGAAACGAATAAATAAAAAGAACAAAGTCGTGTGATTTTGTTCTTTTTTTTGTTAAAGATATTGCAAAAATATAAAACCTGTGTTACAATTATTGTATAATATTTAATAATAAGGAGGATTGTTGACAGAGATGCCTCAAATTCATCATAAACACTAAAAACCGTAGTAGACAGGACACGACAGCAGTTGTCAGGAGTAGTCAGGAGTAGACAAATACAAGGGTAACAGAATCTCATAGAAATTCAAAAAAATGGCTTAGATATGCCGTTTGAGTAGACAGGAGTAGTCAGGAGTAGACAACGCGTTAGGGTAAAAACAAGGGTAAAATCCTTGAAATTACCCTTAAATGAAAAATTACAAGGGTAAACAAGGGTAATGTCCAAAAACGACCCGCCAAACTGATTTTTTAAGCACATAGATGATATAAGCAGACAAGCTATATTGCCGGTTTATATGATTTATGTCCATATACCATCTTTGCAACGACATAAATCACATAGAGACCGCCATCTCCCTATTGGGCGGTCTTTTTTGTGTTATAACGCCCGTGGCAAATTGCACAAAAAGGGGAAGAAAAATTTTTTTAAGTTTATACAGTTTTTTATCAAAAAAACGTGAAAAAAGTCCTATCTAATATATAGGGGGAGTTAAAAAGAAAAAAAGTTCGTAAATTTTTTAGAGCGACCTGTTACGTATACATAGTATGAATCGTTTGGCATATAAAAACCTCAATTAACAAAAATGGTCATTTTGTTAAATCTCATGAACGAAAACCTCTCTTTACAGGTCGCTCCAAAAAGCGTATGAGCTTTATATAGGGGCGGGACGCTCCAAATTAAAGCTTGTCACCATACAAGAAGTTATACACATAACAGTCCACATCCTTTTCAATATAACGGAGTGTAGCTCAATTTGGCAGGGCGCATAGCTTGGGACTATGAGGCTGCAGATTCAAATCCTGCCATTCCGACCACCGCCGAAAGGCGGGCATAAAATTTCATTTTTGTTTCCTGAAGTGACAAGGTATAACACTATACCTTGCCGCGTGTAAGCGTAGTTTAACGGTAAAACACCGGTTGTCGGGAATACGGGTTCAAATCCCGTCGCTTACCCTTATTACCTTTGTATAGGAAAAACAAGTAGGGAGTGGACGTCCCAAAATTATGCTTGTGTAACAGTAAGAAGTTATATACATAGCAGTCCACCAGACCGTTTAGATATAACAGTCCACGGCAGATTGTCCATATATGACAGTCCCCGCAGCTCAAACACATTCAAAGAAAGGAAAAGACCTATGCAAACATTCAAAGTAGGCGACAAGATACGCGTACGCCAGTGGGATGATATGGCAAAAGAATACGGTACATATACAGACGCAACAGGCAAAGAGCATATATGTTATCCAAGCTCTTTTGTTCAGGGTATGAAATATTTATGCGGCAGAACCGGCACAATTACATCCATAGACCAATCATGCGAAGATATACAATGGTTGCAGATAGAGTGGGATAAGTCTATGAAAGAACATTGGGTAATTGACAACGGTTCGGTCGAACTCATACAAAGTGAAGAAACTTGTAAGGGCAACAAGGATATATCCATAGGCGATACCGTGTATATCATAGACGACGAATATATATACCGAAGCTACGCGGATTGGGTAATGGCATACGCTCCCAAATATGCGGCGTATTATGCGTTCAGCCACTTACCGGACAGCAAGAACGATGTTGCATTTACGGTCGTTGCCATAGCACCGCACGAACAGTCGTTCTTCGGTATGTTATATCTTATTCGCAGCCAATGTACGAGAGCTTGTTATCTTGTTCAAGAAAAAGGCATAGAGAAGAAAAATAATACGGCAGAAACAGACAGTAAAAAGCTCGACATAGATGAAGGTGCTTGTGTATGTATAACGGACAGCAGTAAGGTTTACCCCAAATTCTCACAGTGGATAAAAGATAACGCGCCCGAATACGCTGAACAGTTCGCTTACGGGCAGATACCAAAAGAAGGCACTCACTGTTATGTTGTGGCTAAAACAAAGCCTACACTTACGGGGTTATACGGTAGGCTTTATCTTCTCCGTGACAGAGATACAAACGCTTGTTATATCGTGAGGGAAAAGGGTTTTGCGTTTATGGTAGATACGACCGCAGCTTACGACAACAACAGTAAAATATGTGTGGGAGATATGGTAGAGGTTGTAGACAACCAACAAACCTATCCCAATTATTCAGATTGGGTATTATTTCATGCGCCGGAGTATGCCCATCGCGTTATTTACGAGAAAGAACCTGTAAATCAAAATACGTATGAGGTCGTCGCTAAAGCTCCGCACGGTGTACGTAATGCCATGTTATATCTCATAAAAAGCGTATACTCCAATGAATGTTATCTCATAGACGAGAAAGGTATAAGGAAATTAAAGGTGAGGATATGAAACACAGTGAAATCAACGTCGGCGATACTGTATGGGTTGTTGACACAGACTTTGTATACCCGATGTATAGCACATGGATATACAAACACGCGCCTATTTACGCCATATATTACGCATTTGGGCATAAACCGTCAAAAGATGATTGTTTTACGGTCATAGCAAAAGCACCGCATGAACATGCTTCGGAAGGCATGCTTTACCTTGTCAAAGATAAAGGTATAGGCTCTTGCTATATTATAAGCAGACAAGGCTTAAAAACAGAAAGTGAGGTATAGAAAATGATTAAAATGCCTTATATAAAGCACAAAAAGCTGATTGTATTCATCTGCATATTCTTGGTTGCCATAGCAATCTTTTTGTTCGTAATGTCCGGCTGCGCATCCGTGCGGCGTTCTTTCAAGACTATCTCGTCAAACTTCGGGAACGGTCTGCAACGTGAAATAATCGTCTACGACGCAGTAGGCAATGAACTGTTCCGGCAATCGGGTAAATTCGATATAGAATACGCGGATGAGCGTATACTGTACGACGATGAACAGGGTAACAGACACGTCATATACTTCAAGACAGGAACGGTCGTCGTGAACGAACTGGAGTAAACAATACAGTAGGGGTGGGACAATCCGAATTTATGCTTGTGTAAAAGCAAGAAGTTATATATAACAGGTCCATGCAGACCGCCGTCGAAATATATATATATGGGGATGTAATGGTTTCGACAGGGCATTGAAAAACAGTAAATTTGCACGGGTGACTCCGTTATAAGTCAAAAACATAAAAATAAACGACAACGAACATAATTCTGCAACAATCGTATCACTTCATCCGCAGCTTTTCTCGGCTTTGAGAGGTCTCTCGCCTGTAAAAATGGCTGCCTGAGTGACACGACTCCTAAATGATATTCCTTCTATTTACGGGTAACGTCTGCGGTCAAAAAATAGTAAATCATTACGGTTCTCTGTTCCCTTGAACAGAGTGGTGGAACGGCTATAGTAGCTCCCGGCATCGGGTATCTGCTTCCCTTATCTGCCTTAATGATAAAAAAAAGATATTGCATAAAAGATTTACTGTGAATTAGGTGTTTTGGACAGGGGTTCGATTCCCCTCATCTCCACCATTTAAGTAGGGCAGGGGCATCCCGGATAATGCTTGTGTAACAGCAAGAAGTCGTAAGACAAGTCCACTATGACGGAAATTAGCTGCAAATAAAAAAATGTGAATATGGGAGATAATAATATGACACAGTACGATGATAAAAAAACATTCTGGAAGAAATAGACGCTTCGGCAATAGCAGAACATCTGATAAATGCCGGATGGTCGGAATACCCGATAAAGCACAGAAACGATATACGAATATTTCAGTATAACAAAGACGGCATATTTGAGCAAGTGACGATACCGCTTACAAAGTCCTTACGTGATTATATGCCGGTAATGTATCAAACCGTGTGCGCTATTTCACGGATAGAGCAAAAAAGTATATCTGAGATATTGCCTTTATTCTACTGATAAAGGATAATAGTAGGGAGGGGACGTCCCGAATTTATGCTCTATATTAGGCGAGAAGTTGTATAATAGTCCACTATACCACAGTATACTGAGTGTCATTTTCGCTTGACATTTTCAGCAGATGTGATATAATAGAAACAGATATGAAGAATAATTAAGGGACTTTTGCGTCTAATTACAGTAAAGTGGCGCAAAAGTCCTTTTTTTGTTTTCTCGGAAAATACGAAGAAAGGAGAGATTAAGATGTCAATAGATGTAGTAAATACGATTTATGCATCAATACTCGTTGTATGTGTGGTTATAGGTATATGCCGGGGCGGTATCCGAAGTATTGGCGGTTTAGCAGCTATGGTTATAAGTTGGATAACGTCACGCAGCGTATCGGGAAATATAACCTTATGGCTGTTTAATACCTATAACGTGGATGAATATATATCATCCTTCCTTACCCCATTCCAAGACGGAACAATCAGCAATAACATCCTTTCGGGAACGGATATAGTCAATAACTATACCAAAATCCCGTTAAACGGCTTACCTGAAGCTGTGGCAAACTCCCTTAATGTAACGGCGTATGATGTTTGTGTTACGCTTGTTACCATTTTAAGTTTTGCTATACTGATGTGCATTCTCGGTCTTATTGTTAATCTTATAAACAAAAGCATAAAAGCTGTGCCTATCGGTAAAGAGCTTAACGCTGTATTGGGCGGCTTCTGCGGCGTTATAAAGGGCGCAATACTGTGCCTCATATTATACTTCGCATTTGTGGCGGTAAATAGCCTGTTCGGTGCGAATATTCCGACAAATACGGGTATCATAAACAACGTATGGCAGCAGATACAAGCTTTTCACTTCTAAACGAGAGGGATATAAAAGACAATGAGCGAGAGAGAATGTTATTCAATACTTGGTGTTAAGAAGAACGACACAGACGAGGATATAAACAAAGCGTATAAGAAACTGGCGAAGCAGTATCACCCCGATTTCAGCAAGGGTGACGATACAACAGAGAAATTCAAACAAGTCTGCGAAGCGTATAACACGGTCATGAGTATACGACATAACAGACAGAACAGGCTATTACGTATCAAGCGAATGTTTGTCAGACCGAGTACAGACACACACGGACCTGACGAGGTACATATCCCTGAACGCGGTTCGGATATATACCTCGACGTAGATGTTGGTTTTGAAGAATCATTAAGAGGCTGTAAGAAGATGCTTCCGGTAACGCGTAATACCATTTGTGAGTGCTGCACTAACGGTATACCTGATGAAACGTGCCTGAAATGCAACGGAACGGGCAAGTACAAGCAAAAGAAAATAATCGAGGTAAAGATACCGGTAGCCGTTAAGGATAAACAAGTCCTGCGTATTCGCGGTAAGGGCAATTCGGGCGGATACAGCGGTGAAAACGGGGATTTGGTTATAAAGGTACATGTACCGAAGTCCAAACGGTACGTGGTAAAGGGCAGAGATATATACGTACGTATAGGTATCACGTTTCCTGAAGCTGTATTGGGAACGGTAAAGAACGTCTATACCATATACGGTGATGTGGAATGTAAAATACCGCGCGGAATACAGTCCGGTACAAAGGTATGTATAGACGGTAAAGGTATCATGTTAGACGGGAAAATAGGCAATGAGTACGTCTCTGTCAATGTCGTAACACCGCAGATAGACGATGAAACCGATTGCATGAACGTACTAAGGGCGGTTCAAAGGCTATATATGCGTAAACCGCCTAAGGATAATACTACTACAGATAAAGGAGAATAAAGAAATGCAGGAAGAAGCAAAAACAAAGGAAGAAACAAAGGAACAGGAACAGAAGCAGGAACAACCCAAAAAGCCGATATACTACGCCGGCGGGCATTACGGATATTACAACAGCGGTCGCAGACGTTACGAGCGCAGAAAATTCCACGGAAAGAGAGGGTTGTAATCATGGATAACAGAGACGAAGAAATGTACGATGGAATGTATATGGACGACGAGCAGGATAGTCCTGTAGTATATAGTAAAGCCGAAAGAATGAAGCTGACAACATTCATTATCATAGTAGCTGTCTTATCTTTTATCCTTATATTCCTTACCGGTATGGAGAAACACGGGAAATTGACAATACAGGCATCCGGCAAGGGCGAGGTACAGGCGTTTATTGTAAACAATACCGTACCGGATACAGGCTCAATAGTACAGGAACAAAGATAAGGGAGTGACACAAAAACAATGAATGAGAAGTTATATAACGGAATTATGGGACTTATAACCGGCGAGATGGTCGGTTTGCCGTATAGAAGAAAAGAACGTGGTACGGTCCATGCGGATTTTAACAATGTTAAATTGTCAGATACATGGTCGGAAAGCGGTGCATTGACATTGGCGACAATGGACGCATACGTGAAGAATAAAGGAAAATACGGTAATATGCTGTATATGGACATACTGCACTCATTCGCCATGTGCTACGTATACGGTACATATACAACCCGTGAGGAAGCACCGGAGATAAGCAGAGTGACAGAAGGTGCGCTGAATACATATATATCGGGCATAACGGATTTAGATAAAATTTTCGGAACAGACGAGTATGATAATGATAACGGAGCTTTACTGCGCATACTGCCTTTGGCATATACAGGCGCGTCAGAGATAGAAATAGAGTATATAGCAGGTCTTACACACGGTAATGTTATATCCCTATACGCATGTAAGGTATATATTCGGTTTGCACAGAAGCTATTACGCGGCTTATCTGTACGTGATGCGTATGAGGAGCTTTTAATCGAAATGGACTGCGGTGCGTTTAAGCAAGAACAGCCGAAAGAGTTTGAGTATATATCCAAGCTCAACTATATATCGTATGACGAGATACGTAATTCATCGTTCATAGTCGATACTCTTGAAGTGGCAATATGGTGTCTTTTAACGACAGATAATTATACAGACTGCATATTAAGGGCGGTCAACCTCGGCGGCGATACATCTGCAATGGCAGCGGCGGCAGGGGGTTTAGCCGGTATCGTATACGGCATAAACGACAGAACAGGGATACCGCAAGCATGGATACAAGCTATACCGCAGCCGGAGTTTATAAAACAGCACTGCGATAAGTTCAGTAAATATACAATAAAGCCTACAGGAAAAAAACACAGAATCCCGGTACGAGTACGGGAATGGATATATACGATATTGGGAGTCGCCGTGGTTATGGGCATTATAGCAGCAGCAAATATATATTTGTTCCAGTTCTCGCGCATAAGCGGAACGAGTATGCAGCCGACATTAACAAATAACGATATAGTGCTTGTAATGAAAAAAGCAGGGTATGAACCCAAACAAGGCGATATTGTGATGTTTAATGCTGATTTCGTAAAGGATGCGCCTTCTGCTAAATCTATATATTACGTCAAACGTATAATCGCAACCGAGGGACAGGAAGTAAACGTGCATGACGGTCATGTGTATGTAGACGGCGAGCAAGTAAATGACTCATTCGGGAATACATATATAACAGACAGCAGGGTGCAATATCCGATAACTGTCAGTGAAAATCATGTATTCGTTCTGGGCGATAACAGAGGTAACAGCCACGATAGCAGAAGCAGCGATGTAGGGCAAGTGCCTGAAGATAAAATAATTGGGCGTGTACTGTTCAGGCTGCTGCCATATAACAAAATCGGAAGTGTAGCATGAAAAATATGGTTTTTTGTGCTTGTTCACAGAAAGTTTACAATTACTATATTGAAAGGGGAAAATAAATAAGGTATAATATAAATGTACTGAAAAATACTAAAATCTTTCAGTAATTGCTTTTTTGTAGTTTCAATAAGGGAAAAGAACCGCAGAATCAGGTTCTTTTTTCTTGCTTTTTTTTGCTTGACATTACCAAGAAATATGGTATAATATATCTATACAGATATGAAGTATTATTTTTGAGGAGAAGTGTATGCTTTTCCTCTTTTTTTATGTTCCCAAGCGGCAGATTAAAGTTTTTTAGTCTGCCGCTTTTTATATATATACACAAAAACAAGGATTTTTTAGAAGGAGGTTATATTTATGACGCAGTTTATAAAATACGACGATTACGACTATATCAATATCAATAGCATTGACCGTATCACATACGGTATTGACGCGAGTGGTTGGCATATTTATCTGTATTACGACGGTCAGAGAAAGAGATACCGGTCATCAGGGTTTCTTACCAAATTAGAAGCAACGGCAATAGTCAATCAGCTGATGACAGACATCGGAAAAGGTAAGACAATAATCAGCATTTATGGCGGTATTCAGGAAGATACCGGCTATCACGAAAATTAAGGAAGGAGAGAATTACAATGGCAAAATACATCAAATGCGATAATGACAGGTTCGTAAATGTTGACATTATTGAGGCTTTTGAGTGTGGTTGGAACGGAAACAGATGGGTTATCTATATGTATTTTAATAATCATAAAGACCGTTATGTTATATCACCATTCCGGTCGCACGAAGATGCTCATGATGCACTTGTTACTTTAATGTACGATTGCATTGACAAAGACATCTGTAAAATTGACGAATGCGAGATGTTTAAGGACGATGATTATAGCAAGGAGGGAGATTAAAATGCTTTCACGCGCAGAAATAAAAAAGGGTATAGAAGATGGCATTATCATCTGTGATGCCGGAGATGAACTTACAGAGGTATATGTGCCGGACGGCATAATGTCGCTTGATATACATAAACCTTCGGGGGTTTCGATTGATGAGCTTGCAGACGATATATATGACGAGCTTTTCAAGAGTGAACTTTCCGGGAGTTGGGACGCTGTTCAGTTCGAGAGCGACTTCTATACTTACAAAGACATGAAAAACTGTAACATGGCTTAAAGAAAGGAGAAAAACATGAAAGATAAAATTACGGTTGGGGATATTTGCCATACGCCGAGATTCGGCGACGTCAGGATAGCAGAGGTTTTCTTAACAAAAAAGATTGCAAATATTATGGGTTATACAGAACCGACCTATTACAAAAATCCGTATTACGGTATCTTAGGTAAGAGTATCGGCGATAATCAAATGACGTTTGCAGGATATAAGAAAGCAGTAGAGAAAGTCAATGTACTTAATATGTCTATCTCTTATCTTGACTTGTCGGTACGAACGTATAACGCGCTGATAAAGGGCGGTATTGAAACAATCGGTGACCTTATATGCTTGGACGAAGAAAAGCTTATATTCCTCGCGGGCATAGGTCAAAATGCAATCAAAGAAATCATGACAAGACTTGAAGATAAAGGGTTGTCATTGAATATGCAGAAGCCGAAGAAAAGAATATTCGTCATAAACGGCAGCGGCGGTACAGGAAAAGATACCTTCGTCAGGTTCGTTTCCGATACAAGAGAGAGCATGAGCAGTAATTTACCTGAATTTATCCAGTTGCCGCCGAAAGTTGTCAACTTTTCATACGTTGAGTGCATAAAAAATCTTGCTTCACAGATGGGTTGGAATGGCGGTAAAACGGACAAAGACAGGAAATTCCTCGCGGATATGCTTGAATTGTGCGCTGAATATAACGATTACCCGTTTAAGATTATGGAACAGGCTATTGACCGGTTCCTTGATTCGTGGTCGGAGTTTATGTTTTTACATATCCGTACCCCAAAAGAAATTAAGCGGGTAGTAGAGAATTACGGCGCAACAACTATTCTTGTAACACGAAAAGGTGTTGAACGCATAACAACAAATTCAGCAGACAAAAGCGTTTTTGATTATGATTACGACTATGTAATAAAAAACGACGGAACGCTTGAAGATTTACAGTCACAGGCGTATGATTTTGCATACGTTAATGACCCGGCGATAGAATTTTAATTCAAGGAGGAGAACATTATGGTACAGCAAAGGGAGTTTAACCCGCTCATTCATGTCAATACAATGGCGTATGTCATGCAAAATGATACCGTCTGCCGCAGATGTAATCGCTGCGGCTCCGTTGTCTTGGATGAGCCGGACAGTAAAGAATACCCGTATCAGTGTATGAACTGCGACGAGGACTTATATCGCCATGAAACGCATATAGGAGAGCCGCACACTGATGACGAGTTCGAGGAGCTTTGCGAGGACACATTCTCCTTGCTTTGCTTGGACGATTAAGAAGGAGGTAATGAAAATGCAAGTTTTTAAGAAAGGTGATAGAGTACGTGTCCGTTCATGGGACGACATGAAAAAGGAGTTTGGCGAAGAATTTTATGAAGATGATAACGAACAATTCATAAATACTCCGAACGGATTTAATTACGATATGATAGGCTTATGCGGTATGACCGGAACTGTTATCGGTACAATCACTGCTGAAAAATGGATGTTCAGCATACAAACGTTAAAAATTAAATGGGACACGGAACCGGCACAAAATTTAGCTGAAGGCAGGAACTTCGACAATGGCATGTTTGAACTTGTAGAACGCCCGTCTTTGGCTTCTGACCGTCCTGTCTTGAAAAACCCTAAAATCGTTATCACTACGAACGGGGTGGCTACCATGGCAGAACAGTATGACGGTGATACACTGGTACATACCGTGACCGCCGTTTGCCCGGATGACGGTAAATACGACTTTAACGTAGGCGCGGTTGAGGTTATAAACATGCTCACCGCCGAGACATTGTATCGTTCGGCTATTCAGGCAGAAGATATAGTTAAGGTCATTTACGATGAGGCGGCATACACAACAAATCTCGATTGGATAAGAGAACATGCCCCCGATTGGCTTCCGTATTATGCGTATGGGCATAAGCCGAACACTGACAGTACGTATACCGTTATCATGAAGGGTATTATCATGTCAGGATACCCCGCTTCCGGTGAGGTAGTATATCTTATCGCGGCAAGTGGTGGCAAGGAAGTAAAAGACACGTGCTATCTCGTAAGAGAATACGGCATCAGAAAATACTATTAAAGCGAAGGAGTGAAAATTATGCAGACATTTGCAGTAGGTGACAGAGTTCGAGTCCGTCAATGGGAAGACATGGTAAGTGAGTTCGGAACACTTGAATCAGATATATATATAGGTTATCCGAGTGCGTTTACCAAGGAAATGAAACCCTTTTGCGGGGAAACAGGAACGGTAATAAAGGTAGTCGATTCTTATGCGGGAAAGCAAAGAATGGAGATTCAATGGGATAGCCTTAACCCGTTCAGTCCTGTATATAAACCGTGGGTTCTGGACAGTACCATGTTTGAACCGACAGATGAACCCACTCATAATTCAAGTGGTGACGAAATCAATATCGGTGATACGGTAAAGGTTATTAACCCTGATGTAGCATACAGCCAGTATTATGAATGGGTACTTAAGAATGTCCCTGAATATGCAGTCTTTTATGTTTACGGAAAAAAACCAAAATATAGGTGTTATACCGTTATCGCAAAAGCTCCGCATGAACATATCGAGGGCAAAACAATCTATTTCATCAAAGAAAAGAGAAGGATACAAAGTCATGTAGACCCTCGCGCTTGTTACCTTATAGGCGCAGAAGGGTTAGAAAAAGTAAAGGAGTGATTGAAATGTACGCAAATACAGCTTCAGGAGCGGTCGGAGCTATGTGGGACGCTCACTATGGCGGTGAGAATGACTACTATGACGATGACTATACAACCGATGAAGAAGCGAATGAACCTAACGATTGCCCGTACTGCGGTACAGAGGAGCCGGAATATTTCTACCATGACAAGCATGGTCTTATTCTCGGCTGCGTCAACTGTGTAAAGACCGCAGTAACACGGGTAGGGTTGCACGAATAATTACTGAAAGGAGACAAATAACGATGTACGTATATTACAGTACACAAAGACCGGTCGGACCGGGAACATTCCCTAAGAAAAGCGGTTGTGAAGTATACAACTTCGCAAATCCTACATACTGCCCCAAAATCGGTCGCCCGGCATGGGGATATATATCATATATCGAACCGTTGACCGACGAAGAAGCGGCTGAGTATGAACTGACCGGCGAAAATGACTAAATAAACCAATTCTCTACAATCTGTGCTTGCGTTTTATTACGCAAGCATGGGTTATAGAGCAAGATTTTTAAGGAGGAGATTATCATGATACTCATATTAAGCACATTGGGCGTATTTGCCCTTTCAATTACTGTTTCGGTTGTATTCAACCTTATCGTCAATGCCGTTGAGAACCGCAAGGAGCGTAAGGCATATCAGCTTAACTATAATGAAAAGCTCGTATGTATACGCCCTGTGATTATATCTTCCGTGCCTTTACATGAAGGCGACAAGATATATGTGTTCGGATATAACGGGTTATCAGACATACCGGTAAATAAAGAAACGGCGTATGATAAGCCGTATACGATACGATATATCGACGATGAATACAATCCTACGGTAATGACCGTATGCTGCAGCGGGTTAGAAGCGATAGCCTTGTTAAAGCTTATGCGTAATAACGACATAAAAGTTGAAAAAGCCGCTTTAGATACCGCAGCATAATAGGGAAAGGAGCGAAAGTATATGGCAAAGATGAGTTTATATCGTGTCACGTACAGGATAATGGACAGGAAGATGTTAGCCGGGGAAAAACAAAAAAGTAAAACCCGATATACATATATGGACGGATATGTCTATGCTAAAAGCCGTAAAAAGGCGATAGTAAGAACTATTCAACTCCTGCATGACGAAACATTAAGCCGGTCATGGGAGAGACGGCATAAAAACGTTAAAACCCTTGATTTCAGTCGGAATGGAAAGATAATATACAGCGATAAGCATAATAAGCAAATCTATGTGTATTATGACTTTCATGCCACAAAGATAAAGGCTGTCAAGGAAACGGGATATAAGTTGAGCCAACATGAGGCGAGAACGCTTGCCGAGAAAGAGGTTTCCATGTATGCACCGGAGTACATTCTCAATGAATGTGAAAATCGGGGTATACGTACCAGAACTAAATCCGGCAGACCGACAATGCTTATGACCGATTTCATAGACAAACTTGTTTCCCTTATGACGCAAGAGATACTTAACCGCCCATCCGAATACTATTACGAGAAAATAATGACGGAATAAATTAAGGAGCGATATACCATGATACAGGAACAAAGATTGTTCGACGTTGTGTATAACATACGGACAGCGGCTATGGTAACCGGTGAAGAACCGTATGACTATGTTAGCTATAGTGCAGATAAAAGCGACTTCATTCACACCTACAGTCCTGAACAGGCTATCAAATTGGCTATGGACGGTATGGTTGATAGTGAGCTTAAAAATATTCGTATGGCTTGCGACGATAATACTATTTTTAGCTATAACAAAGATTACGACAGGGGCGAGATACGCTTCTATGATGCCATGCACAACGAGCGTTATCGTATGTATAACTTTAGGGTATACAAGGAAGTCGTAGAAAGGAAGGTCTGGAACAGTGCCAGTGTTCGTTATGTATGTGAGCAGAACGGGATGTATACGGCGACCGGTAGCGGTGGGGCATATAAAAGAATGCTTGACCGGGTAGATACACTGCCGCCGACAACAAAGAATATATACAGTATAGCAAAGGATATAAGCGAACACAGCAAGAATCAGACAATCAGCAGTGTAATGACTATCCTTATGAACAATTCGGTAAAAACATTCTACAAGGTTATATGACCTGACAGGAAGGAGTAATGACATGAAGGAAGTAAAAGTCATAATAGACGGAAAAGAGTACGTTACTAAGCTCGACGAAAAGCAGATAGAAGCTATTACCAAGCCGCCCAAGCCCTTAACGGGTTATGAGCGGGTTAAGATAGGAGAACCGTATTATACGGCTTCAATAATCGGCGCACGGAAAATCAAAGAAAGCGGACAGGAATGTGATGACGCGTTATATCGTGACGGAAATTATGTAAATAATGAAAAACTCGGTATTGCCCGCTATCATGCAGAAACGATACATAGGCAGTTAGAGCAGTATCAGGCTCTTAGTGATAAGCCTGTTGACTGGACAGACACAACACGTCCGAAGTTTTTTATCGGCTGTCAATATATGGATAAAATTGCGAATATAAAGGTAATGGTTGCAACAGATATTCAACATGCGAATGAGGTATACTTCAATGACGCGGATATAGCGAAAACGGCTTTAATGTTATTCCGTGATGAGCTGATTTGGCTTCATACCAAATATATGCCGCGTCTGGACGCAATTCCTATCCCTATAAAAAAATAGCTATATAAGGTTATGTACGATGAAGAAAGGAGTAAAATCATGACTAATTACGAAAAAGTTAAAGATATGAGTATTGGAGAAATGGCAAGAATCCTTTGTGATAATACAAACTGTATTTATTGTAAATTCTATGATATATGCTGCGGCATAGATGAAGAAGTAAATGGATACAGGAAATGGCTTGAAAGCGAGGTAGAAGCATGACGCATTATGAGAAAATAAAGCACATGAGCCTTGCAAAGATGGCTGATTTTCTAAGGAATGTACGGTTAAGCTGTGAGTACGGCTGTGACGCACAGGACTTGTGGCATCATAACCACTACGGCAAAAGCTGTTCCTTGCACTGTAAACAGGCTATATCCGAATGGCTCGCAAGTGAGGTAAAGAAAGGAGAAAGCGCATGAGTTACGCATTTAGAATGTATTTTAAAGAGGTCAAGGACAAAGCAGAAGCGTTTGACGTAGCATTAAATGTAACGAATAACTGCTTGAAATCGGCAGATGAGTATATACGGAAAGTGCTTGAAACTACTCCGTACATCGAGGCAGATACCAAAGACAAAAAGAAAAACCTCTTAAATTCGCTGTTCACGTTCCAGTTTACATACTGGAAAAGTAATGGCGAAAATTTGTTAGGTATGATTTGTGCCTTTGGTGAAAGCGTACTCCCTGACAGTGTAACATCGTTATTCGATACATACGTGGATTTTCAGAACCAAACAGACCAAAACTATTCATGGGACAGTTGGAGCGATAAAATCAGCATATTTTACTGTTTGAAAAAGGTATTTATGACAGCAGAAGCAGAATTTATCGCGTCGGAGTTGGAGAAGAAAGAACAGGACGTGGCAGAAGATTTAGAGTATTATCGCAAAATGGCGATGTACGATATAGTTTTTAGAACGCTGCACCTTATAGAATGGCTCTGTGACGAAGATGATGAGTCATTTACGCGGTTTGCGATGTCCTCTCTCTCATCAATGGAGAAAGAACTTGATGCTTGGAAAACTTTGCAGAGAGTAATGAATAAATAACAAAAAATATAGACCGCCTTTATTATAGGCGGTCTTTCTCTTTGTCGGATATTATTCATCGTGTTACAAACACCTGCATACTCCTCGTCTACGAATATCATGTATCTAAAAAACCACCTTACAGATGTCTCTCAATATACCATATTAGATAGTCTATACGCCGCTCGTCTATCCATTTCAGCATATTATTATATCCTCGTTCACTGAATGCAAACGTTTTTCGCTCTCCACGGGACCCTCCTTCCGAGCAAAATTTTACATTGATTTTTGTTTTATCTTTGTTGAAAAAAATGGTAATATCCCAACCTTTATTATTAAACCATGATTTTTCAAAGCTGCCATCTTCGTTCCACGGCTCAATATCAAGCGGTGTCAGGTGTGATTTGATTACCTCTGTTAGTTGGTTTCTTATATTGTTTTCCATGTTTATCATCCTTTCGTTATTAACTCAAACATACCACTGTCGAAATGACAAGTAGCAAACACTCCCATTTCTTCGTCCCATATCAGTTCAACAAACTGCATATCCGGTCTGATAGTCTTTACTTCGGCTATTGTGCCGGTTTTGCCGCATATAGGCTTTAAGAACTCGATAAAGCCTAAAGGAGTATTGACGACATCATACGACATTCTTTTTACTATGCCGTATTCTTCTGCCATGTCGTCCCATTGACGAACACGTACTTTGTCACCCACTTTGAATAATTGCATTATTTATTACTCCTTTTAGTTGTCTGTCCTCAATGCTTTACGAACAGCTTTTGCCTGCTCGTATGTCAAGCTCTCACATTTGCGCATCTGCACCAGCGTGTCATAGATGTATTTTTCTTCTTGGATTTCCTTAATTCTATCAGGAGTAGCTTCTTCAAGATAACAAGAAACGTAACCATCGTTTGCCCCGCGAGGGTCGCCGGTAATATTACTGAATAATATACTGTTTACTTTAATAAAGCCTTTTGGAGTTATATTCTGAACTTCTTTTACGGTTTTGTTATAGAACCCCGGTCCACTTACGCAGTATATTACCTTGTCACCTTTTTTCAGGTCTTTTAAAAACGCTGTTTCAATCATTTTATCTCACTCTTTTCCTTATGAATTGTCGCAATCCTCTTATTGTGTCCATAGTTATTACCGATTTTATACCGCCTTTTTATAGCCGATGTCTTTAACGTATCGCCAACTTTGAGGCGGTCGGGACAGGGAAAAGCTGCTTATATCAACGGGTTTCCTGTATATTTTCAGGTCAGATATATGCCAAGCATAGCAGTTCCTATGGTTCGCATAAGCACGTAACATATCTTCCGTCATACAGGCTTGTTTCGTGACAATAGCTTTATGATAATCATGACCGCTGCCAAGTAATAATTCCCAGTTATCCTTACAGATACTGAATAACGGCGTTATCTCACTGCATATAAACTCGCCTATGACCTTACCGGAGCCTTGCGCGTATTTCGTCATGGCTCCTTTATGGTATACCTCATACGTACCCTGCGTCTCGTATATATAGCACTTAAACGGCGTTTCTATCTGCGGATGCGTCTTACGTATCTCCACCGTCTTTTCGCCGCTCTTTATTTTCTGTACCCATTCAGGTCTTATGCTTAAAAACACAGAAGACATTATTTTTTATCCTCTCTCTTATTCGTCATCATCCGGTTTCTCGTCGTCCTCCGAATCGTTGTACTCAAAGTATTCGCACTCCAAGTATCCTTCCTCGTCATAATCATGACAAAGCCAGTATTTGCCCTGTGATGAATTAAGACGCACTCTTACTGTAAATCCACAATCATACTGTCTTGCAACTATGACCTGTTCACCGTCAATATTAACGCCCGTATAAATTCCCTCTTCGAGCTTTAACATCGCATCACGGTCTAAAGTGCCGTCCTCGGTTTGCTTAAAAATAATCTTTTTTTGTGTTGTAGTCATTGTATTTCCTCTCCTTTATTCATTCTTAAAAGTCATCTCATGCCCGGGGTTCTCGCGGATAAGCTTCTCTTTGAGGTCGTCAACCATCATATTGTTATCCAATGCTGCTTGCACCACATCAACAAGCTTCTCCCCGTCAAGATACGCCCATATCGTTGTTTTTTTTGCGTCTTACCATTTTAACTCCCCCTATTTATAATTATTAGTTCACATAACAATAATGCTGCAAGCGTCGTTGATAAGATTACTAATAACCGCGTCGGTCGTCAAACCCTTTCGTGTCTCTTTATCTGAGTGTGCTATAATGTCTATCGCAACATGGATAATATCGTCCTCATCAGGAGTATCATAGTCGCCAACATATCTGAGCATCTTATTATAATCTTCTTCACTGCCATCGGCATAATATTCGTTATCTTTACAGACTTGACGTACCTTAGATGCCGTCCACATAAGCCTGTAGTCATAACGCGTAGATACAGTAAACATTTTTCTTTCCCTCCTATTTTTGCCTTTGTGACGTTTTCTGCGCCTGCACGTATATCTGAATGTCCGTCTGCGAAGCTTCTCCAATGGTAGCTATGAAATACGAGTTTGTCCATAGGCACGGCAGTTTGGTGCAAAGCTCGTGAAACTCGTCACGGAGAATATTTGCCGTCCGCCTCTTGATAGCCTTTACTACCTTGTGAACCCCACATTGAGGGCAAACCTCAACTATCAGATGCACATGGTCCGGTTTTATATCCATTTCAATTATATCAACGTCCATCTCGCCGCAGACTTCCTTAATCAGCTCCTTCAGCCGTGCAGCAATGTTGTCTACCAAAACCTTACGCCGATATTTCGGACACCAGACAATGTGATACTTACAGGCGTAAACTATATCGTTTTTTGTCTTGTAATTCATCATGCCTGTATTATACCACAAAAAGCAAAATAATACAAGACCTTTTTGCAAATTGTAATAAAAATTTTACAATTAGCTCATAAAAATATTCTCTTGACAAATTGATAGATTATGGTATAATAGAAACATAGAGATATGAAGTTTCACATAAAAGAGGGAAAGTTGTATACTTTCTCTTTTTTTTATTTTCAAGTTACAAGACAATGGTAATTAAGACGCGAGCCATTGTCTTTTTTATATATACAAAGATTAAAAAGATATTTTTTTAGGAGGAGATTAAAATGAGAAACAGAGTATGGGATTTATTCAATTTCAACATGGTAGCCGGCTACGTTCGTCTTATAAAAAAGACGAATGTCGAACCTAACATCAGTCAAGAGGACTTGAACGCTTATGGCGATGAGAGTGTTTACTCGGCAAAAGTCATAGCTAAAGATGTGGTTCAGGAACCGGGTAAAATACTTGTAAACATACAGGTATCACCCGACAGACACGTCACCTATCTTTTTGACGTTGTTGAAGCTATAAAGGAAAGCGGTCATAATCGACTCGGCGACATCCTTGACGACGTTACAAATTCCGTTGAATGGCTCGAAAACTTAAAATGGAATGACGATTGGTGGAAAAACGCGGCTGCGTTAATTGATATAGCTATATCGTTGAAACTCTGCATGCCATCAAAGAAAGAAGCTTTTATGGAAGCGATAGAGAAAAATTCGGCGAGAAATCTTTTGAACTTCGTAGATACGTGCGGCAGTAATGCAAGATTGACTGTGCATTATGTCGAAGAGTTTGTTTTATGGGCGGATGCCTCAAAAGATGATATTGCCGAGATGAAAGCCGTACTTGATAAGATTATCGGCGTTACAGAGTGATTATAAGGAGGGAAAAACAATGAGAAAATTTAAGGAAGGCGACAGAGTTCGCGTTCGTTCATGGGAGGATATGGAAAAAGAGTTTGGGATGAAGAAAAACCCGCTTTTTGATGACCTTGGTCTCCCTTGCGCGGCATATATTAACACTCCGCTTGGATTTGTTGATAATATGAAACGCCTTTGCGGAGAAACAGGCGTGGTTGATATGGTTGAAGGCATAACCCATGTTATGTCGGATGGCTCTAAAATAAAAGCATGGCGGTTATACATCATTTGGGACAATCCAAATATCAAATCCGATTTTCATTTGGACAATGGTATGTTTGAGTTAATAACGGAGGAGAAAAAAGCATGGGTAAATCCTATCGTAGGTCTTGCCGACGAGAATATCGCAAGGAAAGTAACTATTTCATTTACGTTTGAAGAGCCTGTGACAAAGAAAGAGGCTGCGGATAATATAAATGAATGGTTCAAAACTAACTGCATATCTAAAGCTTCTGTCACCTTAACCGGTGATATAGGAGTGAAGTATGAAAATGTGCAGAAGCGGTTGGGTGCCAATGATAAGGACCCTAACGGCGTTGGACCGAGAAGATAGAAAAGGAGCGTGAAGGACAATGCAGTATTGCGTTTTAGGCGCGGATAATGTTTCAACGGATATTTCCATCCGCACATTCAAATCATATAAAGCCGCATATAGCAATATGCGTAAGCAGTATATGGAATGCGTTGGTGTTATTGAAGATGCTGAAATTTCAGATAACGGCGCATCTATCATGTTCACGGATGGGGATTTGTACTACTGGAATATTAAAACAATCGAATAATTTTTTGAAGGAGGACAAAACAATGCAAGAGTTATTTGCGATAGGCGATAGAGTTCGCGTTTGTGGGGGTAAGGATATGACAAATGTATGCGGCAAAACCGGTACAATTACCGATATACTTGTATACCATGACAGACCTATAAACAGAATTACTATCTGGTTTGATGATTATTTCAGCGGCACTTACGACATCAGTCGTGGCATGCTTGAAATCATCAACTGACCTATTAAAACCAAAACAATACAAAGGAGAGGAGTGATAGTAAAGTGAAAAGGATTTTGAAACACGATATGGAAAAAATCACAGACATTGAACCGCAGAATTGTGTCATAATTCGTATCTTTACGGGTGATGATGTTATCTGGTTTCAAGTCTTAAAATCACTTTGCAAAGACGAAAACGGCAAAATCGGCATTAAGGAATACAAGGATTGTATCACAGGCGTATCGGAACTGCGACACAGGTACAAGACAAAGAATTTTTGGAAGTACATGAACGCGAAAAGTCCGTTCGTTGCTGCCGATACAACATATCCCGAAGATGCTGTGGAACAGTTTATGACCTGTCAGGAAAACGCCGATATTAAGCCTATCTCATTCTATGCTATCACAGCAACAGAGTTCGGTGAGCTTATACCGCTTTTGAGAGACGGGACATACGGATTCTTTATCGAACGCCGTTTCGATTAACGATTTCAAAGATAAAAGAATTTTTATTCTTTTATATATTTTCAAGGAGGATAAGAACAATGGAAGTAAAGAAAATCGCAGACAGAGAAAGAATGATGGCGATGTCAAGGCTCGTCGAGAAAAACAATTATGAATACGCACAATTCCGTGAGATTGACGGTATGAATTTCATTATTCACTGTAACGCGCATTTGAGCAGACGCGGCAAAGAGCGCGATGGTGTTGACGGTGATACCCTCTGGGTTGAAAATTGTATCGACCTTCTCACCGAGAACGAAGACGTGTTCTATGCGGTTCTTGACAATGAGGAAACATTCCTGTTCGACCATGAACAGCAAATTGGGTTCTTCCTGCGCACCGGGTACGAGAATGTTGACGGTATGGTTATAAATAACATATACATAAAGACATTCCTGCCGCTGTCTATAGGAAGAACAAAGCTTTATATCCACGACGCTTCGCTTGTTTCATATAACAGAAAGGAACAGAGCGTATCCGACACAGACCCGGCAATAGCCACTTCGTCGGAGCCGTTAAATCAGTATGCGACAGCCGGTGCTTTCCCCGATTATGAGGGCGAGACAATAGATAAGGTTGTCACACTTTCTGCAAAAACATGGGAAAAGCTGCTGAAATGGGCGAATGCCACCAATAACCTCGCAGGTTGGCAGTTGAAAATACTCAAGTCTGTTATAAATAGACTTAAAGCCAACGAAAAGCCTTCATATAAGCAGGCTATGCGCGTAATGGAAGCATATAACGAGGCAACCTCTAAAGGCTTTGATGCCGAATAAAAAAGCATAAAAAAAGCATAAAAAAAAAGGATTCAAGCGAATCCTTTTTTTGTTGTCGTCACAATGCAATAACTTTCTCTCCATTCTGGGAACGAAGATATTCAAATTCAAGCATAAGTTCAGGCTTGAAATAGGTTGAAATGGCATCTACGGGCGCGTCTGCGTGATACATAAGCGTTTCTATAACGCACGTTTTTGCTATTTCGCAGATGTACTCGTACTGCTCATGCTCATAATACTGAACAATGCTCTGTTCAACGCTGCAATCAATCATAGCCTTGTTATCGGCATATAACTGACGTGCTTCATCGCGGGTTCTCAGGGGCATGGCAATATCGACTGTGCTGCTGTCTACGAGACGAATAGGCAGTCTATTCTTTGTTTTTAAGTACGCCGCATCCTGCGGGAGAGTTTTTTTCAAGCTCCGGCGTATAGCTGCGAGCTTATTTCTTGACGGCATACCCATATTCGTATAACGCTTCGCGATTTCGTAAATACGGGCATCAACGTACATTGGTGTAAATACAATGCTGTTGTCATTAACGGGTTGTAATTCCGTAAGGACATTGTTACGGATTGCCTCTAATTCAGAGGCGTTGTCTTTCATGAATTGTTCTAACATTCTTATCACTCTCTTTCTAAAAAAATAGATATAGCTGTGCCGTATGACACCAAACTATACCTATTTTTCTGCTTTTAATTTGGACGATTATATAAAACGATTTTTTCTATGATGGTATTATACCACATTTTTGCCCAAAAGTCAAGATAATTTATATCTTTGAACCTATTGCACAAAAAATGGGGGGAAAAATTTTTCTAAGTTTATACAATTTTTTATCAAAAAAACGTGAAAAATTTCTCACCTTTATATATAGAAGGGGTAAAAAGGTTCGTAGGCTTTTTTGAGTGACCTATTATCTATTCCGTAAAGAGAAGTTTTGTTTATCCTTTTTGCTTTTTCTTCTCTGATAGGTCGCTCCAAAAAGCGTATGAGCTTTATATATAGGGGTGGGACAACCCGAATTTACGCTTGTCACCATACAAGAAGTTATATAACTGTCCACGTCGCGCTCATCATATAACAGTCCACGTCCTTGGTAACGTATAACAGTCCACTTTCCCCGGAGATTTTTTTACTAAAATGCTTGACAAATACTAAAAATGTGATATAATAGAAGCATAAAGGATATGAAGTTTTTTTTAAGAGGAAAGTGTATACTTTTCCTCTTTTTTTATGTTTAGGGCGGGAAAGGAATTTGACAATAAAGTTCCTTTTCTGTATAAACTCAAATAAAGTTAAAAATTATGACGACAGGTATATAAGTATATCTGTCGTTTTTATATATACGTACATATAAAAACGATTTTTTTAAGGAGGAGATAGTCATGAAGGCTATGTTGGAAAAAGCAATCAAAATGTTCTCAAAGGACGACAAGGTAATATTCGGCGTTTGTAAAAGAATTGCCGAAAAAACAGGAGCCAAAATTGCAATAGTTCGCGTCGTTGCAATGCTTACAGTCCTGTTTGTAGCATATAAACCCGTTGTGATTGCGTATCTTATTGCGGGACTCGTAATTTCGCACCGTTCACCGCAGAGCGAAAAACCCGCTGAAGAGAAGACCGAGACAGAATAACTGATTAACACCGGTATGGGATGCTTACTACTGCTTCATTTTAAGCGGCAGGGGCATCCCACGGCTCGGTCATCCAATAATAACAGACAGAAAAATACATTACCCGATTACTTGTTACGCTGTCTGTGTTTTTGCGGACAGTTTTTTTTATTTTACTTACGAAAATTACGCCTTTCAAAAGGCGTTAAAATAATATATAATATAACAGAAAGGGTTGATTTGCGTTGAAGAAGCGAACCAAACAAAACATATTCATTGCTGTATTTGCGCTTGTCATAGTTGCAGCGGGAGTCATTTACGGCGGTATCCCGGCTAAAATCTTAAACCGTCACAATGCCACACCTACCGTAACAACAACACCTACCACATTTCCGGCGACATCCTTGCCGGAAGAACATACCGAAGTACCGGAAAGCTCGGAATTATCGGTACAGTTTATAGATGTGGGACAGGCAGACAGCGCATTACTTCAAGCAGACGGTCAAACAATGCTGATTGACGGCGGTAATGTTGCAGACAGTGACGTTATAGCCTCTGTCCTGAAGCGTAACAACATAGACTATATCGACTATGTTGTATGCACTCATGCGCACGAGGACCATGTAGGCGGATTATCGGGTGCTTTATCGGTTGCTGATGCCGGTATGGTTTATGCGCCTGAAACAACTTCGGACAGTAAAGCATACACGAACTTTATAAAAAAGGTATCGGCGCAAGGTCTGACCGTTATACATCCCCAACCTCTCGACGAGATACAGTTTGGAAACGGTAAGGTGGTATTCTTGGGACCTGTGCGTGAGAATTACGAGGATATAAATAATACATCTATAGTGTTAAAGGTCATTTACGGTGATACAAGCTTTCTGTTCACGGGTGATTTGGAACGTGAAGGGGAATTTGACATAGCAAGTAAAGGATACAACCTTGAAGCGGACGTGTTAAAGGTAGGACACCACGGTTCGAGTTCATCCACCACGTATCCGTTCCTGCGTGAAATAATGCCAAAATATGCCGTTATTTCCTGCGGCAAGGATAACAGCTACGGACACCCCGATGAAAGCACACTAAGCAGATTACGGGACGCGGGAGTGACGGTATACAGGACAGACGAGCAGGGCGATATATTCATGACATCTGACGGGCATAACATAACAGTGAAAAAGAGGTAAGGGATATGAAAAGAATATTTATTATTACACTTTCAGTCATAGCTTGCTTTGTATGTCAATATATCCCCGTATCCGCAGCGGAACAGGAGTTTAACGTTGATGAATTGGGGTATTCGGAGTACGGATATATTGTTAAGCTCAAAAACAATGATTTTCGACTTATGAGTGATGACGGGAACGGTATAGGCGCGGACATATATCATGCAAAGAGCAAAGAAGATATACAAAGCAAATTCAAAGCTGAAGATATTGAGTTTGTTATAAAGGATATACCGTTAGAGGAATATGACGCATACACCGCTCCCAATGACCAATACTATCCGCAGCAGTGGCAGTTTGAGGCTTGTAACATACCCGAATATACCAAAAGCGGCATAACCGGCAAAGATATACGCATCGGCATAATAGATTCGGGTATAAATACTGATTTCTTGGACTTCTCAAAGCAGAACATAGAACAAGGTATCAATACCGCAGCGTACATGAACGACGACGAGGAACATTTATATGATGTTACCGATTATACAGGGCATGGGACTAAGGTTGCCAGTGTTATTGCGGCTAAAAGCAATAACGGTATAGGTATGGCAGGGATATTAAACGACTGTACCATCGTCCCTATACGTATATACGATGAAGAAACACAGATGATGTCGGCAAGTACACTACTGCTTGGCTTGGCTTATGCTCAAACACAAAACCTCGATGTTGTAAATATAAGTCTCGGAAATGCGTTAGATACCACGGATGAGACCAATATTGAGTTGATAGAACTGTTAAACGAATACATAAACGAGCTAACCGAATCGGGGACTATTGTTATCGCTGCTGTCGGAAATGACGGCAAGAAAGGAAATGCCTTGACTTATCCTGCCAACTGTGATAACGTTATAGGCGTAGGAGCGGTCGAGAGGAAAGGAACGGAATATGTAAAAGCCGACTTTTCGACTGCAAACAATTCCGTATGGGTTACTGCGCCGGGTAAGGATATTATTGTCGGCAGCTATGACCTATTAACTACCAGAAGCAGCTATATACCGGATAACGGTACATCGTTTTCAGCACCGATAGTCACCGCTGCCGCTGCCGGTGCGAAGCAGATAAACCCCAATTTAACAGCGACGGAGTTTAAGGAACTGCTCAAAGAAACATCTGTTGACCTTGAAGATAAGGGATATGACATAAATACAGGTTACGGCATGGTAGATTTTCAAAGAATATATAACCGGCTGACAGGCATAGAAGAAGATAACCCTGACAGCACGTACGGTGTCATAACCGATATATCATACGATACGGCTGCGCAAGCATTTACAGGACAGATAATCAACCGGACAGAAATGGATATACCTAACCTACATCAGATACTGGCTGTATATGATGAAACAGGACGGCTTATGGATATACGGTCTGTCATGGGTATAAAAGCCGGAGAGAGTAATCAAGTAACATTGGAAGTGGAGAACAAGCCGGAAGTACACGCAAAACTGTTCTTATGGACAGACCGCTTTTCGATGGAACCGTACCAGGATGGAAAAGGCTCGGAGTACAGTATAACATGGGGAGAGTAATAAAAATATATACGAGAGGAGTATAGGACAATGCAGTATAACATTTTCGGAAACACAATGCCCGCTGTAGAATTTGCACTTAACAAGGGTGAGGCGATATACACACAAGCGGGCGGTATGTCATGGATGAGTGATAATATCTCTATGACGACCAATACCAAAGGCGGGATATTCAAAGGTCTTGCGAGGGTATTTTCGGGCGATTCTTTGTTTATGGCAACATATACGGCAGATAAGGATAACGAAAGTATCACCTTCGCATCGACAACGCCGGGCGAGATAAAACCGGTAGTAATTGACTCCATGCACGAGTACATAGCTCAAAAGGGCGCGTTTTTATGCGCGGAGGAAGGTGTAAATCTCAAAACGGTATTTACAAAATCGTTTATGAGAGGTCTTGTAGGCGGTGAGGGATTTATCCTTCAGGAGCTGACAGGTGAAGGAACGGCGTTCTTGGAGCTTGACGGAAGCCTAAAGGAAATCGACCTTGCGCCCGGCGAAAGGATAAAGGTAGACACCGGTAATGTGGCGTTCTTTGAAAAGAGCGTAGGTTATTCGGTCGAGGTTGTAAAAGGGTTCAAGAATATAATGTTCGGCGGCGAGGGAATGTTCCTCACTGTCCTTACAGGTCCGGGTAAGGTATGGCTTCAGACAGTCAACATCCGTGAGCTTGCGGCAAGGATAGGGAAGTATATCCCAATGCCCGAAAGTCATTAAAAAATGTACTTGACAATGCCTATACTGTGATGTATAATGTAAATATAGAGATATGAAGCATATTTTTTAAGAGGGAAAGTTGTATACTTTTCCTCTTTTTTTTATTTCAAGTTACAAGACAATGGTATTCAAAACGCGAACCATTGTCTTTTTATATATACAAAGATATATAAATACAATTTTTAGGAGGAAATTAAAATGGCAAACACAGCATTTTTGAAGAACTTAAAAGCAGGGGATAAGGTAGTATTATGTATCACAAAAGATGGAGAAAAGCACGAATATATCAGCAAAGTAAAAAAAATTACTCCTACGGGTCTGATAAGAGTCGTTGATTATTTGTTTCGCGATACTACCAATATAGCTCTCGGGTGGGAAGCTGTTTCTATTCACGAAGCCACCCCTGAAAAGGTAAAAGGAATTTGTGCGAGAGAGTGTATCAAAAAAATACGTGAAGTTATTGCAAATTATGACTTTACGATGACGGATGAACAGGCTAAAGCCATCTGTGAGATACTCGGCATATCCGCATAAGAAGAAAGGAGAGATGTATCATGACAATTTTGTCAACCGTAAATGACTACAGCAAGGCGGCAGAAATGATTGACGATGAAGAAATCCTCGCTGCGGTGGAAAGAGATTTGAAATTTCTTGACATCATGTATGGCGAATACCGCAATTTACGCAATGGCGGGTTTGTCGCAATCATAAGCAATGCCGATGACAAGAAACAGTTACGAGACGAATATCTTCTGGATGTCGAGCATGACAATCCCAAAACGGTTATGAACCGTGATAAATATTTTCTCGCAACATTTGTTGTCGGTACGGAAGGTGCTGTCACAGTCGTATTAAAAAAATAGGTTAAAGGAGCGAAAACATTGTCGCTCCTTCTTTTTTAAGGAGGTAATTAAAATGTCACTTGTAAAAGACAGAATATACACCGGAACAGCTATAAAAGGTATGTCATTCTCAACTTCATTTTCAAAGAGAAGCATTGTCATTGACGATATAGAGTTTGACTCGCTTGATGAAGCGATAAATTACTTGGTGGCTGACGGTATGACATCACGCGGCGCATATGACTATATCATGTCCGGCGCAAATTATTAAAAAAGGTATAAGGGGCGGCTATGTTGCCCCTTATATATATTACACTAAAATAGTATAAATTAATTTTTTAAGGAGGAATTAAAATGCCCGCAAGTACAACAAATAAGCTGTTTCGCAGTAATGCGGCATGGCAGTTGGATAGACTACCCGAACCGTTTTCGGGTATGAAAAATAAAAACACGTTTTTATCAGGTATATTTCAGTCATTAAATACTAAAGGTTATTCACGCCTAAATCGAGATATAACCCGCGCTATATTAAATATACGCGGATATACAGGCGAGATAAGAGGGTATTTATACGGCGAATATGCTTTGGTGAGAGTATCGGCAACCGTATGTGCCGCTGAGCGGAAGCTTGCAGACGGAACTCATGAGGTATGCGTATATAACGCAAACGGTGAACTGCGTGTATCAAAAATATCCGCTACCGGCAGATATGAACCGTTTGATACTCTCGGCGCATCCAACGTAGATGTTGATGTCTCAACTATCTGTCTTGCCTTGTTAGGTCATATGTACCCGGCAGAAGTACAAGATATGCTCAATAAGGGTATGTATGATATAGCAGGCTTAACGGATAGTGAAAGAGATACATTGTACTGGCTGAACGATGCCATATACCAACTGGTAAATTACGACCCAAACCAGTTGATTGTCAATATCGCTACAGACGGCAATTTACCGATGGTAACAAAGGCAAAGGTTGAGTCCGGTGCATATAACGGAACAGTATTGGCAGGAACGCCGGATATACTGGCAGGAAGCAACGGTAAAATAAAGAGAAAGTCAAAGAACCCGACCATGAAAGAAGCAAAGAATGAGTTTGCCGCTTTCGCAGCCGGTCATAACTGGACAGACGAGGAACGGAAACTTATTCCGGTCTTTGACGATTCATTCCCTGTACCGCCTGAAGCTTTGCGTATAGCACGCAGATATGTAAATAGCAAGAACGATACGCGTCCTATGGTAAACTTCATGTGGCGCGGTATTACGGCTTACGGTAAATCAACCGGTGTTGAAACTATAGCGGCTATGCTTGATATGCCGCTTGTAAGGATGACATGTCACAGTAACATGGAAACTCAAAACTTCCTTAGTGATTTTGTTCCCGATACGAGCGAGAATGTAAGCATGAGCGACTTGCCGGATTTCGAGACGATACAGTACGACCCTGTAGGTGCATACTTGACATTGACAGGAATAGAGGATGAAGAAGCCACACCCGATATGTGCTTAAAGGCATACGGTGAGGCAGTCGCAAAGAACAACTCATCAACACCGAGATTCAAGCATGTTGAGTCAAATTTCATTAAAGGCATTACACGCGGATATATTGTAGAGATACAGGAATGTTCACGTATTAAAGATACGGGCGTTCTTGTCGGTCTTAACGAGTATGACCGCCCCAATGCGGTTATTCCGCTGATTGACGGTTCTTATGCACAGCGTAATCCGTCGTCAATGGTTATCTATACGGATAACGTTGGCTACGAGTCCTGTCGTCCGATAGACCCATCCGTTCTGCGTCGTATGTCCTTTATAATCGACTCATACGAGTTGCCGAAGAAAAGAGTTCTCGACCGTATCAAATACAATACGGGATATAACGATGACGACGTTATTGATAAGTGCTATAAAGCGTGGAAGGTGTTAAGCGACTATGCCAGAGAGCATGACATTACAGAAGGTACTATAAGCGTAAACGAGCTTGAAATGCTCGTTCAGACGATAAAGTATGAGGGTATGGACGAGTTCAGGGACAATGTTCGTGATTGTATCGTAGCAAAGGCTACTTCGGATATAGACGAACAGACTGAGCTTATGACGGCTTTCGACATTCACAATGCGACTTTTTAATATAACGAGACGTACATAATAACGTACGTCTCGTTGAAAGGAGGTAAAGAAATGGCTGATTTACAGAAGCAGGTCAAGAAGCTTGCTCTTAAACAGGCGGAAAAAATAACGGATAAGGATATATTCCTCAGTCCGAAATTCAAGACATACTTACAGACACTTGCCGACTCAATGCTTATGCGTATCAAGTTCAAACCCACTCTTATGTTGGTATATAACGCAGAAAACGAATCGGATATAGCATACACGTCCGGCAAGCACATACATCTCAACGGCGCAAATGCGGTATCAAACGTATATGACCTTCAAGGCAACAGGTTCTTAGCCTTGCTTGGTATCTTATTCCATGAGTGCGCACATATCCTGTATCTGGATTTTGACGCAGAAAAGAAGATATGTGATGATATGGAAAAAGACGGCATATACTACGGCGAGTTTGAAACAACGACCGAAGCTGAAGAACAAACAGCCGAGGAAGTAAAGGAAGCTATGGGCGATGAGCGATTAAAGCCGATATTTGCTATGCTTTATCATCAGTTATCAAACATCTTCGCCGACGTACATGACGAGGGAAAGGCTTGTAACGAGTTCCACGGCTTGGTTGAGAGAGGTATTGCGTTATCGACCGAAGCGTTAAGGTCACGGTCAGAATCTGTAGAAAAAATGACTGCCGATTATACAGAAAACCCTACTCCGCAGGGTGCAATAGAACTTATGTTTTCGCTCATTCTCCGCTTTGCGAGGTATGGGGAGTTGGTTATAGAGAATGATGAGCAGATACAGGATAACGAGTTCATACAGAACCTTAACCAAATATCAAGCAGCATAGAACGCGGCAGCACTACGGACAGTCTTGAAGAACGCTATACGTCAATCAATACATGTATCATGACACTGTGGAAGTATATATCCGAATTTCTTAACGATGATGAGCAGTCGTCAGGCGATTCGTCAGATTCTGACAATTCACAGTCCAACGGACAGAACACGTCAGGACAGGGCGGCTCAAACGGTTCAAACCAGTCAGATTCCGGTCAGGATAATTCTTCAAAGACCGGTTCAAACGAGACAGGCTCTGACAATAACAATTCTGACGGGAACGGTTCAGATACGTCAAATTCTGGCAACTCACAAAGTAATCAGGATATATCACAGAAGGTACAGGAGATTATGAACGCTATCCAAAACGCGGGACAGAAAGCCGTACCGAATACCGCTCCGCAGCCTAAAGAGGTATCTACTTCAAAAGCTGCCAAGGATACAGGCAATGAGTCTGAAAAATCCTCTGCGATGAGCGAGGAAGAAGCGAAACAGATAGTGCAAGCTATCATATCGCAGATAAAGCAGAACATCGCCCAAGACGAAGCGGAAAAGGAAGTAGAAAAAGCGATGGAGTCGGAAATAAACGTCATTGTGCAGACAGTTGATATGACAACACCGCATAAAGGCAAGATGGTAAATACGCACAGGGATTTAACGGTTACACAGGAAAATGTATCTCTGTATAACCACCTTATGGCTGATTTACTCCCCATTTCGCGTACTCTGCAAAGGAAGATGTTAAGCATATTAAAAGACCTGAAAAGCGGTGATGTGCAGCGTCACAGGATATTCGGCTCAAAACTTGATGCACGGGATATGTATAAGGTAGACAGCAAATTCTTCTCAAAGAAGAAACTACCCCAAAACTTGCCGGATATGGCTATCTCCGTGTTAGTCGATATGAGCGGTTCAATGAGAGGTGAGCGTATTACCGCGACCAGAAAGGCGACCATGCTGTTATATGATTTCGCGAGAGGTCTTAACATACCTATCATGGTAGCAGGACACTGTACGGAACATGGTTTCCATTATTACAGGTATGCAGAGTTTGACAGTGTAAATGATAAGGACAGGTACAGACTGGCACAGATTGAAGCGAAAAAAGCGGGTAATCGTGACGGAATGGCTATGTGTATATCAATGGATATGCTGTCTAAACGCCCCGAAAGCATTAAGCTGTTCATAATCATATCTGACGGACAACCGGCTGACTATGATTACGGCGGCAGTGCCGCTGTTGCGGATATGCAGGAGATTGTCAAGAAGTATAAGCGTAAAGGAGTACAGACCTTTGCCGCAGCTATAGGCAGCGACAGGGACAGAATACGGAATATATATAAAGACGGGTACTTGGACATAACGGATTTGAATACACTTCCCAAGCTCCTTGTAAACCTCGTCAAAAAACGTATCGTATAATAAAAAGACTGAGCGGGTTCTCCCTGCTCGGTCTTTCTTTTTTACTCTGATAATGATATATTAAATTTCCCGTCTTTATCTATGCCAAATCGAAGTTTTTCCAAATAACGACGCTTAAAGTTCTGTTCTTCTTCCTTGTTAAGTTCTATCCGGCAAGCCTTGAATACCTCGTATATAAGTTCCGATACGTCCAGATTACCCCATATACCGGTCGTATTAAAGGTGTTTAATCGCTCGTTAAGCTCTGTTTTAAGCGCAAGGTTCTTGATGTGTTCTATATTCCCGCGACAGAAATCATCTATAGAACAGTAATAAATCCCATTTTCTCTGAATGTTTGTTTTATCTTTTCTCCGCACTTCTCATACTCGACCATGACAAGGAAATCTATGTGAGAGAGTGAGGATATAAGTCCCCAAAAATCGGAGTCGCTTGATACCAAGATAAACGCGTCTATATGGTTCTCATATACTTCTCTGCATACTCCGGCGGTCATGTATATGTCTACAAGCGATTTTCCGTCTGTTACGCGTTCCACACAGTTGTACTCTATTTGAATGTCTATGAGTTTTTCCAGTAATTTCCATACATTAGTAGTGTGATAATCGTCATACAGTATTATTTTCTTTATCTTTTCGAGTTTTTCAGGGTTTAGGTTATGCAGAACCGAGTACAGTTTGTACACATCTGAATTTTCACAATCGACCGCTATAACAACCGAGTCGTGTTCGTCTATGAATTGATATATGTTATTCTTTATATCGCTGTTCGCGTCCATAACCTTGTTATTGTCGTAAAATTCGTCGTCATGGAGCCTATATAACACTGTAAGGAATTTCCTGTCTGTGCTTAAAAAATATCCACAATCTGTCGGCTGCCAGTGAATATACATCTGATATGGGTAGAATGATTGGTTTTGCAGAAATTTGTTCTTTTCGTCCCAGATAGCCTTTGCAGCTTTCTCGTAATTCCCCGACAGGGTATAGGGCATAATAAAGAGGTCACGAATGTAGGAGATATTCACCCATTCGGGATATATGCCGCATTGTGGAAACAGGTCATTAAGCAGTTTATTGATGTGTATGATGTAGTCGTCAATAGTGGAATTTACCAGTAAAACAGGGATATTATGCGCCGTCAGCCATCGTATATTATCGGAATTAAACAATTCTATGGTATCAATATTTTTCAGGTCGTATTTCAGTCTTGAACCGATAGATTCGTAGTATTGCAGCATGGTAGTTCGTATCTGACATAGTATACGTATAGCCGTAGCTGTGTCATTTTTACGTATTTCCTCTATCACATCGCCACATTCATATTTATAGTTCATATCCAGAAAATCGTTCCGAACGCCAATAAGATACGCTGTTTGGGCGGCTATGGCTTTGGTTAGCTCTCTCATATTTTATATCATCTCGCTTTCATATAAAATATATTATCATAGTCAGGTCTTAATGTCAAAACATTTTCTTAGTATATAAATCCTTTTTGTTCACAAAAAGTTCACAATTACTTATTGCTTGTTATAAAAATATTTGGTATACTATAATTGCGTTTAGCCACGACGGTACCGGCTGTGTTTGCTTGACTACCTTGCCAGTTCCCATCTTTGACAGATGAAGGTTAAGGAGAGGTAAAGTAAACAAGCCACAAGGGAAAAGGACTATTGGGGTAGTAGTCCTTTTTTCTTGCTTTTTAGCTTGACAAAATCTTTATTTATGGTATAATATATCTATACAGATATGAAGTATTGTTTTATGAGGAAAAGTGTATGCTTTTCCTCTTTTTTTATGTTCCCAAGCAGTAGATAAAGTTTTTGTCTGCTGCTTTTTAATATATATACACAAAATAAACAATTTTTAAGAAGGAGGTTATATTTTATGAAACTAACCAAAGAACAGGCAATCACAAACCACCGTAAGTTGTGGAACTGGATAGCCGATAAAACCGAAGAACGCGGCGCAAAGGTCAAGAAGGAAAACTATTTCCGTGAAAACGGAATAACTGATGATGTTTTTTCACTTTGTTACTGTTGTGAATTTGCCTTTCAGTTCATGTATTTATCACATTATACAACAAAAAAATGCGTTTTTTGCCCGATAAAATGGGGCAGTAACGCGAATGCAAGGTGTAGCAATGATGGTAAAAATTCGCTCGGCATTTATAGCAAATGGATAGCGTCAAGTATAGGTAATGCTTTCAACAGTTCAGTTCAACTGGCTCGTGAGATTGCCTATTTGCCGGAAAAGCCGAACAGTGAAATTATCCGTGCAGCTTTCAAGGACGCTGAAAAACATTTCGATGCTATAGACGAGCTTGACTTCTACACAATGCTCGTTGACTGTGGATTTACCGTTGACGACGTTCGTGAGAGCATGGGCGATGAAGCCGCCGACCACATGCAGCAGTTCTGTAAGGAACATGGGTTAATCTAATGAAAGGAGCGAGTACAAAAATGGAATTTTTATTCAGAGGAGTATTAAAAAAAGAAAACCTCGATGAGCCTAACAAGTGGATATATGGAGGAATATATCCCGTACCAAAGAAAAAAGGATGTTTTTCCTATATAATCACTCGTAACTCGGCATATTATCATCAATTCAAGAAAGAGGAAGTATATACAGTCACAGTCGGTGAATATACCGGCGAAAACGATAAGGAATATACTTATATCTTCAGTGATGATATAGTCGAAACCGAAACAGGAGCGCGTTATTTGGTTCATAAGAAAGGTGCGTTGTATTATCTTGTACCCGTCAACGGTGATGATAACGTAGCACTGCTTCTTACTGACGTGAATGGCGCAAAGGTAAAGGTCATTGGGAACAGGTTTGATAATAAAGACCTGATAGAAAGGAGAATATCATTATGACAAAAGTACAATTCAAAGGGACAACCAAGTTTCAGAACCTATGCGGCAATCTGCTTATATGTTTATACATAATATGCGCTGTTGCCGGAGCAATAATATTTCCGGTAAAGGAAATATCGGGAGATACTTCGTTTATTCTCCTTGAAATCCCCATTTGCCTAAGTGTTCTTATCTGCACCGTATATCTGCCGACATGGACAAAAAGAACAAACCTGACGGCAGAGATAAAATCGGAGAAGATACGTAAAGTTGTGTCGCTTTTGCGGAACAGCAACTTGAAATTTGCGGTTTTCGCATTTATCGGGATTGTATTATATGTACTCAGTGACATCGGACCGTTGTCAAACATACCGGCACTGCGTTATGCGGTGTATGTTACGTATGGTGTTATGGTAATATGGATGTCACTGTTTATATCATCAATGCTGCTAAATGAACCGGTAACCGACGTCGTTGAGAAAGGAGAAAACAATGTTACTGAACTTTAAGGAAACGAGTCGTAAAGTAAATATCTCGCTGAACATTCTCGTGATATTCTTTGTAATAAGTGTCGCGGAGACGATTGCCCTATGTATCTTAAATGATGTCTATGAGCATAGCACTTTAACCAACGTATTTTACAACATATCATGCGGCTGTGTCCTTTTTACCGGTATCTATCTTATTTGTTGGAAAAATAAAACAGAACTGGTATGTAAAAAGGACTCAAAACGATTAAGGAAGATACTCGAATGGGTATCGAAAAGCGAAGGATATTATTTTACAGTTTTTGCCGCCGTGATGGTTATAACACTAATCATCTCATTGATTTTTCATATAAACATATTGGACATTCCGATAGTGGGATATATATTCTGTGGGTTATGTATAACATGGGTTGCGGCGATTATATTATCATCTTTGTGTGTAAGCACGAAAGATTTTGTGAAGGAGGAGAGTCAAGATGGCTTGGAAAATATATAAGAAAGTGTGTAAGGTAGAACCGAGAAAAACCGCTAACATGATAGAATCAGCGTTACGCGGTGAAGACGGTACAGAGGGATTTCACTACGAGCGCACAGTTAAATTCGAGGGCGGTATCGAAATTGAGATTGCCTGTTACGGCAAGAACATTGTAAACGGCAAAGAAGTAGAGCCGTGGGTTGATGTCACGATGTACGACCACGGTGTAGAAGTGCAACAAATCATAAACGATGGAGGCTATTTTGGCGTGCATCGAGTGACAGATAAGATAGGTAACACCTATTCTGTCCACATAACAAGAGATTTCAGCAAGTTCACCGGTGGCATTTTTACCAATGAAAATGGGAGTCTTTCCGCTGTCTATTCAAAAGAAAGAATCTTCAGTAGTGACAGAATAAAACATTATGCAGCATGTAGTCTTGGTGTGGACGAAGATAACCTTAACTGCGTTGATTGTTTTGTGCGGTGGAGAGCAGGACATGATGACAACGGCAGAAGCTGCGTAGGTTGGTTTCTTGAAAGCGAGGACTCGCCGACAAGCTGCCCCGTCTGGGTGTTCACTGTGAAATAACTCAAAAATTACATAAGGGAAGGCATACAGCCTTCTCTTTTTTTGCCTAAACTGCTTGACATTATTATATGTTTAGTATATAATATATCTATACAGATATGAAGTATTGTTTTTGAGGAAAAGTGTATGCTTTTCCTCTTTTTTTATGTTTTTCAAGCGGCAGATTAAAGTTTTTAGTCTGCCGCTTTTTATATATATATCCACAAAACAAATATTTTTAGAAGGAGGTTATATATAATGAAACGGTTTAAGGTCAGTATTGCCGAAACCAGAAGGCGTACCTTACTCATTCCTGCCGATTCGGTTGACGATGCGATAAGCAGCGTAGAGAAAATGTATCATAAATCTCTCATAAAGCTGACGGCGGATAATGACGTTATAGGTCACAGCACTATGCTTGAAGCGGAAAGTCCAATACCGTTACCCGACATAATTTACGGTGACATTCGTGTTGACGCAAATGAGGGTAGATGGCAGCGTTGCAAGGTAGACACAAAGACAAAAGAGGTCTATGGATTTCGTATACCCGGAAACGCAGGCAAAGACGAGCTTTTGCTGTGGCTTGGCGACGGTATGTTTAAGGTATATCCCGAAGACATGGAAGGTAACGGCTATTACTGGACAAAAGTAAAACAAATCAAAGGAGGAGAGAAAACATGCTGAATCTAATATTTACGACACCGACCGCTGATGATGTTAAACACTATGTTAACCTTTTCGGAAGTAATCTTTTGGAAGATAATATGAAGATTATAGCTACAGACGATGACGGACATACGGCAGTAGTGTTTCCTCTCAAAGAAGAAGTGGAGCGACTCGGCGAAGAATATATCCGTTCTCATGCCATTATGAAATGCAGTAAGTCTCTCGGACTTTGGTATTTGGAGTATTCGCAGAACGACTATTATAACGACACGGAAAGAAATCCCGAAAAGGTTATAAAGGTCAAATTTTGCGAAATTGAACATAATACCGGCAGAGAGGTATATAAAGGCATAGACACCGAACGCTATTATCTTCGTGACAATTCCTATCCGCGTGAGGATTTCGCAAAATGGTATGTGTGTGGTAAACGCCGTGTCCCCGAAGATGGAGACGAGCCGAGAGCAAATCTTATCTTTGAACATAACGGCGAACGCGAAAAGGTACGGTATGATGACTGGAACGGAGTCGCGGCTTACAGTGATACGTATAACCGCAATTTCAATCCGGTAGTAAATGATTAAAGGAGGAATAAATTATGAAAGTTATCGAAATGGACGAAGCGCAGAACTGGTTAAAGAGAACCGGCAGTGAAGACACGCTTATTGTCGAAAGGGCAACGAGGTACGACAGTGACGAGAACGCTCTTTGTTATATATTATTCCTTGCTATGCTTGAAGAAAAAGAGCCGAGCGAGGAATACCCCGACGCTATGGCTATCAACTTCTACGGAAAAATCGGCTGGGCATTGACAGAGAATGAATTGGCTGAACGTGCAGAAGGCGGCACTCTGATTGACAAGCTCGTTGATGAGTGCGGACATCGCTGCGGAGATATATATATCGACGGCGAAGAAGACATAGTTGACAAATATGTTGATTATGCCAACGAAAAGAATGCGGTATTTATACTCGGCATTGATTCAGAAATTCAGCAGGTTCTTCCGCATCTTGCAAACGGCGTATACTGCTTCCTGTTTGAGGAAGAAGCGGTTATCCGTGAGCAATACTTTCGTGAGCAGGAGCGTATGTACAGACGCAGTGACGCTGAAGATGCTGTTGAGCAGTATTGTGATTGGCGGTGCAGCGATATGTACAGTGTACCGGCTGATATACAGGAAATGCTTATGAGCAGAGCGGATAACATCGTGGCTTGGTTCGACAAGAAATATGACTCGGATATTGACGAAAATACGCAGTGGGAAAATGCGGTCGATACGGAAGCACAGCAGATTATTCTTGATGCTGTGAAGGACGATAGAAAAATAATGTCCATCATAAACGATGCTTCTTCTGCGCTCGGATATTACTATCTGAAAGCTGCGTATATGAAGATGACCGGCAAGGAAATACCGTTTGATAACACAGACGAGTTCGACGCATGGTGTCAGGACATGTTCTTGGATTATGTCCAGAGCATCGGAATGGAAACCGCGTACGGCTGTGTTGCAGACATGAACTTAACCGTCTTTACAGACTTTTACAGGTTTGTCACTGATAAAGTCCACAAAGCAACGACCAAAAAGCCTAAAAAGAAAGCATAAAGAAGATATATAAAGGAGAGGGAGTTCTTCACTCTCCTTCACTTTGGAAAGGAGAAAAAGCTATGAGAGATATAGAAGTTAAATCCGGCGAGTATGAACACAAGGTATACATTGACGGTGAGTTGTTTTACTGCATAGACAATGATTATCTTTCAGAATACGCCATGCTTAATACTGAACAAGCGGAGGAAACATCTCCGTTCGATATATCGTATGATGGCGTGAAGCATACCGCAACTCAGTATATTGAGGAAATGCGGGAGGAACTCGCTGAAGATTACGACCTTTCTATACAGGAAGAAATCATGTTAAAGGACGCATTCATAGAAACATGGGTGAAATACTTCAACGTTGAGGACGACGATTAAAGAAGGAGGTTTATCATGAGAAAAATCGAAGTAAGACCGGTGTGTGACGAGTGGGATGTGTATGTAAATGACAAACTTTACTACTGCATGGACGGCAGTTCCCTTGCCGAAGATATTCTCGAATACGGTTTCAAAGACGGTGAAGACCCCGACGACGTAAATGAAGTTACCTATGAAGGGTTGGAAGAAGTCGCAGGTATGTATATCGCGCCTATGGAAGTTGAAATGCAGGATAGAATAGACCACCCTGAAAGCGAGGATGACATTCATACCTACTTCATGCTGACACCGGAAGAAATCGAGGAAGTAACGAGACAGCTTATCAACGCATGGGCAAAATATTTCGACATTAAGATATAAAGGAGGGAGATAACATGGATATACACGTTAAAGACAATAATCTCGTTTGCGACAGTGCATTTGACGCAGAAGAATATTTGAAATATGCGTCAAACCACGGCTTTAACGTCGTATTTACCGATACCGCTACTGCTAAGATGGCTGAAATAGCTCTTATGTTCAAAAAAGCCGGATTCGGTATAGAGGTTCAGGCAAAAGGGGTATATTCACCGGACGGTTTACAATTACCCGACAAACCCGTGTTTGTTTTTATAAACAGGTTCAATACAGATTTCCCATATCTTTCACAGGCTCGCGATTTTGCACAGTTAAGAAAATGCTATTCTGACGAGACCTTGAAAGAGTTTGAATATTTCGTAAAGGAATATATGGAATCATCTCGTAAAGATAGTCCTAATGAAATCTGCATAGACCCGATTATCGCGTGGCTTGAAGGCTTGATTACTATTGACGACCTTAAAGACGTACACGAACCGAACTATTGGGTAGACGACCCTGTTCTTATAAAAGACAGCAAAGGTCACGAAATCCATTATCCTAATGCCGGACATTATAGCTACGTAGACATATCACATGAAGGCAATCAAACGGTTGTAAAACAATCAGGTTCAATCTATTTCGGTGATTTTATCGAGTTGCTGATATATTTACGGCATAAGCTGAACACTGATATTACGGGAATATATCACGGCTGTTCTATGAACGTAGGCGAACACACAACAGCAAAAGAGCTTACAAATATCTATTCAAAGTATGTAAAGGAGAAGATGAACAAATGAGAAGATTTACTGAAGGCGACAGAGTAATGGTAACGGCTGCGGCGGCTAATCACAAGGGAGAGTTTGGCACGGTTAAGAAATACTACGGCGACAATAATGTCTGCTGTGTAGAGCTTGACGGCGGCTTCAGAACAAACTTCCTTGATACGAGCCTGAAGCTGTTCAAGAACACAAAGGCAAAGAAGAAGTGATACTATATCACTTCTTCTTACTTACACACGAAAGGAGTTAAAAATTATGGAAAAGGCATACGTTGTCTACAAGGTCAATTCGAGAGAGTTACAGCTTGACACTAAAGCGGTTGAGATGGTAGGTGTATGTTCCACCTATGCAAAAGCCTTTACAAAGGCACAAGAGATTATCCGCAAGGAAAAAGAGATAAACAACTATCTCGAAGTCGGTGATGAAATAAAGTATGCACCTGATGAATACGGACAGGTTTACTACAACATCGTATATGAAGACGGTCATGATTTTAGTGACCTGTATACGGAAATCATCATCGAATGTATCAGAGTAGACTATAATTGAAAGGAGAAAAACAATGAGAGTTGCACATATAAACGTATATAAGTTTGAAGAATTATCATATGCTGCCAAAGAAAAGGCAAAAAGAGACTTCTTGGAAACGGATATACGGAAAATAGATTTTCAATACACGTTGGACGAATTTTACGAAATTATGTTTCCAAACAGTGAGCTTCATTATCAATTTGATTTGTCTTACGGGCAAGGAAGCGGTTTTAATACTTACGGCAACTTAAATATCAAGGATTTAAGTAAAATAAGATGTATGGTCCCTTGTATAGGCAAAGACATGTATAAGCCGATATGCGAAGACATAACCGATGAGGAATGGGGACTTATTAAGTCATGCTTCAATGAATATGACACAAATATTAACCTTCCTCAAAATCGCCGGTATTGCTATAGTTTAGCGCGTCAAATCAGCTTGGAAGACTATTTTCTGCAGCTTAGTCCTTCGGATAAGAAAAAGTATGAAGAGCTTTTACAGAAATTCCAAAACGTTTTACGCGATTTTCTTGAAAATCTTAACAAATACTGGGAAAGGTATGGTTATGATTTTCTGTATAATATTTCCGATGAAGTATTTTCGGAATTTTGCGAGGCAAACGACTGGGAATTTCACGACACCGGCGTTATATGGTCGCTTGATTGATGAAAGGAGAACTGAAAATGAAAGTAAATGCTATGTCAGAAACGTATTCACTCATAACCGTGCTTGAAAAGCTCGTACTGTTCACATCTCTGCGCATTGATAAAGATACTATTCCTGATGGTGTATATCTTTATGAGATACGCGGCGATGATTATACGTGCGGTGAGCCGGTACAGATAGCGGAAAGCATCATGGTAAACCATCTCGGCACAATCTTAACAACAACACCGATTGACTTACCCGCTGACGGAAATCTTGATATTGACTCTGACAAGGATGTCAACTTCATGCCCGGCGACAGATACACGGTTCAAGAGTATATAGACAAATACACAGCGTAATTTTTGAAAGGAGAAATATAACCATGACACAGAATACAAGAATAGAAATACACAACATTCCCGTTGACAAGATTTTCCCGCATCCGCAGAATCCGCGCCGTAATCTCGGCGACATTTCCGAGCTTACGGACAGTATCAGAGAAAACGGAATTTTCCAGAATTTGACGGTCGTTCCGAAAGACGATGATACATACACCGTCATAATCGGACATCGCAGACTTGCGGCGGCGAAAGAGGCAGGACTTACAGAAGTACCCTGCGTAATCGCGGATTTGGACGAAAAGGCGCAGATTGCGGCTATGCTCGTCGAGAACGTAAACCGTTCCGACCTGACCGTTTACGAACAGGCACAGGGATTTCAGATGATGCTTGACCTCGGCGAAGACGTTGAGAGCGTATCGAAAATGACAGGCTTTTCACAGTCTACCATACGCCGCAGAACTAAGCTCTTGCAGCTTGATTCTGACGCGTTCAAAGCTACGGAAGGTCGTGACATCACCTTGCAGGACTACGAAAAGCTATTCGATATAAACAACCCTGAACGCCGTAACGAGGTTCTGAAACAGCTTGGAACGGATAACTTCCACAATGCCTATTACAAGGCACTGGAAGAAGATAGGGAAGAAAAACAGGTTGCAGACATGATAGAAACGGTAAATGAGCTTACAAGTCCTTTGCCGGACGATGCTAATGAAGATGACTTCAAATACATCGGTTGGGCGAATGATGCACAAATGGTAAAAGACAAATGCACGGGAAACTGTAAGTATTACTTCAAGATGATGGAGTCTAACAAGAAATGTGTTAAACTCTATCGTGAGTATACCGAAAGTGAAAGCTCTGCAAGTTCATCAAACACGGCTGCAACGGCTTCAACCGGTGAGAGCAGTGAGGAAAGAGCGGAAAGAGCAGCGGCGGAGGCGGAACTTAAAAGGCGCAGGACGGAAATCGTTAAGCGTATGTTTACGCTCCGCAAGAACTTTGTCCGTGACGCGTCCCTGAAGGGTAAGGCGTTGCTCATAAAAGAGTATGCCGCGCGTATCTTACTGGCGAACGATATGACATATCTCAATGCAGAACTTATTTGCGAGGTGTTGAATATCCCGAGCGAAAGAAAGACAAAGCTGACATGGGATGATATACTCCCGAAGTTTGCCGTTGACCCCGAGCGCGTATTGTTTGCTTTGATATACGCACAGCTTGGCGACAATGACACGTGGAGTTATTTCAAAAACTGTCCGTATCATACAAATAAGCTCAACAGCATATATGATATGCTTACAAGGTTCGGATATGCTATGTCGGATGAGGAAAAGGCACTGATGAACGGTACGCACGAATTGTGCGAGAAGAAGGAAACTACCAATGGATAATTCAGAAAATATCGGCAAAGAGATGTTACAATTCCAAGCTGAATTGGCGGATGCGTATGGCTATCGTGCCATACCTCCGCTGATAGCTATGGAATATCACGAAAAGTACAGAAATACTTTGCCGGAGTGCTTCAATAATGCCATAAACGGCGCAGAAACCAAAGTATATACTCACGCCGGAACCTTGATAGGCGAGGGAATAGACAGAATTGTAATCGGTGATTACGGTGCGTTTGTCGAAATATCGCCCGACAAGGTAGTGCGGAGGAATATTAAGGTTAAGGAAGGGCAGGAATACAGGTATTTAGACCCGCAATTTGCAGAACATGTTAAGTATCTCTGGCTGACAGCGAGAGATGACTCAAACTGCAAGATATATTTCCAGAAAAGAAAAGTATCATACGCGGACTATAAACCCGGATATTTCTACATCAGTCCGTTTGAGTGCATCACGAAATAATTGAATGAGAACGCCCCATATCCGTGGGCGTTCTTTTTTTGTGTGGACAAATACGAAAAGATATGATACAATACGGGGTAGAGGAGGGAAAAGTCATGAAGATATATACTTTTGAAATGTTATATAAAGACATGCCACAACAACTGGGAGACGTTCGTTATAATAATATGTTCTGTGAAGGTGATGATGATACAGAAATACAACCGTTTATATACATAAACAATATATGTATTTTCTGCGATAATAGCGACTTGGTATATATACCTGTGTCCGAATTTGGACCGGTTATAGTGGTTAATTTCTTATTGGACGGTAATTTGGCAGCAAACTTTATTTTACATATTGACGACGAGATAATTGTAGACAATGAAATTATAACATTCATTCAGCACACATCGGATGAAACAATGCAGGAGTTGGCAGGTGACACGGATTTGTTACCGGATGAGGAAAACCCCGAAGCATATAATAAATGGGTAAAAGAACAACAACCCCACGTAATGGACATTATCAAAGCCCATAAAGAAAAAAAGGCTATGGAAGATGATGAGGATATATTTGGGTCGATAGAAACGTTTGAAAACTTTATGAAAGAGAATATAAAAGCCGCTGTTGATGATATTATAAAACCGCGTAACCACAAACCACCCACGACCTAAAGAAGCACAAAAACCTCTTGACAAACACCTATATTGTGATGTATAATTAGTCTATAGAGATATGAAGCTAAAATTCTAAAGGGGAAAGTCTACGTACTTTTCCCTTTTTTTATTTTAAGTTAAAAGCAACGGATTCTGAACAAGTAATCTGTTGCTTTTTATATTCTCTCTATATAAATAAATTATATCAATTTTTTAAGGAGGTTTTATTATGGCATATTTTGAATGTAATTTGCCTATGACAGCACCCGATTACGTTACACCGTCAAAGAAAGCAGAACTTACGCAGCTTCTTCAGCAGATACATGCACGCATGAAAAAGCTTGATGAGGCACTGGAGAAGTCAGGTATGCCCGGCGAACAGTTTGCGGCAGGGGCGAAGCTCATATTTGACTGTGAAACTGAAACAGGTGAGCCGTTGCTTGACTCGTATGACAGTGAAACTCTCGCAGCGCAGGTTAAGGCTATCGCGTCAAACATGAAATACGAACCGCGTGAGGAATGGGACAATACCATTGTTCTTGTCGATACGGCATTTTTACGCACCGATGAATGGGAGGCAGTACGTCGTATCGGTATCGGCGGTTCAGACGCAGCGGTAGCATTGGGTATCAGTCCCTACAGGACAGAACAGGAGCTTTACCATGACAAAATTGGTACAGAGTTCAAAATACCCGATACTGACACCGGTAAACAGTTTATCTTTGACTACGGTCATAAGGTTGAGCCGCTTGTCATAAGCGAGTTTTGCCGCAGAACCGGAGCGAAAGTCATTCCCGAAACGCGTATGTTCGCGAAGAAGGGTATGCCGTATATCACGGCGAACATTGACGCAATCGTAAGAATGTTGGACGGACGCATCTTTGTGTTTGAGGCTAAAACGACTACGTTCTTCAACAAGGACGCGTGGGCGGAAAACAAAGTCCCGCCTCAGTATGTCCCTCAGTGCAGACAGTATATGTCAGTCCTTGACGACCCGAAGATTCAGGGTACGTATATCGGCTGTATCTACGGTAATACACCCAATGATTTCGTCTGCTCATACATCTTGCGTGATTTCGACGCTGAGGATGAACAGCTTGAAGCGGAGGAAGTGTTCTGGCACAATCATATATTGGCACGGAGAGAACCGGACTTATCCGGCGAGCCTGAAAAGGATATAGAACTTATCCGTAAAAAGTCAGGTTACGCCGACAAGGACATGAAGCCTATCGACATCGAACCCGACAGCAAAGGCGCGATTGACGATTACCTTGCGCTTGACGAGGAACGGAAGATGCTCGAAAAGAAGGCAAGCAACATCAAAGAGCGCCAGAGACAGATAAGCATAGAGCTTATCGAACAGCTCGGTAAGGCTACGAAAGGTATTTTTCCCAAAGACGAGAAAACGTTCTTTGAAGTATCTTATGCACCGCGTTCATCGGAAAAGGTAGACAAAGACCTGTTAAGGCTCGCTTTTCCCGATGCGTATAACGCTGCGGTAACGAAGATACAGGAATCGTCAAGGGTATTTTCAATCAAAATCAAGAACGTCAAGGCGAAGGAAACAGCCTAAATTACATTCACGAACCTCGGGGAGTTTTCTTCGGGGTTCATGACAAATTTTTTGAAGGAGGTAATAAAAAACATGAACACAAATATTATGACAATCGCTGAATTTTCAAAAAAGGTAAAAAGCGGTGAGGTTGCAACGAACAGAATGTATATCTGTTCACCGCTCCATGCGGCGCATAAAGCAAGAGAGACGGTTAATATGCTGACGGCAAGAGACAAGTGTAACGCCCTTAACGGTTGTTTCGGCAAGTATGGTGTTAAAGTTTGGGCGGCACATGCATATCTCCCCATGTTCCTCGATGATAATATTGAGGAAGAACGCGAGCTTGCCATTGAGTTCGGACTTAAGCTGCTCAATATGAGTGACGCTATATATGTCTTTGGCGAATATCTCTCGAACGGCATGAAAGGAGAAATAACCCGCGCTGTTGAGCTTAATATGCCGATTATTGTCGAGGAAAATCTTGACACAATGGTTCGCGAGTTCGTCAACGGCATAGAAACCACATCTCCCACAGAGGGTGGTGAGGATAATGCTTGAAACGATAACCGGCAAGAACACATATACGATATATGACAACGGCGAAGGGTATACGGTATGCAAATTTCAGCTTGATACCGGCAAAACCGTTACGGTGGCAGGTACAGTATCCGCTACACGCGACTTAAAGATTATGTGCTACGGTACATGGGACTTTAACGAACGGTATGGACATCAGTTCAAGTCGCAGCGGTATGAAGCCGTTAAACCCTCGGATGAGAAAGGCGTTGTCGCATATCTTACATCGCTTAAATGCGGTATCGGTAAGGTATGGGGCAAGAGAATATACAAGAATTTCAGAGAAGAAACTTGGGATATTCTCGAAAAAGAGCCTGACAAACTGCTTGAAATAAAGGGTTTTGGCGCGAAAAGGTTAGAGCGTTTAACTCAAAGCGTCGCCGAAACAAAGGCAGTACGTGATGTAATGTCAATCTTCGCGGGGGTTATGGATATGCCGATGTCAAAAGCCGAGATGATTTGTAAGCGTTTCGGTAAGGATGCCGTTGATATTATCCAAAACAAGCCGTATAACCTGATTGTTATAAAAGGCTTGGGATTTAAGACTGTAGAGCTTATAGGCAAGCAGTTTAACGGGAATCCACAGGATTCAATGCGTATTCGCGGTGCAATATACTACACCATCGAAAACGCTGAAGCTCGCGGCAGTACGTGTATGGCAAAGGCTACCTTGGTAGATAAGGTGTATAGGCTTCTTAACCATGATTACGCAAAAAATACCGTACCTGAAGCTGTCTGCAAGAAAGAGATTCAGGCTATGGTGTTGGAAGGTAAGTTATATTCACAGAAATATGTATATAACAACACGGAAAAAGAGCTTATATATCGTATCGAATCATACAAGGCAGAACAGGCTATTGCCGAGAACCTTTACAGAATATCGACAGGCACACAGAGGATATTTTCCGAGGCGGAAATTAACCGCGAGCTAAAGGAGTACAGCAAAAGTAACAATTTCAAACTGGCAGAAATCCAGAAAGAAGCTATCAAGGAAGCACTGATGAATAACGCCACGGTTATTACAGGCGGTCCGGGTACGGGCAAAACCACAATAACAAAAACGTTGGTTTCAGTATATAAAAAACTATATAAAGGCGAGCCGAAAATAATTCTGATGGCACCCACAGGACGTGCATCGAGACGACTGGCAGAGTCAACGGGGCATCCGGCGGCAACTATCCATTCACAGCTTGGATATTTCCCGAATGAAGCCGGAGGCGGTTATACGACCGTAAAAGAGCTTGACGCGGATTTGATAGTTGTCGATGAAACGTCGATGGTAGACCAGTATATCATGAATTTGTTATTAAAAGCGGTACAGAGCCATACGAAGATTGTATTTATCGGTGACGCACATCAGCTTCCGTCCGTAGGCAGCGGTAATGTGTTCGCGGATATAATAAAGTCGCAATCAATACCCGTTGTACGCCTAAAGGTAGTATTCAGACAGAAAGAGACGAGTCCGATTGTAAAGAACTCGCTCGCAATACTCAAAGGCGATACAAACCTTGATTTTAACTCCAAAGGTTTCTTCTTCAACGAGGTTAATGACGACCGTAACTTACTTGTAAGCGCGTGTAAATTTTACATCTCTTGCGTACACAAGTACGGTATGGACAATGTTGCGCTATTAACACCGTTTCGTGAAAAGACACCTGTCAGCGTAAACGCGTTTAATAAGCAGCTTCAGAACTATTTCAACCCCAAGCAGGAAGGAACATTATCCTTAAAAGTCCGCGATGTCGAATTTCGGAAGGGTGACCGTATTATGCAAACGAAGAATACGGCACATGCTATGAACGGTGATGTGGGGTACATAAAAGATATAGTATACGCCTTTGATACCAAAGATGAGCAAAACTTCACTACGGTTTGTCAGGTAGAGTTTAACAATGATGGGAACGTGCTGACGTACACGAAGGATGATATGAAAAATGTCATGCTTGCGTATGCAATGACGGTACACAAGTCACAAGGCAGTGAGTACCAGACTGTTATCTTTGTCTGCTCAAAGTCACACGAGGCGTTGCTCAACAATCCCTTAGTTTATACAGCAATAACACGCGCTTCTGAAAATTTGGCTATTTTGGGGCAAAAACCGGCACTTGATATGGCTATTGAGAACAGCAATGTTGAAATGAGAGTAACATATCTCAAAAAGCGTATCAGGTCTGCGTTCGGAGAAAATATGCCTCAAAGTAAGGGGAAAATTACCAAGGAAGGAGAGAAAAGCAATGCAGAACAGCTTAGAATCGCTTAATACCGCTGCATGTTGTACGTCGCTTCGCGACAAGCCGATTACAATTAACGGTAAAGAGTATACGTTATTCTGGACTGTTCATGCAGCACATCGGGCGATTTACAGAAACAACAAGAACACGATTATCTTTAATGTTTTCATAGAAGATTTCTTACGCAACATCTCTATGGCTTCGATTTTTCCGAGCTTAGAGGGGAATGTAACCATGCGTGATTACAAAACCGGTATATATGCCGTTATCAATATTGATAAAGTAAATCACGTTATTTGTGTTATTACCTGCGGCAGTGTTAATCGTCTGTATCCGCAAAACAACGACGTTGTTATACAGCGGAATGCCGATAACACTGTTACGAAATATTTATGGAAATACCAACCAAAAGCAGTTTAATAAAAAATGCCATGAGACAAGTAATTATGCTTGCCTCATGGCAAAACTGCCTTTTTGTGCGTTTTATACATAATCGGCGGGGCAAAATGAATTAAAGTTTATACAGTTTTTCATCAAAAAAACATGAAAATTTTCTCACCTTTATATATAGAAGGGGAAAAAGGTTTGTAGGTTTTTTTGAGGGACTTGTTTGTATATATATGGTATGAGGTTTTTTGCAGAATTTCCCCTCATACCGCTCTCCTTTCAGCAATCAAGTCCTTCTAAAAAGCGTATGAGCTTTATATATAGGGATGGGACAACCCGAGTTCATGCTTGTGTAACAGCAAGAAGTCGAAAGACAGTCCACTGCCTGACTGCCTGGACGATGTAACAATCTGTGTCGTCGTTCTAAAAAAATTATTGAGGCATCGTATAACAGGTAATACATAGAGAGTATCTTCTCAAATGATATAGGTTCAAATCCTATTGCCTCAACCACTGCCGAAAGGCGGTGTGTCATAGTTTTAATTTCTCCCCGTGGCAAGGTATAACGTTATACCTTGCTGCGTGTAAGCGTAGTTCAACGGTAGAACACCGATTATCGGAAATACGGGTTCAAATCCCGTCGCTTACCCTGTTCTTTATACACTGAATATTATATGCTTTTTTGAGCGACCTATTATCTATTCCGTAAAGAGAAGTTTTGTTTATCCTTTTTGCTTTTTCTTCTCTGATAGGTCGTTCTAAAAAGCGTATGAGCTTTATATGTAGGGGTGGGACAACCCGAGTTTAAGCTTGTCTCAATGCAAGAAGTTATATATGTATAACAGTCCATCAGGTCTGTATTCTTATGTATATATATAACAGTCCACCGGACAGCTCGGAAGAACATAAACAAAGGAAATTAAAAATACAGTAGGGTAGGGACAATCCGAATTTTCGCTTGACGAACGAGCAAGAAGTTATGTATAATATAATAACAGTCCACATAATTAGCAATAAAACTAAAGGGGAAGAGGAAGGAGGAAAAGCCGCACATGATACTTGTTATAGCAGAAAAGCCGGTATTAGCCAGAGCCATAGCCGACGCTTTGCCGGGCAGTACACAGACAAAAGACGCTTGCATTTACAAGGGCGACTATGTTATTACGTGGCTTTTCGGTCATGTCCTTACTTTGAAAGAACCGGCAGATTATGACGAGGAATATAAGCAATGGGATATTAAAAATCTGCCGATATATTTCCCCGATTGGGAAACAAAAATATCTACAGATACAGGCGGCGGCAATATTAGCAAGGCGCAACGCGTTCATCAGATAGGTAAGCTATTAAAGCAAGCAGATACGGTAATACACGCAGGCGACCCCGATGACGAGGGACAGCTTTTAGTCGATGAAGTCCTGCGTTGGCATAAATACAAGGGCAAGGTAATGCGTCTTGATACTGCAAATACTACTCTTGCAGCTATGAAAAAAGCGTTAAACAACATGACAGACAATAAACAGCATGAAAATTACGGCTGGTCTGCTTATGCCCGCAGTGTTGCGGATTTCATGGTCGGTATAAATCTGACGGAACTGTTTAGCTGCAAGAACCATGTGCTATTGACGGTCGGCAGAGTACAAACGCCTACGTTGGGTTTGGTCGTGAACCGTGATATGCAGATTGAGGGGCATATTAAGCAGACATATTACGACATTACCTGTAATGTGGGTATAGACGGAAAAAGCGTTCTTGCACGGTATGTTCCAAATAAAGACGATACATCCTTAGTAGACGGGCATATCGTCTCAAAGCCTGACGCAGAACGTATCTGCAAGAGCCTTGAAGGGCAAACACTTAACAATATCGTTATTACCAAAAAGACTGTACGAGAACCGCCGCCGCTGCCGTTTAATCTGGTAAAGTTACAGACATACTGCAGCGGACATTTCGGGTATTCACCGCAGCAGGTTCTTGATATAACACAGTCATTACGTGAAAAATACAAGGCGATTACGTATAACCGCAGCGATTGTCAGTATCTGTCCGAGGAACATTATAAAGAAGCTCCGGGGGTTATAAAATCAGTCATTCAAAACATTAAATTCTCCCCGAAAGGCTTGGACACGTCCATTAAGTCAAAATGCTTTGACAGCAGTAAAATATCGGCACATTTCGCCATTATACCCACTGATGAGATAGTGGATATATCATCGTTCACGGAACAGGAAAGAAACGTATATCTCGCAATCTGTAAGTATTATCTTGCGCAGTTCTTTCCTCCCGCTGTGAAGGAACAGACAAAGCTCAAAGCAGAGCTTGGGAACGGTGCTGCTATTGAAGCGGTATCGACCGTTATACAATCGCCCGGCTACAGAAGCATATTCAAGGACGCAAAAAAAGATACTGCGTCGGTATTAAGCAATATACAGAGCGGCACGTATTCGGGCAAAGTATCGGATTTTACGGCGACAGAAAAGGAAACAAGACCGCCGTCACGGTACACAAAAGCGTCCTTAAACGAGGACATGACGTGTATATCCAAGTATGTAACAGACGAACGGATAAAGAAGCTGTTACTGTCCAAAGACGAGGGCAAAGAGGGCGAAAAGGGTTCTATCGGCACATCAGCAACCCGAAGCGGGATAATTGAGAACCTTGTCAAACGCGGGTTCTTAGCAGAACAGGGTAAAACACTCATATCAACGCCATTAGGACGTGAGTTATACAGGATATTGCCCGACGAGTTCAAAAAAGCCGATTTAACGGCTGAATGGTGGGAATATCAGGAGGAAATACGCGAGGGCAAAAAAACATATTCACAACTGACAGAAAGCGTTTTAGACGCAATTAAAGCCGTTATACGCAATAAGGACAGTTATCCTATGGTTAATACCGATGTTATACCGAGGAAGGGCAACAAGAACATTGTAGGTAAGTGTCCGAGATGCGGCGGGGACGTGATAGAGTCCAAAACGAATTTCTACTGCAGTAATTGGAAAGAGAAAGAGTGTAAGTTTGCTATATGGAAGAAAAGCAAACTGACACTGTTCTCAAAGACAAATTTTACCGCAGCAACAGTGAAGAAGCTGCTTGACGGGAAAGCGGTAAAGATGAAAAACCTTGTAAGCAAAAGCGGCAAGACCTTTGAAGCACAGGTCAAACTTAAAGACAACTCAAACAACCCGTATGGGGCAGAGTTTGAGCTTATTTTCAAATAAAAAGAGAAGAAGCGGGGGCATTTCTTCTTTTTTTAGATAAAAATACAACTACAGGAGGATATTTTATGAGAAGAAAAAAGATTATAAGCGGACTTATATCACTTACAATGCTTGCTTCGGCTATGCCTATGTCCATATCCGTATCGGCGGCGGAAACCATTCCGAGCGAGAATGTAAATGCTGCTAAGACATGGTACAGCAGTCAGCTTAATACACAGGCAAAGTCCATTTATGACCTGCTTTGCAAAGATGAGACCTTAACTAAGCTGAAAACGGGCAATACGGATATTGACCTCAACGAGGCTACGGAGGTTACGTCAGAAGATGTAGAGGCATACCTTAACGGTGACAGAACCCTTATTAACGATTTCACAGCCGCCAAAGACGCGTTCGACTTGGAACATCCTGAAATCTGGTACGTCGATTATGACTATTTATCATTCCGTGCCGGTGAGAAGGACGGCGAGAAACACGCATTTGTCGGTATCGGACGTGCTGATACGTACTACTTACAGCAAGTAAAGAAAAATGCCGATTCCGATGATAAGGTCGGCGGTATCACGAGTACAACGGATATTGACAGTATGACGGCGGCGGTCGAAAGTGAGATTGAAGCTATTGCGAGTGCCGCTGAAGCAGGAGAAACGCTGCGTGAGAAGGTAGAGCTTGCTCATGACGGCGTTATAAACCGTATAGACTACAGGTACGAGAACGAATGTAAAAAGACTGCTGACGGTAACGAAATATCCGATGCAGATATGTTTGTAAAGGGTGATTCGTCCATGATTTCCGGCTTGAATACACCGAATATACCTTCTGCCACAATGACGTATGTGGCGGGTAAGGTAAAAATAACTGTTCCTGAAACCGTGTCAGCCACGATTATACAGGCGCAGTATGACGATAGTCATAATCTCGTTAAGGCAAGTGCGGATACGGTTACGTTGGAAACGGGAACGACAGAGTATGATATATCCGCAGATACGGATAAGATAATGCTTTGGGATAGCTTAAATAACCCTGAACCTCTTACCGAGGCTTTGGTAATAAGATAAAAAAAGTGCTTGACAAACGCTTAAAGTATGGTATAATAAAAGCATAGAGATATGAAGTTCTATTTTTAAGAGGGAAAGTATACACTTTTCCTCTTTTTTTTATTTCAAGTTACAAGACAGTGGTAATTAAGACGCGAACCATTGTCTTTTTTATATATACAAAGATAATATAAATAATTTTTTAGGAGGAGATTAAAATGTATGGTGAAGTAAAAATGGCGGCAAAAAAAGCGGTATTGACAGTTTTTATTGCGCTTGTTGTATGCTGCATAATAGGTTTGTTTGTCTGGTTGTTATGGAATCAGTTTATGCCGGCAAAATTCGGCGTTCCTACACTAACCTATTTTCAAGTAACAGGTATCATAATTGTAGTAAACATGCTTGTTATAAACATAGTAATGACAGCAAAAACAATTTGCCAGATAGCAAATGACAATAACTGATTTTAAGGAGGAATTAACAATGAAATTATTTAAGACAAATTCATTCAACTCTACAATTAACACCGTTGCAAACGTACTTGTACCGGTATTTGCTATTCTTATGGCAATTTCGGGAATATTCTGTGTGAGCAATTTCTTTTTCGGCGTAGGTGATAAGATGAGCATTGTTGTTCTCATACTCGCCAATGTCGTCGCACTTTTCCCTATAACAGTACAGTACAGGCTTTACTTAAATGAGACAGAACTTTCAGGCATGAAAGAAGACAGCATCGCCATGAAGTTTATAACCTTCTTCGGCGGCGGATATAAAGGATATATCATTTCCTTCTGCATGCTGCTGCTAACGTCTTTTGTTTATCCGACAAGACTGTCAAGCGTTTTTCAGCTTGCATTTATCTGGTTGGAATATGCAACGGTGCTTTCCGTACTGTATTATCAAGCGCGGGAGAATGTTATAAATCAGCAGACAAATTATGAAACATTGTCTGTATGATACTTTTTCAATGGAGGTATATATCAATGAAGATATTTGACACAAACTCAAAACGCCCAATGTTAAACGCCGCAGCGAACGTGATATTTACGATGTTTACCGCTCTTATGGTAATATCGGCGATATTTTGCTTTATAAAGTCCCTCATTTATCCTATAAATGACCTGAACTTTATATACATCGGCGTTTACTTAATGGCAAACTTCTGGGCGGTTATTCTCATTCTTATACAAGGTTCTTTAACCCTTAAACAAGATGAGATAGACGGTATTGATGAAAACAAGTTCATTAAAGGCTTTGTGAGTATTTTCGGTGAAAGTCGTATCGGCTATGTACTCATACTTGTCTTTGGATTTTCAATCTTCTTGTTCCCGTCACCGCATACCCAGAGCATATTGGAGATTATATTGATATTCGTCCAGTATGCAACGATTATGTCAACTATGCTCATAGAGGCGCGGAAGAATACAGAAGAACCTTTCGCGGTTATATATTAAAATCTACAGAAGGGAGTAATTAACATGACGGTATCAGGATTTACGTAGTTGTTGCTACATGTAATGATAGCAAATTAGAGTAAATTTATATGACATCCGCTTAAATGACTTACGGAAAGGAGTTTTCAACATGGCGGTACAAATCGCAATCATTGTTGTGTCGGGATTTACTTAGCAACCGCTGATTAAATCCCATATAACATACAAATCAAATTTTTAAGGAGGAAATTTATCATGGCTGATAGAAAGTATTATACTTTCCTGAACATTCACACAGGAAAGGCAGCAAAGGACGGCGCAGATTTTAACGCCGTTACAATCTCGGGTTTATTGACCCGCATAGAGGAAAGAAGAACATCAAGCGGAAAGAAGGTTTTCACAGCTTCAATGCCGATTAACGGACGCTCAAAGATAATCAATGCCAAGTTTGGCACATCTTACGGTGACGATGATACCATTTGGGCGACAGTACAGTTCTGGGAGGACAGAGCCGACCGTTTCGGTAATATGAAAGAAAAATACGGTGACCCCGATAAGATGCGCATAGTGATTGTCGGTACAATCGATAAGCGCGATTACACTACCAAAAACGGCAAGAGTGGCGTAAGCATTACCATCAATGCGTCGGATTGGGAGCTTATCTCAACTCCTTCAAATTCAAATTCAAACGCAGCATCGCAGCCTACCGCACAAACTCCCGCGCCTAACACAACACCTAACGGCGCCGGTAATCAGAACACTGCGGACGATTTCGGCGGCGATTTTGACGGTCTCGGCGACTTCATTGACCTTGACGGCAGTGAGGACGACCTTCCGTTCTGATATAAGGCAAGTTCATTTGTCTTTCTCATTCCTTTATTATCACATAGAAAAACTGATGCGTAAGCGTCAGTTTTTTTATACAAAAAACTTGACATTTACGATGAAAGTGGTATAATAAGAATATAAGGTATGAAGTAGAATATATTCAAAAGGGAAAGTGTGCGCACTTTTCCTTTTTTATTTTGTAAGTTAAAAGACGGTTGATTATTGATAAAATAGTCAGCCGTCTTTTTTTCTACTTGGTATCAGTCAAAACAAGCTATTTAGAGGAAAGGAGAGATTAAAATGAAGCTAACCCAAGATGTAAAAAACAGGGTAAAAAAGTACGCGATGATGTATAAAGGCATCTTCGAGGAAGAAGGTCCGGCAGCGTATGCACAGCGATATAAACAGGACTATGAGTATGAAGTCATACCTCATGCCGAAGTATTGCTTGCACAATTACTGGCGGACGTATATCTTTCGTTAAGTACCGGTATAATTTCGCGTACCGAAGCAAAAACAAGACAAAATGAACTGCTTGACAATGCAGAAATTGAGAACGGAGAGCTGCTCGATTCTGTAAAGAAAGCGGCGTAGAACAAGGAGGTATAAGCATGGATGAGAAAGTGTCAAAGCTTTTACAGCTTATAAAAGAAAACCCCGGTCTGCCGATTGTTCCTATGGTAGAAGCTGAAATCGTAGAAGACGGCTACACATATTACATGGGCGAATGGGGATATGCAGAAGTTGATGAGTACATATTAGCCAAAAGAAAATGGGGTAACGAAATGCTGCTCAAAAGCGACGAAGATGTATTCGACGTACTCGAAAAATGTTTGAGTAAGGAAGAATACGATGCTTTGCCGGATGATGAGGATAAATGCAGGACGTACTTTGATAATCTCCCGTGGACAAAGGCTATTATCGTATACATCAACAAAGTCGATAAAAACTAAAAGGAGGCAAGTCATGGACGATGTAACATTACAGCAGGACAAAAAGGAAGATTCGGTTCTTCACTGTAGCAGATGTGGAGCGTTCAATAAACCGGAATATATGTTTATTCGACGGCATAGATACTCAAAATTTGTATTATGCCACGCTTGTGCGAGATGGCTCCGGCAGGAGTTAGGTGAGTATTTACAGTCATATAAAGATTTAAGGAGGCAAAATTATGGATGATTATTGGGACTGGAAACATGAAAAGGAAGACTCATATATGCTCTGCGACCGCTGTGGCGATTTTGCAAAATACGGTAAGATGTTTGTCAAGTCATATAAACAGGCAGCATTTTCATTATGCCGTAACTGCGCAAGGAAGCTTCAGCAGGAATTAAACGAGTATATACAGTCAAATTAAATTTTAAGGAGGTTAAATAACTATGAATGTTATTAAGAGAAACGGTACAGAAATGAGTTTCAACACGGAAAAGATTGTTGCGGCAATTTCAAAGGCAAACAACGCTTTGCCGCGTCAGGAGCTTACGGACAGTCAGATACGCGAGGCAGCCGATTATATCACGTTCAAGTGTGAGCGTCTTAATCGTGCGGTATCGGTCGAGGAAATACAGGATATGGTTGAAAGACAGCTTATCGCTATGGGTGCATCCGAAACCGCAAGAGCGTACATTAAGTACAGATACAAGAGGTATCTGGCACGTAAGGCTAACACAACGGATGACAGGATATTGTCGCTTATCGACACGACAAACGAGGAGGTTAAAGAGGAAAACTCCAATAAAAACCCTGTTATCGCAAGCACACAGCGCGATTATATGGCAGGAGAGGTCAGCAAGGATTTAGCCGACCGTATTCTTCTCCCCGAAGATGTCGTGAAAGCCGATAAGGAAGGAATTATAAAATTCCACGACAAGGACTACTTCGCACAGCATATCACGAATTGTCAGCTTGTCAACTTAAAAGACATGCTGCAGAACGGCACGGTCATAAGCGATACACTGATTGAGAGTCCGCACAGCTTTTCAACGGCGTGTACCATTACAACACAAATAGTCGCTCAAGTCGCGAGCAGTCAATTTGGTGGACAAAGCATAAGTTTGGCGCATCTTGCGCCATTCGTAGACGTGTCGCGTAAGCGTATACGCGCAAAGGTTATAAAAGAACTGGAAGGCATGGGCGTTTCTCAGGAGCGTATCGAGGCAATAGTCGAAAGCCGTGTTCGTGACGAGGTTACAAAAGGCATTCAGACTATCCAGTATCAGATTATAACCCTTATGACAACCAACGGACAGGCTCCGTTCGTAACGGTATTTATGTATCTTAACGAGGCGGAGAACGAACAGGAACGTGCTGATTTGGCACTGATTATTGAAGAAACACTAAAACAGCGTTATATCGGTGTCAAGAACGACAAGGGTGTTTACATAACCCCGGCGTTCCCGAAACTCATTTACGTAACCGAAGAAGACAATATCCGTGAGGATTCGCCGTACTGGTATTTAACGGAGCTTGCCATTAAGTGTACGGCTAAGAGAATGGTCCCCGACTATATCTCCGAACAGATGATGAAAAAGCTCAAAGAGGGAAATTGTTATCCTGCTATGGGCTGCAGAAGCTTCCTCGCTCCGTGGAAGGATGAAAACGGCAACTACAAATTCTATGGACGCTTTAATCAAGGCGTTGTCACACTCAATCTTGTTGATGTGGCATGCAGTGCTATTGAGCCGGGCGGTGATATAAATACGTTCTGGCAGATACTCGACGAACGTTTGGAGCTTTGCCATAAGGCACTTCGTTGTCGTCATGAGCGTCTGCTTGGTACGAAATCCGACATTGCCCCCATTCTGTGGCAGCACGGCGCACTTGCAAGATTAAAGCCGGGCGAAACGATTGATAAGCTGCTTTACGGCGGCTATTCGTCCATCTCGTTAGGTTATGCGGGTTTGTGGGAATGTGTATACGAACTCACTCACAAGAAGCTCACAGAACCGGAAGGAGAAAAACTGGGACTTGAAATTATGCAGCGTCTTAACGATGCCTGCGACAAGTGGAAAGCCGCTGAAAATATCGGCTATTCACTCTACGGAACACCGTTGGAAACAACGACATATACCTTCGCGAAAGCTCTCCAGAAGCGTTTCGGTATAATCAAGGGTGTTACCGATAAGGCGTATATAACGAACTCGTATCATATCCATGTTACGGAGGATATAAACGCCTTTGATAAACTGGCGCAGGAAGCTAAATTTCAGGAAAAGTCCTTGGGCGGCTGTATCAGCTATGTTGAGGTTCCGAACTTGCAGAACAACCTTGCTGCTGTCAAGAGTATCGTGCAGTTTATGTACGACCATATCATGTATGCTGAACTCAACACAAAAAGCGATTTTTGTGAGGAATGCGGCTATGACGGCGAGATTGAATGCGTAGAAGACGAGAACGGTAAACTTATCTGGAAATGCCCAAACTGCGGCTGCACAGACCAAGACAGACTGTATATTGTACGTCGTACATGCGGTTATCTTGGTGTCAACAAATGGAATCAGGGCAGAACGCAGGAAATAAAGGAGCGTGTTCTTCATCTGTAAGAACCTTAGAGGGAAAGCTTTTGCTTTTCCTCTTTTTTTTGTTTGTTCACAGAAAGTTCACAATTACCATATTGTAAGGGAAGGGCATTTGTTGTATAATTATATTACCATCATCGCAAGGAAGATAAATTGTCAGCCAGACTATTATCTCCTTCCATGTATTTTCATCAAGGGAAAAGAACTGTATGGGGTGAGGACAGTTCTTTTTTCTTTTGTTATTTTAGCTTGACAAATTCCTTGTTTGTGGTATAATTAGAATATAAAGGTATGAAGTTTATTTTAAGAGGAAAAGTGTACACTTTTCCTCTTTTTTTTATTTTTCAAGTTAATCACGGCAACAGATCATAAATATTCTGTTGCCGTTTTTATATATACAAACAACTATCAATATTTTTTAAGGAGGAATTAAAAATGACAAACGTAGCAAGAGGTAACGACGGATATGAGCGGATGTTCACCGACTATGACGCGCTTACGGAAGAAGTGCGTGATATGGAAGATAACAGTGAATGGAAGCGTAATATCGAGTCCAAAACATTGAGTGTAGGGGCATTTGAGCCGATTGAAGCGGACATTATCGGTATGAGATACGGTATAGATGCCGGAACGATTCTTGATACCGGCGATAATACGCGGCTGTATATATCGGATAATCACGGCACATATTGTCTGCGTGATACGGCAATAAACAGTCTGCTTGAAACGGCAAAGATAAGCGGTTCTGCTCTTAGCAGAGTATCGGCATATCATCTGGCTTCAATTTTGAACCTGTGTCTGTATGTTGCACGCGGTAAGTCCCTTATGCTGTATCGTGACGGCAAGATAAACGCCTGTCTCAGTGACAGCGCATATACCGTTATGCCGATAAGCGAACTGCTTGATATGACAAGCAAAGAACTTACTGCGAAATTCGGCGAAATAGACTTCAAAGAAGGATATAACAGCTATTCTGTTACTTCTGTGTTGTGGGAGCTTCCCGATGCCCAGAATGAACTTCTTGACAAGTACGATGATGCCGTAAAAACACACAGCAAGTCGCTGTATTCACATTCATTTATGCCCGCTGTCAGATTTATATCATCCGATATAGGCGTATGTTCCGCTACAGCGATACCTATGTTTAAGCTCCCTAACGGTGCATATTTCCGTGTCAATAACGGAATAAAGGTTGAACACAAGGGCGGCGGTAACAGAATGGAAAAGTACAACGATGAAATCAAAACCATATTTGCCAAGTTCGCCGACGTTAAGAAAACGATTGCGGCGATGGCAGATTGCGAGATTGCAAATCCGCTGAACGCTCTTATGCTTATCTGCAAGAAGGCGGGCATATCCAAGGTATACGCTGCCGAAGCATACGAGGATATAGAGCAGTTCACGAACGGGGGAGTATATCCGTGTAATATGGATGATATTTACCTCGCAATAGCAGGTTGTACGGCAGTGGCGAAGCGCATGAACGTGTCTTATCAGCGTATAATCGACCTCGAAGAAGCAGTGGCAAAGATACTGTCTTTCAGATGGTCAGAATATGACGTACCCGGCGTTGCCTCGTGGTAAGGAAGAAGAAATAGTATATATAGGGGGCAAAAGCTCCCTTTATACTATTTATCGTAAACAGAAAGGAGAAAAAATGGAAACATATCAATATCTGTTAGAAAAACAGAGAGAGTATTGTCTTTCGCAGAGCGGCATCTTAGGTCTTAGAGAAGCTGATAAGCTCTATAACCATATGAATATACTGATAATCAAAGCATTTAAGACTGCACATAATAACTGTCGCTTAGTGAAATTACACCCCGAAAAAGGTGAGGATTATATCGCCAAATACACAGGGCAGCGTTTATACAATAATGTATGCGATGCCATTATCCCTAATGATAATAAAGCCTTACTGGATTTACTCGTCAAATGGGATAAAGACAGGCTGCCATCCAGTTTTATAAATGAACTGTTTACGTTTATTGAAACGAGCGGCGGTATTATCTTCGTATGGAAATAAAAAAATTTACGAGAAAGAGAGAGTATATTTACTTTCTCTTTTCTTAATACAAGGAAAGGAGAAAATAACCATGAGCTATTCAATAGTTTTTGAAACAAAGGTCGTCAGACTGCCGGACGGCAGAGTTATTCACTTTGACCGCAGCGGTTGTAATAACGACAACGAAGGTAGGCAGAAAGATGATTTTCGCGCGGAGATTTATACGGAAGAAAAGTTCATCGAAAAGGCTAACCGTTTCAAACAGAACTCAAAACCGTATAAAGCAGGCGAGGGAAGTTGGGACTTAAAGATAGGTAACAGGTTTGCTACGTATTACGATTACGGCGAACATCTGCTGCGGATGCTCAAAAGAGCCTTATCTTTATGAGGATTTTATCAAACAGTATCATTTTTCGGCGCGGTACTGCAAGGGAATAGAACTTCTTGAGCCGGAATGGCGTGATATGACGGTAGAAGAATTTGACAAGTTATATCATGACTCTAATCGAAAAGGGGAACTTATGTGGCGGCGACAGATGGCATATCCCAAAAGACTTGACACGATTCTTAATTGTATGGAGCAAGGTAAGAAAATGCGGTTTTGTATAATGAAACACGGAAAACGGTTATTGCGGTAAAAAATAATTGAATCAGCGAAGCATAGAAGGAGGAAAATATAATGAATTTATCATCTACATCAGAACAGTTTTACCCTACGCCCGAAAGCCTTATAACCAAGATGCTTGAAGGCTTGGACATACATATAGATTATATCTTAGAGCCGAGCGCGGGTAAAGGAGATATTGCCGATGCTGTTGTAAGGAAAATTTACGGCACAAACTATTGGCACGAGTCACAAATAAGGGATATGATTGACTGCGTTGAAATCAACCCAAATCTTCAGCATATCCTCAGAGGCAAAGGCTATCGTGTCGTGCATGACGACTTCCTGAGTTACCGGACAAAAAAGCAGTACGACCTAATTGCCATGAATCCACCGTTTAACAACGGAGATATGCACTTACTCCATGCGCTTGACTTGGTACGTGAAGGCGGTACGGTTATATGTATACTTAACGCTGAAACACTGCGTAATACGTATACAAAATCGCGTCAACTGCTCATGCAGAAGCTTAACGAGTACGGCGCGAGTATCGAATACCTGCAAAACGAGTTCACCGACGCTGAACGCAAGACAGACGTTGAGATTGCTCTTGTAAAGGTAACAACACCGGTTAAAGAACACGTGAGCTTTATTTTTGAAGGTCTTAAGGGCAAGGAATACCCCGAAGTAGACTATGAATGTAAAGCTCTTGTCGGCGGTGACTTTATCGCGCAGATAGTCAAGCAGTACGAGATGGAAGTAGAAATGGGTATAAAGCTGATAGAGGAGTACAAGGCAATGGAGCCGCTTATACTCAATTCATTTGACAAGTCAAATAGATATAGTTTACCTATGCTGTCTTTGACGGTATATAAGGATGATGCAACGGTGAATGATTACGTTAAAGCGGTTCGCAATAAATACTGGATTGCTTTATTCAAGAACGAAAAATTTACCGGTAAGTTGACTTCAAATTTGCGAGAAGAACTGGATGATAAAGTCAAGGAACTGGAAGATTACGATTTTTCGGTATACAACATTGACAAAATCTATCAGGAAATCATGCAGAAGATGAACATGGGCGTTGAAGAAACAATCATGAAACTGTTCGACAAGTTATCGGGCGAGCATTCTTGGTACCCTGAAACGCAGAAAAATATCCATTACTACAACGGATGGGCGACGAATAAAGCGCATAAAATCAACAAAAAGGTCATTATTCCCATCTGCGGTGCGTTCAGTAGTTACAGTTGGAGCCGTGAAGCCTTTGAAACATACAATGTATTTAAGGTTATGAGCGACATTGAAAAAACGCTTACATATCTATCCACCGGCGACACCTGCACAAACGCAGATTTACACGAACGTCTTGAAATTGCAAGTCGCAACGGTCAGACGCGGAAGATACCCCTTAAATTCTTTAACATTACTCTGTATAAAAAGGGTACATGTCATATTGAATTTACCGACTTGGAGCTTCTTGACCGGTTAAACATCTACGGTTCTCGCCACAAAGGGTGGTTACCGCCCTCGTATGGCAAGAAGCAGTATAGGGACATGACCGACGAGGAAAAGACCGTTATTGACGAATTTCAGGGCGCAGACGAGTATTCTCGTGTTATGGCAAACCCCGACAAATACATCGTGGAAACAAATAACTTGCTGAGGCTCGCAGCGTAAGGAAAAATTATACCACAAATCTCTTGAAAAATCGGGAGATTTGTGGTATAATAAAGGAGGTAAAAGAAACAAATGAAAAATGAGAAATATCTCGAAGCAATCAAAGAGTTCACCCTGATGGACGATACCTTCATGACTGCCGTATTCGATAACAATATCGAATTTACGGAACATTTGTTAAAGGTCATTCTGGAAATCGACGACCTTAGTGTTACAAAGGTAACAGCACAAAAGGTCATGTCCAACATCGGTAGCCGAAATGTCCGACTGGACATATTCGCCAAAGACTCTACCGGCAAACTATATAACATCGAAGTGCAGCGGAAGAAGGAAGGCGCAACAATTAAACGCGCTCGCCTGAACAGCAGCAGCATAGATGTGAGTATGCTTAATGCCGGTGATAAATATGACGATATGATGGACAGCTATGTTATCTTTATAACAGAGCATGATTATTTCGGTAAAAATCTTCCGAAATACACTGTCGAGCGCATTGTGATGGAAACCGGCGAAATGGTGAACGACGGCTCGCATATAATATATGTGAACAGCAACCATGTAGACGACACCCCTCTGGGTATGCTGATGCACGATTTCTATTGTAAAGAGCCAAACCAAATGAGGGATAAGATTGCAGAGAAAAGCGTAAAATATTACAAGGAAGACGAGAAAGGAGTGATTGACATGTGCGACATCATGGAGCGCCTTATGCAGGAAAACAATGCACAAAGCTACGAAAAGGGAGTGGCGCAGGGCATTGAACAAGGCAAACAAGAAAACAAAATTGAAATGATAAAAAGCGCACTTGCAGAAAAGCTCCCGTATGACATGATTGCAAAAATTGTCAAGCTCCCCGTGGAGGAAGTTAAGAAGCTTGCAAATGCGTAACAATTAAAAAGAAAAGAAGGTCGTTTGACCTTCTTTTTTTGTACTGTTTTGCTTGACAATCACTATATGTTTGATGTATAATAAAATCATACAGATATGAAGTATTATTTTTGAGGAAAAGTGTATGCTTTTCCTCTTTTTTTTTTATGTTTCCCGCGACAGATTAAAGTTTTTAGTCTGTCGCTTTTTATATATATGCACACAAAACAAATTTTTTAAGGAGGAATAGCAATGCGATTAACAAGAGAACAGGCACTCAATGAACATCGTAAGATGTGGAACTGGATAGCTGACGAAACCGAAAAACGCGGCTACAAGGTTAGCAAAAGGGACTATTTGTATAGGAAACGTGGTTTTCATGAGATATTATTCAACGACTGTTTCTGCTGCGAGTATGCTTTATCTGCAATGAAAAAAGGGGCAGACACCACCTGTTCTATGTGTCCTATTGATTGGGGAATAGATGAGACAGGCAAACATATAACATGTCTGAGCAGTGTGTATGATAAATGGAATAATGCAACAAACCCCATCAATGCGGCTCAACTGGCTCGTCAGATTGCAGAATTACCGGAACGGACAGATAACATACTGGGAAAGGAGAAATAAATATGACGTTGACGAGAAAACAAGCGATTGACGAGCATCGTAAGATGTGGAACTGGATAGCAGACGAGACCGAAAAACGCGGTGAAATCGTTAAAAAACGTTTACATGTCCCAATTATCACAGTTTTGAACTGTCAGAAAGAGTACAAGCAAACATACAAAAAATCATAAATCTTGCCATGCCGATACCGAGCAAACTTAATATAACGGCGTGGTACGTATTACTGGCATCTACTTTATATCTATATAAACGGCGCAAGACGCTGAATATAGATAAGGGAGATGAAGCAATTGTGAGGGAACTTGTACTCCAAAATCCGGGTTTTTCAAAGGCACAATGCAGATACGCGTTAAGTGTTTTACGGAAAGCCGGCTTTACTCGACAGCCAAAAGCTGTAATAACGGCTTAGAAAGGAGTAAATATAATGCTTATAGTAAAAGTATGCGCATTTATGCTTTCTATGTTCGGTGTAGTCCTGCTCTGGGTTTATCAGGAATTTAAGCGTGAAGAAAAACGCCATAAGAGGAAGGAAGAAATGCATCGGAAAAGAAAAGCACCATATAACTGGTTATAAAAAAAGGAAGACTGTGAGACTTTTCTCACAGTCTTTTTTGTTTCTTACAGCCTTGCAATCAGCCATGTACCATCATCTTGTTTTTCAAGATATATAGAGAATGGTCGCTGTATCTTCGCTTCATCGTCGCATTTTGCGAGTATCTTTCCAGCGAGCAGGTTATAATATGCCATAAATTCGTCTCTGAACGCTGCGTACAACTCGTCATTAAAGACGTATATATCGTTCTTATCCATTATCTCGCTCAACTCACCAACCGACATATCAAGTCTGTCGGCATACGCTTCAAAGAATGTGTCCGAATTGGAAACGTCAAATCCAAACGCTTCACTCATTATCTCAAACTTTTCATTATCGGACATCTCTTTTGCAACGGAAGTGACATCGGGCATAGCCGCGACGAGCTTGACTGTAGCCTTGTCAATATCGAACATGGAGCTTATGACCTGATATGTAACCTGCGGACGTGTCATATCTGCCATAGCACTAAGCAGCATATTCTTATCTTCATCCGATACGCCGTCATAAATCAACTGTGCATAACCGCTTACGTTATTATACAGAACCGTCATATCGAGCAATTCATCGCTCGTGATATACTGTCTCGCCGTATCATAGTCAGATTGCAATTCCGCATCCACAAACGCCGTTACTATCCCTCTTATTTCCGTATCAGGGTTGGTCTGATTGGATTTTACGGGCGAATATCCGCAAGAGCCAAGCATAGCCATAGCTGTAATTCCTGCCATGATAAAACTGATTATCCGCTTCATCGCCTTAACCTTCTTTCTTTTTCCCCGACGTCGGTTTATTCGTATCGCCCCGGGCAATCTCGGTGATTGAAGATGTCAGACCGGCAATGCCCTGTATTTCAGACGGAATGATTATCTTTGTAGCCTTACCGTCCGCCGCCTTTTCAAAGCTTTCGAGCGATTTAAGCGTAAGATATTCCTTACTCGGCTTTGCTTCGTCGATTTTCCTGATACCGTCCGCTATTGCGGTCTGTACTGCGATAATAGCCTCTGCCTGTCCTTCAGCCTCTTTTATCGCCGTCTGTTTCTTTGCCTCGGCGCGAAGTATTGCGCTTTCCTTTTCACCTTCAGCGCGGAGTATTGCACTCTTTTTCTCGCCCTCGGCTCTTAAAATGCTCTCACGTCTTTCGCGCTCGGCTTTCATCTGACGTTCCATCGCATCCTGTATCTCGGCAGGAGGCATTATGTTTTTAAGCTCAACACGGTTTATCTTTATGCCCCACGGGTCGGTAGCCTCGTCGAGTATCGAGCGCATTTTCGTGTTTACCATATCACGCGAGGTAAGTGTTTCGTCAAGCTCCAAGTCGCCGATTATATTACGGAGCGTTGTAGCTGTGAGGTTCTCTATAGCCATCATCGGGCGTTCAACACCGTATGCAAACAGTTTCGGGTCTGTTATCTGATAATATATGACCGTATCTATCTGCATCGTTACGTTATCCTTTGTGATAACAGGCTGCGGCGGAAAGTCCGCTACATGCTCTTTCATGTTTACCTTCTTTGCTATCCGGTCAATGAACGGAACCTTTATATGCAGTCCTACGTTCCATGTGGCGTAATAGCCGCCAAACCTCTCGATTATGTACGTATGCGCTTGCGGGACAATCTTAATGTTCGCTATAACTATGACAGCCAACAAGACAACAAGCAGTATTAAAACTATTCCCATTGTTTTTCACCCTTTCATCAATTTTGTTTATGCAGATATGTTATCTATCCCTACGGACCGTGTATAAGCAGTTTTACACGCTCACGTAAGGGCGTTCTGCTCTTTCTTTTCATACTCACTCAACCTTCCTTACTAAAGACTCCTTGCAATACGGGCATTTCTTGTATGTTTTACCCGTCTCAAAGTTCTCCCCGCAATAGGGGCAATATTGATATTTTTTGAAACGCGGGGGTTGAGCCTTGTTTACTTGTGTTGTATTGTCCTCGTCGTTACTCCAATCTTCTTTTATAAAGACTTCATAAAAGCTTGATATGAGTTTATAAGCAAACCAGAGGAAAAAGACAATACCGCCTATTGATATGATTATGCTTATCGCATTTATTATGTTTGTCAACATCTTATATCACGTCCTCGTCCATTACAGAGCCGCAAAACGGGCAATATGAATATATGTATTTACGAGATTGAAGGTTTTTTGCCGCTTCTTTTAAGGTCACGCAGCCGTTTTTATAATATTTGCCGCATACGGAACAGTCATAATATCCCGGTCTTGTTATACACCAATGACCGTGAGATGGACTGTCGTTATTACTTTGCTCTGCTTTCTTTGTTTCCTTTTTCTTTTCGATAACATTAAGCTTTGTCCAAAAATCTCCGGATTCTACCATATCCTCGCCCCATACGTCAAAGAAAGCGTCATATAGCCATAATGTGAATGTATATCCGTTCAGCTTGTCAGGTGCATTAAAGCCGAAAACCTCTTTTGTTTCAAGGTTTACAGAACAATTTACCCATTCATCCGAATTATTATTGAACCTTATATATCCGTTGACAATTTTAGACAAGGTTATATTTCTGGGCGATATTGAAACCCCATAACTGTTAAAATCCCCTTTTGACAGTTCAATCTGTGAGTTTAGGTACATATCATGAGCAATACTACCCGCATCTTCTCGTGATTCCGCAGGTATCGTTATTTTCTTACTGCGAATTTCTGTGATTTCCGCGTCGAATAACTGCATTTCTTTTACACCCCTTTTTATATCACAATAACTTTTTTTCTCTTTTGTACCTCTGTTGGGCATATTCCCGTTCAACTCGTACTACCTTAACATCTTCACATTCACGTATCATTTTCGATAGTCTTTTCGCATCCGAAAACGCACAACGTATGCTTATCTGCATAGGCATACATTCATCATCTACATGTTGTACTATGTATTTTCTCCCACTGCCTTCATATACAGAACCGTCTTCCTTATACCCAAATAAGTATATACAATCGCCTATTTTGATAGGTAAGGATGCCGTCATAGGATATGAGACATTTACGAGGAAATCATCATTTAACAAATGCCCGTATGCCTTTGTTATTTCAATGTACGGATATTCATGTATAAACTTTGATATACTCTTGCTCTCAACCCTATTACAACAAATAGTCACACAACCGTTTCCCACTTTATATACGACATATCCGGCATATAGCTTATTTATATGGGGAGTATCAGAAGTGCCATCCTTTTGTAACCCGTATATATTTATTGTATCTCCTTGCTTTAAGTCTGACGGTATTATAACAGCCGGTATTGAAAGGAGACAGTCAGAAGTCAATCTTATTATCTGGACTCCTTCTATAAAAACAGTTAATGATACAATAAAGAGTAATATCAGTAATATGCTCATTTTCCAATGTCCAACCTTTCTTTATGTTTATTACGGTGATACCTTTACAACCTCAATATCTTTACTCTTTGAAAGAATTTCTCTTAATTCTTTAGCATCAGATGTAGTACAGCGCACGTTTACCGGAGATATAGAATACCTATCTTCCACAGAATATATTGTATATTCCTTATCAATATTGTCCTTAAAGATTGTACCGTCTTCGGTGTACCCATATATTTTTACGGTATCTCCCTTTTCCAACGGCAAAGATGTCATCGTTGGCGTTACTGACATTACTATTTCATTGTCACTTGTTTGAGAAGATGTATATTCATTATGTAATACTTTTTGCATTACAAAAGACAGTGTAACAATAATTCCTAATATTATCGCTGTTACCAATACTGTTACAGGGTTTATTCTGCCAGATAACATTAGAAAAGTCATAACTCCAAATACAAACACTGTAATTGCAATTAAAATCCCTACTATGGAATCTATTGTTCCTAATTCTACCATTTTATTCCACCTTCTTTATTTCAATATCGCACTCACGGCTCATCTTCATCAAATCTTTGGCGTCGTCTGTGATACATTTTATTTTCACATACGTATCATTATCTTCTGTATCATATACCGTATATTCTGTTTCACCGCTGCCTTCATATAACGAGCCGTCTTCTTTATATCCATAGATATATACTTCGTCGCCTGTATATAATGGTTGAGTAGTCACAGTCGGCTTTATAATTACAACTGTCTCATAGTCTTCAAGTTTAGTTACTTGAAAATCTTTCCATACAACAACTCCAAAAGTTCCCAACATTATAACACTTGCTGTTACTACTATTGTAGTAGCCAGTGTTGGATTTATTATATCCCTTCCATTTAACATAACGGTTATAAAAATTATTAAAACACATATAGACAATGTCCAAGCTAATATCTGATACATCATTTTTTATCACTCCTTTTTTTATACCGCTATCATACGGTTCAATTCCTGCATTGTTTCTATCTTAACCCCACACCATTCCGGCGCGTTTGCCCGTACTATCGCTGTTGCAAACGGGGGAGGAACACTGTTACCGCATCGTGCTATCTGCTTTGTCTTCGGGTATGCCTTGCCGTCACAATCCGTCTCTATCTCATAATCTGCCGGAAATCCCTGCGCGTTATATAGCTCCCTCGGCGTGAGCATCCTCATACCTATATCGACTATCCTGTATTCCTCGCTCTTTACCGTTACAATCCCAAATCGGTCTTTGGTTGTTATCGTATCTAACGGCTTATCGACGTTTTTCGCTGTACCTGTGTGATTATACTTAATCAAGAACGCCTGTACGTCCGCACAGTGCTTGTCACTTTTTTCTGCCTCAGGTGAAATATGTACGGACACGACAGAATTATGGTCTATCGCTGTTACGGTCGGCATAGGCTTTTTCATCGAAGCACCGGAGCCGGCATATCCACCGCTGAAATACTTTGAAATGAACGCCGTAACCAAACCATACCTATTCGCCGTATCGACCGTTTGCAGAGGCTGGTTAAGGACTTGCCCGCGTGTTTCACGTTCCGATTGTTCGCCGTGATACTGAATTAGCATGGGCGATACAAGATAATTCCTGTTGCCCGTAGTGATAGTCGGCAAAGGCGTATCTATATCCGCGCCGACGTTATTTGTGTTATTGCACATTATAGTCGGGGCAACGATACCGGAATCGTCCGTTTCCAAAAGGAACGGGTCGGGGTTATCGACAACAAATTTCTGTATGCCCTTTGCGATACGTTTCAGCGTATTCTCTGCCAAAGGCTTCTTTCTCTCAAAGATAGAAGGGCAGGGGACAGACCAGTCAATACATTCTGCCGCCGTATGCCACGGCTTTAGTTTACCGGTTTTAACAGCTTTACTGTTCGGGTCACCGTGTGTAGGTATCGGGAAACGTATAGGCTGTCCATCGTTACGGAACAGGATAAATAACCGTTTTCGTATAGTAGGCGCACCGTAATCGGCGGCGGTCAGTATCTTCCACTTGCAGTCATAACCATACGATTTCATAACGGATATAAACCGCTTAAACGTCTGACCGGTTTTACGTTTATCCGGTACGAGCTGCTGCTCGGCATACGGTACATACTCGCCCTTTTCAGCAATAGTGCCGTCAACCTTGTATATGCGCCCGTCTTTGGTTCGTCTTGCACAGAGCGGTCCCCAAGTCATGAACTCCGGTACGTTCTCCATAGAGATTATCCGTGGATGAACGGTTCCCGCCCATTTTGTAACTACCCATGCCAAGCTACGGATAGACTTTTTAACCGGCGTACCACCCTTTGCACGAGAGAAGTGTGTGCAATCCGGTGAAAAATGCGCCCAACCCACATTTCGTCCTGACACCGCTTCGTACGGGTCAACTTCGTAGATGTTTTCGTTATAGTGCTTGGTATACGGATGGTTGCGTTTGTGCATGGCAATGGCATCCGCGTCATGGTTAATACCTATATCAACCGGTCTGCCTATCGCCAGTTCAAACCCCGTAGACCATCCACCGCCGCCGCAGAAGCCGTCAACAGTGATTTCATCCGTCAAGTTTATCTGCGCTCTGTTCATAAGTCACACTCCTTACCGGTTATCGCCCTGTTGTTCTTCTGTATCTGCCTTTGCAACTTCCAAATACGGTACAGACCACATATACGCCGTCATTTCAGTGTTCTTTTCAAGAAAGTCAAGCATTAAAGGCGAATAATTTGACGTTCTTTTAAGCTCCTTGATAATCTTTTCGAGTATCATTATCAGAAACGGTACTGATTCGTCCGTATACACGCTTACAATGTCGTTCAGCGGCTTTTCGTACATCTCAAACAACGGTGTAGCAATAGGGTTCAGCTTTGAAATTATCCTCTCTCTTGCCAAATCACTGTCGGGCATTGTCTTTAACAGTGTGATAATATCGTCCTGTATCGGTAAATACCCTTGCATAAACTTGTCAATGACTTTCAGCTTCTCTACTTCAGTCACGTTTATCACTTCCTTTGAATTTATATAAATCTCTTAATGCTGAACGGTACATCATGAACAGCAGTTCGAGGTTTGAGCGATTTCGGTTCTTCCTTCTCGCGGCTTGTACGCATTCCAAATGAGTAAAAGCATTATCCGCGACATATACACCTGTTCCAAACGGGATTTCTTTCTTTACAGCGAGGTATACAGCTTCTGGCATAACGTAGTAGTTATAGTCACCGATAAAGTTATGACCGTGCTTTGAGTGAAAGTCCTCTGCCGATGATTTAACTTCGTAACAGAAGAAATCGCCCCGTTCTAAACCGCTTATCGTTGTATTCGGCGGCTTGAATTGCATATAGTCAACTCTGACTCTATCGACCGATGAATAGTCGAATGTAACCTCTTTTGCCGTATATATGCGGCTATCGTTGCTCGGGTTGAGATGCCTTTCCAACAGCTCCGACAGCTTTTTCGTTATTTCCTTACGCCACATCGCCAATTACTCCCTTTGATATATATGCTATCCTATTTTACTTATCTGTTCCAAAAGTTCTACAATCAGCCATGCAAAGTTATACCAAGTCATAAGCAATGCACTGACAGTAAAGATAACGATATAGCTTATCATAGCAGACCTTTGTGTCTTCCTTCCTCCGGTTCTTTGGGTTCGCGTGAACCATGACCGAGCCAGTGCAGAAACCGTTATAACAGCGATTATCATGTATATAACATACATCACCAGTTTTGATGTCAAATACATCTCTATCACCCCTCTATTCGTCCTCTATACCCATACATTTCTTTACCGACCACAATAAATTTTTAGCCGGTACTCTGTACTGTTTCCCACCTACTCCGATTAACAAACAGCCTTTGTCATTACTGTTTGAAATGTATATTTTGGTTTTACCATACGTCGGGACTCGACAAAAAAATTCTACTTCGCTGCTCATTATTCCACCCCCTCAACGATATACACGTTACGGTCAGCAGTTATCATGTCCGACTCATAATTACTTGCGGTTAATACGTCTATAACCCTTCCGTAAACTCCTGTGTCGTGAGTTTTCCTGTAGCCTACACCCTCTATGTATAGCCATGTATTTAAGGGTATAACGCTTGCGTCTACCGCCACAATGTCACCGATTTCCAATTCGAGCGGAACACCGAAACAGTCAACTGTACCACCGCCGTTTTCTGCCGGGTCGGGCGTATAGCCTGTTACACGGAACACACCCAAATATTCACCTATTTGCGGCTGCGGCTCTGCGTACTTATCCGCACTGTCTACCATGTATTCACTGCTAACCCAACCTTGATTTATTCCGTCCCATACTTGCCACCATTTACCGCCGTCTGTACCAATAACGGATAATTCCGTGCCATGCGGGTATACCGTTATAACAGCACTGTCAGCGTTCGGCTCGGAGCGCAAATTTAACCCCGACTCCGCGCCGGCATACCATGTTTCAAACTCTGCGGCGTTTGCTGTCGCTGATAACATAATCATTAACCCTGATATAACAGCCATTACCTTCTTCATTTGTAAAATCCCCCTTATCCTTTATCTTCGCCCATCCACCACCTGAACACGTCATACCCGTCGTTCCATGTACGATTGTCTTTTCCTTCTGTTTCACGTACCTTTAGCATCCTATCGAACGCGTGTATATACATCTGTCTGTATTTCGGGTATCTTTGGAACTCTATCTGCCTGTTATGCTTGTTTGCCAACGGGCATCCGATACAACCGACACGTTTGAACCCCTCACAGTATAACGGATTGCACGGTATTTTATTGTCTGCAATATAGTCCCAAACCTCGGCATCCGTCCAGTCGATTATGGGGTTTATAACCGTCTTAGCCTGTATCTCGCACCGTTCAAACCATCTGCGTTTTTCGTCGTTGTCATTGTTGATGACTATTCTGTTCTCGGGTTTATGAGCAGCATCTTCATAGATACCGCGCTTAGACCTTGCCGAGCTTTCATTCCACCGTACACCTGTGGCAATGGCACGATTTTTACCGCCCTGTTCCTTCAATACATCACAGCAGTATCGCATAAGTCTTGTAGGCGGCAATTTCTTTTGTGGTATTAACTGCCACATCGAGGTAGGATTACCTTTATACGTCGGATATTCTCTTGCGCATTTGATACCGTGTTCTTCCAGTCTGCGGAATGTTTCGGTAACATGATAGACTGTTTCCGGTGCGTCAGCGGTCGTATGCGTGTGAAGTACCTCAAACCTGATACCGCTGTTAAGTGCAAGCTGAAGCAGTACGTCACTGTCCTTACCGCCGCTGTAACAGACAATCAGCGGTGCGTTATAGTAGGTTTCGGCGGCTTCTGCGCCTATTTGCAACCTTTCAATCGCTGCCTTTTCCTTATCCATTGGTTTATACCTCGTTTATGTCAATAACCGCATCGGCATTGTAAGATATGTTGCACCGTTATCATGAACAAGCGCGGCTTTAAGCGGTTCGGTGAGTTCAAGTGTAACGGTGTCATTGTCACATCGGCTTATAACGTCATACAGATATATACAGTTAAAGCCTATCTTTATATCCTCGCCGTCAATATCTGCCGACAGTTCTTCACTATATGTACCGTTGGACGCTCTGCACATAATCAAAACCTTGTGATTATACACATCCATTACAACGGGAGGTTTGTCCGGTCCAAAAGCCATACCTGACATCAGCATCGCTCTGCTTACGGCGTTGGTAAGCTCACCCTTATCCATAGTCGCCGTTATTCTCGGACTTACATTCAGCACTTTATCATAGCTCATAAACGTTCCGTCCAAAAGGCTCATATATATTTGACAAGTCTTTGACCTGAACCGGATAGTCCGTAAATCCGTTTCGATAGTGAACCATTCCTCGTCTTTATTGCCGAGAAAAAGCTTAATTCCGTTCGTCGGCAGTACAACCGAGAATGTTTCCTCTGTATCATCTATCACCTGTTTTACACAGGCAAGCCGGCGTGTATCTGTTCCGGCAAGCTCCACCACTCCGCCATCAACCTTAAAGCTGACACCTGCACAGGAGGCAAGATGTGTATTTTCGTCTGAAGCGAAGGCGACAACCTTATTGAACATATCCGCCAATACAGAGCCGTCCATTTCAATACTATAGTCGGGGTTGAAGTCCATATATGTAGGGAAGACACCCTCTATAGTATTAAGCTTTAATCGGCTCCGACCATACTTTATAACGGTGCTTTTGTTATCATCATCGGTGAATATCTCAATTAAATCTTCGGATATTGTCTGTACCATTCTGTTCAGCATTTGAGCGTTTACAATGGCTGAACCCGGCTCTTTGACATCGACGTTATCTATCCATGCCTTTGCTATCACCGATACACCGTTGCCGGTCACGCTTACTCTGCCGTCTGCGAATGCCTCTATGTGCAACCCTGACAGAATCAGTAATTGCGGCGTATGTGTTACTGCCTTTATAGCCATCTTTACGGCGTTACGGAACTGATTTTTTGAAACCTTAAACCGCATTTTTCATTTTCTCCTTTCAAGAATTTGATGAATTACATCAAATACTGTATATATTCAATTACCTGTATTTCGGGAGCCATATAATATTTTACCAAAGTAAATATTGTTGGTATTATTATCACAACTCCGCCGATACCAAATAAAGTGGCTACAAAATAATACCAATATGCAAGTTCTTTCGCATTGTCACGTTTTTTGCATAACATTTTCAAATCTTCATCGTCAGCGTTTTCTTTTTTCGCTTGACGACATTGTTGAGAATAATTGTCGAAACTTTTGCTTTGTCTATTCGCTATAAGCAAAAAGACAAGTGCGGCTATTATACAAATAATTCCTATACCCAACCATACATACGAGGACGTTATCTTCATCGCGACGTACTTATTTGCGATTTCCTGTACACAAGGAACTATATTCGATGATGTCCAGTCAACTGCTATGCCAACCTTCTCGGCAAGCGCATTTATGGCAGTTATAATTGCCTCACTTTGCATTTTAATCAATCCTTTCTGTTTTACTTATTCAGCCTTTTTTATCTCAATATTACATTCCCGCGCCATTTCCAAAAGATTATTTGCGTCTTCAACAGTACATCTGACTTTTATGCAAGTATTATTAAAACTCCCCGTACTGTATACGTCATACTTCTTTTCGCCGCTGCCCTCATAGAGCGTTCCGTCAGGTTTGTAGCCATATATGTATATCTCATCATAGGAAGTTATCTGTTCTGTTTGCACTGTGGGTGTTACAGTTACAATCATTTTATCTTTGTTTTGTTCTTTCATATTTCTATCGGTTATAGTTACCACTGTTATCAATGCTGCTATTATTCCTATACAACACACAGTCCCTATAACTTTCAATATACGTTCTACTTTTAGCTTCTTCCCCACAGAGGTAAACTCTTTTATGACACAGCAGGCTATTATCGCTAAAACGAGAATAATGATTATAACAGTTATTGCAGCTATATCATTCATTACTATCACCTGCCTTTTCCCATGGAAACTCTCTGCGCATGTTTTCCTCGCCCATTATCGGCACAAGGCTGTCCTTCATAAATAACGGGATATTGTATCTGTCGCAGAAGTCTACAATGTCGTCTACCCACTCCTTCTTGGGAACAACCTTGTCTTTTCTGTTGCCTGTCTCTGCGCCGATGATTATCCATTCCGGCAGATGTTCCATTCCCGATATAGGTCCAAACCGTTCGAGCATAGGCTCTATGGATAAAAACCAATGATATTTCCTACCCTCAAACCATGTAAACTCGTCGGTCGGGCGAGTTACCGTCGTACCAAACCAAAAATTCTCCGACCACGGCAAGATACGCTTATTGTCGAGGTCAATGTATCTGTTTGAGTTTTTCGTCAGGAACAGATAACGATGCTGTGGAGCTTGCTTGCAAGCCTCAAACACTGCTTTTATCCATTCCTCAGACACCCAAGAGCCGAAAAGGTCTGCCATACTGCAAACGAATATGTTCCTCGGCTTTGCCATGTGTGCCAGTTCATTAAGACGGTAACGATGGAACGTCGGCGCAAAGTCAAACGGATAAGGTACAACACGTCCATCTGTAAGGTTGACCGGATATTCCAAGACTGTATTTCCCACTCCCGACTTCAACGCTGCCGAGTCGTGTAACCATTTGCTCTGCAATTCCATTGAAGCATCGCGCTCCTGACCGTCGTATGAAAACCGCTTTGCCAGTTTGCGAGCATAACAATAATCGCACCCATGCCGGCAGCCGGTAACAGGGTTCCATGTTGCATCACACCACTCAATCTTTGTCTTGTTCATTGTCTTTCCCCTCATTCCTTATATCCGCAATTTTTTAATTTTCTGTCCCATACAACCTCTGTTATAATTGAGAGTGTCACGGACAAAAACGCTATAATGAAGCTTATAACGTTAAAGGTCGTGTTCATACACAACCACATCGTCATTATCCATAGTCCGACCGCCACAAACACAAGCGTGGCAATAACTTCATCGACTATGCGCGTTATACCCTGTATCTTCTTTTCTTCTGTTTTCATTGTAAACCCTCTCCTTTGCAATGGAAATGTACAGTGGACTGCTGTATGCAAATCCGTCACAGTGAACTGTTATACATATACAACTTCTCGCTTTACATCGAGCTTAAATTCGGGTTGTCCCACCCCTACATAAAGCTCATACGCTTTTTGGAGCGACCTATCGGGATAACAAAAAATTAAGGAAAGGACTTTTTTGTTCTATTTATAAGCTTATAAGCCGGTCGATATTGATAGGTCACTCAAAAAAGCCTACGAACCTTTTTTCTCTTTAACTCCCCCTATATATTAGATAGGACTTTTTTCACGTTTTTTTGATGAAAAAATGTATAAACTTTATTTAATCTTGAAAGGCTGTATTTGTTCAAATTGTATAGCTAAAAAAATGATTGACAAATACTGAAAAAGTGATATAATAAAATCATAAAGATATGAAGCTTTATTTTTAAGAGGGAAAGTTGTATACTTTCTCTCTTTTTTTATTTCCCCAAGTTAAAAGACAGCGAATTATATATATTTTCGTTGTCTTTTTTTCTATACACACACAACAAATTTTATAAAGGAGGTAAAAATACATGGCAAATTTTGTCAGTACAAACATCACAAAAACAAACGGCAAAAACAAAGTCATTGACTTTTGCGACAACCTAATTCCCGCGAACATTGAAGACTACGCAAATCTTCACGGCAGCGGAGGCGGACATCATGCACCCAAAAGCACTATCTTGTGTCATATCTGCGACTATTCCAACGGAACCGGCGATAAAAGTGTTACTGCGAAGGCTAATCTTAGCATTGACACGATTTATCGGCTGTATAAAGCTGCGAAGCAGACTATCTCTAAATCCGAGCCTACGAAGTCGGGTTATGTCTTGTCGGAGAGAGTTGTTAAGATGCTTAACGGCACCTATAAGAACCTGCAGAATCTGTATAAGGCTGCTACATCCGAAAAAGGCGTTACAGCCGACAACATTTTGCAGGTAGGGCAGGAGTACAAGCAGGTATTTCAGGAAGTTCTCAACTCCAAAGTGTCAGAGGCGGGGCAGCCTGATTTTACACATACGCAGGACAGAGTTAATGTTTATCAAATAAACAGAACAATGGGGACTGCGCCTGTGACAAAATTAAGCATAACCCACACGCCAATACGCAGTGACGGACAGGTCAGCAACTATCCGTGGTACATCAAAATTACCAATGGTATTGCCGCTGTCAAAGAGCAGCAGAACGGAGCTACGGCATACGACTCCAAAAAGTTTAACGTCGTAACGGAAGCGGCTATCAACGTCAGTGATGAGGATATGTTCCGCATGATGCACAGTGTTACCAGATACATCGAAATCTGGGAGAATACCACGTGTATTCCTCTTGTTCAGCAGGGTTTGCAAAGACGCGAAGAAGAACGGCTTGCTATGAAAAACAACCGTACTTAATAAAAGAAAGGAGAAAGAATTATGACAAAGAAAAACGAAAAAACAGAGATTAAGGAGTATGGAGTACGTAAATGCTCATTCTCCCCGGCTTCATATCTTATCGACATCGCTGATAAGAACGGCGAGGTACGTAAGTATCTGTTAGTTCAGGACAGAGTGCTTTGGTTTCAGGTTTACTGCACCGAAAATAATATTGTCGGTGTTATCGACGATTCACAAATTGAGTTTATCGAAAAGCTCAACTTGTTCAAGGCTACCTGTGTTATCACCATGAACGGTGACGTTATCAGTAAGAGCAGCGGAAGCTGTGTATTCTCCGGTGATACGGAAAAGGCTATCGAAATGGCTTGTACGTCGGCTAAAGGTCGCGCACTTGCAAACGCAGGATTCGGTACGGCTAACTGCTACGGCGACAATCCCGAACCTATACCGTGTGATGCGGGTATTCCGGCTGTTCCGCAGCTTGCAAATAACCCGCTCGTTCCCAACACACCGGCAGTAAAAACTCCGGCGCAGAAGGGAACAGCAAACACAGCGGCAAGAAAACCGGCTGAAGCACCGAAACTTCCCGAAACCCTGGAAGACGCTTTGAAACTCGTTATAGCTATCAGAGGTCAGTATTACGGTCAGACGCTCGGTGAGATAAACGGTCAGAACCCCGATTATATAAAGTTCCTTGCGACAAAGTATAACTCGGCGAAACACCCCGAATACAAGAAAGCTGCGGAGATTATTCTCGCAAATATGTAATTTTTTTACTCCTGCGCGGGCGGTATTTCTTACCGCTCGCGTAGGAAAAGGAGGTTATAAACATGACATACGAACAGATAAACTTAAAGCTGCTTGACGCGGCTGTGACCTATAAGAATTGTGATTGGATATATATGAAAGGCAACTGTGAAAAAGGCAGTGATAAAATTCCGTATATCCTTTATCACGAAATAGGCAATACAGGGAAGTATTACAGAATAGACATCGACATATCTGTTATGCCTGAAATACTGCTTAGCCGGATACACGATAATTTCTTATACTTCGACGTTTCAAAAGAAACAATGCCGTTTCTGGATAAAAACGGTCACGGTAACGTTGTAGGACTGCCGCGCAGTATGAAAGGCTGCTATGAGGTATTCGAGGGGATAAGGGATGAGATAAATCATCTCCACCTTATAATGCACATGGTGTACTATTCCGAATACTATCGTGAAGTCAAGAAATCGGCGTAATAAAAGGAGGAGAAAATCATGAATACAGAGTTTTTCAATAAAGAAGCCTTTATCAACTGGTATCGCAACAATAAAATTTCTGCTGTCGGCAGCGGTATTGCGACTGCTTTTCTGCAGAACCTTATCGGATATGGTCTGGTAAACAAGAATTACTCAAAAGACCAACTTGCCGGATTCCTTTGGAGCGTAATTCCATATATAGATGAGCCGGCAGAAGTCGCACAGTTTTGCGATGAGTCAATGCTTACTTCGGACATGATAGCAGAAGTAAAGTTGTTAAAAGATAAGGAAAACGGCATGAAAGGGGCATGATTGACATGGATTTTACCATATCCCAAGTAGCGGACATATTAGGTTTAGAGCGTGCGCCAAAAGCACGTTCTAAAAATTCATTCTATGTTAAATGCCCTATCTGCGATAAAGACGGTTATCACTTGAACATCAACATTGCCAAGGGTACATGGCGATGCGTCAAATGTGATGAACACGGCGGGACTCTCGCCTTATATACCCGATTCGGATTGGGCGTTGAGAAATACACCAAAGAAGCCGGTCGGAAAGCGTTAAGAGAGATAAATAAGCGTCTCGGTACGACCGATAATGTTCGCCAAACCACGCGCAAGAAAGAAACACCGATTGATGATACGTCACATCTTACGGACAGTCAGCTTGATACGATATACTCGTCATTGATTGACATTCCAAAATTATCACTTAGAAAAGAACATAAGGAAAAGCTTCTCAGCAGAGGACTTACAGAGGAAGATATACAGGCAAATGAATATCGGACTCTGCCGGAGCTCTTTTCACTGCCAAAGAAGAAACCGGCTGCTTTGGAGAAGTTCATGGATATGGACTTTGACGTTCTCTACGCAGAACAACCGGAGTTAAAGACGATGTTGAAAAGAAATATTTATGCGGGTATATATATAGGAACATATTTATATAACCACTTAAATATCCCTCTCGATAACGTCCCCGGCTTCTTCAAGGTATCGGATTTTTGGTGTTTCAGATACACACCGGGCATACTGATTCCGGTGCGTAACCAGTACGGCGAGATAGTCAATTTCCAAGTTCGTACAGACAGCGGACGTTTACGGTATATTACCAATTCATCTTCCGGTTTCAATTCGGGAACGGTGGGGCAGTGCAGAATACATTTCCCCATGAATAACCCGGAGCTTGGACCGAATACCGTTATCCGTTTAACGGAGGGTGCTTTGAAAGCTGATGTTGCGGCGGCGTTTAATAACAATCCGAATATCGCATATATCGCCATTCTCGGCGTTAGTGCTACTTCAATGCTTGACAAGGTATTGAAGGAAATAAAAAGCAGCGGCGTTAAGACTATCGTCAATGCTTTGGATATGGATAAGGTTACAAACCCGCACGTTGCAAAGGCGAGTAAAACGCTGCGTAAGATTATAAAGGACAACGGATACGAATACAGTTGCCTTTATTGGGGGAAACAGGCTGTATGTGATGTTTTAAGCAAGCAGCTTGATATAATGAGCTCACATAATATGTATGTAACACTCACGTCTCCAAATTTATTTTATGCGGTCGAAAAAAACACCCAAATGCTATATAAGCACGGCTATGACTGTCCTGAGTGGTCTGCACCGGAGATAAAAGGTATAGATGATTTTTTACTAACACAAAGACAGAACAAAAATAACTCCTCTATATGAGGGGTTATTTGCTCAAACCTCTTGAAAATCGGGAGGTTTGAGGTATAATAAAGGAGAGATGAAAAAATGGAAAACAAGAAAAATTATGCGTTAATCTTCACGTATTCGTTTGACCCGGAAGTCTCGGTCTATCCGTTTGAGACCGAAGAAGAAGCTATCGAAGCTTTGGAGAAAAGTTATACAGAAGAGCTTAGAATAGATATAGAGGAAAACGGATGGGATTCTGTCGGAACAATACAACCTGACAAACGTTATGCGTGTATTAAAACAAATTTCGCGGACAGGACGGACAGTACCGAAATGTACGTGGGGAATGTTCACGAATGGAAAAATCAATCATAAGCGAAAATAAAAGTATAAACAAAGTAAAGAAGGTCGTAAGACCTTCTTTTTTTTTATAAAAAAATTTTTCAAAACTACTTGACATAATATTTTTAATACGTTATAATAGTAGTGTGAAAAAGTCTTACGGCTTTCTCGCACGACGATATGAAGGAAAAGGTCAGGGATATTGTACCTAATTATAAGTATAGTATGTTTATGACCTAAACGCTTTATTTTTAATAAAGAAAATAAGCGGAGTAACTGTATTAAAGTATACGGTTACTCCTTTTTTCTTTGTCAAAGAAGGGGCAAAAAGTTATTCAAAGTAACTTTTTGCCCCTTTTTTTATTTTCCAACGAAACAGAAGGGTAGAGGACAATGGAGAAACAGTTAATTATCGGAGTAGACACAGGAAACAGATGTATAAAGACCGCCTCGCAAATCTTTGTTGCGGGACTGAAACAGTCAAATGACCGGATGCCGTTCAATCACGGCGTAATGGAGTACAACAACAAATACTATATGCTTTCGCAAAAGCGTGTTTCGTACTTACAGGATAAAACACAGACGGACGAGTATTTCATACTTACTCTGTTTGCCATAGCGAAAGAGCTTGATTATCGGAAGGCAGATACAAACGGAACGGTACATATCTCGCTTGGTGTGGGGTTGCCGCCGTCACATCTGCTGCGGCTTAAAGATAAATTCAAGCAGTATTTCAGCAATCGCGGCATTATCAGTTTTTCATATAACAACAAGCAGTATCAACTACAGATTGATAATGTTACGGTCTTTTCACAAGGTTATGCGGCTATATTCATGGATTTCCGTGATATAAGCAAGTTTGACCGGTCTTACATAATCGACATCGGCGGATATACAACAGACATAATTTCGCTTAACAGAGGCGTTATTGACCCCGAATTTTGTCAGTCTTTGGATATAGGGTTAATTCATCTTTATAACAAAATTGCATGGGCGGTACGTGAGAAATACGGAAACGCTCCAAACGAAGACCAAATTGACACGGTTATAAAGACAAACACGGAGCTATCAGAGAAAACCCCGATACTTCCTGTTATCAATCAGGAAGCGGAGTTATATATAGCGGATTTGATTCGCAAATTAACGGAATACGGTATTGACCTTGTTTTTTCAAAAGGCATTTTCGTAGGCGGCGGCAGTGAACGGTTTAAGCCGTGGATAGAACGCGCTGACGGAATTTCAAACCCGTATTTCATAAACAATGTTCACGCGAACGCGCAAGGTTATGAAGCCTTGCTTAATGCGATTCGTAATAGGCGGTGATATATGTGAAAAAGCATATAAACAGATTTTCACTGGTGTTTAACCCCATAGACAATCAACAGAAATTTACTATGGACGTGTTAAACAATCTACCGCAGCGTCGGCGTTCAATATATATCGCGCAAGCGGTTGTTGCGTATGAGCAAAGGAAAAATAAATCAACGCCGACCACAACATTTACTACGGAGAAAAGAGGCAGGGGCAGACCGAGGAAGAACCCCGTTGCGGAAACACCGACGACGGTAATGCCAACGCCTTCTCAGGCTTCTTTATCTCATATAACACAAAACAATTCACCTGAGACACAGAGTATGAGTGAACAAACTTTGCCCCCATCGTCAACCGATATACAAACGGCTGACGATATAATGCTCGCGAGTATGATGCGGTTCGCAGGTGAAGAAGATTGAGAAAGGAGATGTTCCCATTATGGTAACACAAACGGTAAACGATGCACTTATAGCGGCACAATGCAAGGCTATGGCTTATGCAAACAGTGAGACTGTAGCAAAGAGCAAGGTTATAGCTCGTGTTACGTTCGTAACATCAATCTGCATGGTACTCATGATTGCGTTTGCAAGTATCCTGTTCGCTGATAACGGTGGACAAATCGCCCAAAAGGTTGGCAACGGTTTGCAGGACGTTTACAAGACCATGAGCGCCATTGCTATTCCTATCGCGGTTATTGCTTTGGGTGTATGTGGATTTATGTTCTTCTTCGGCGGTGAACGCGGTATGGGCATTGCAAAGAAGCTTGCTGTAAGTGTACTTATCGGCTTGGCTATTACATACCTTGCACCTATTGTCATTACGCAAGCTGCGAAGTGGTTCGCAGGTAACGAGAATACTACCGGTGTTTGGGATGGTACAATACCGACCGGTTCATGATTTTTGACAACAGGGGGTAGTTCTCTCATTCGTGGGAGGACTGCCCTTATTGTCTTTTTTCTCAATCTACAAAAGTTTTAAGGAAGTGAAAGCAATGGAGTTTAAGAAGAAAATGAAACATACCTGTAAGAAGTTATGTCATTTACTCCTTGTAGGTATTTTTATGTTTAATATCATGAGCATTACGGCATTTGCTGCCGGAACAGATGCCGGTGACTTAAACGCTGCCAATATAAACGGGGCATTGGTGACGATGTTTAACTTCATAAAGGCAATATCGGTTCCTTTGGGATGTATAGGCATTGCTATGTGTGCTTTTTCATTCTTTATGCCGAGCGAAAAGTCTATGGAAATAGCAAAAAAGCGACTGTTTCATATCGGTGCTGCACTGTTTATCTTAATGCTGATTCCTTTAATATTCAAGTTTTCGGCATCTACGTGGCGCAACATTGGTTGGAAGCCTGAAGGGGGAAATGCTCAAATAATACAAGGTATTGGTGACAATCCTGATTTAACAACAGGACCTGAAGCACCGTCAACAGATTAAACGAGAGAGGAGGATATAAATAAATGTTTAATTCACTGATAGGAAATGTACTGAACTGGGGAGCCGGTGTAATGGATTTTCTTTTCACATGGATTTTCCGCATGTTGACATTCAATCTCTCGTTTTTCACCACTAATTTCCCTGTTATTGGCACGATGTATACTATTTTACAGGGTGTGGCGATTGGTTTGGTTGTCGGCTTGGGTGCATTTCAGCTACTCAAATTCTTCACCGGACCGTTAAACAGTTCACGGTCTACCCCAATGGAAATCGGTGTACGTATGGCATTAGCTTTCGCGATGATTTGGTTTGGTAACTACTTCCTCGAGGCGATTGTCAATCTGTTCACCTATCCTTATCAAGCACTGTTGGGCGTAGACGCAAGTGCTATGTCTCAATCAGTCATGCAAGACACGTCTGCTCTTTTAACCGGCTTGATTGATGGTGCTGCAGGAACAGTTCTGTCCATTATCATGACATTCATGCTCGGATGGAATTTGCTAAAACTGTTCTTGGAGGTCGTTGAGAGATATTTAATGGTAGGTGTATTGACGTACACTTCGCCTTTAGCATGGGCGACACTTTCAACGCAAGAATCAACATCCATATTCAAGAAATGGTTAAGTATGTTCTTCGGTCAATGCTTGCTTATGCTTCTGAATGTATGGTCTGTTAAGATGATTATATCCGTTATGACCTTTACCGGCTCTAATATCCTGTTCCGCATGATATTAGGTCTTGCGTTCTGTAAGGTAGCACAACGCTTTGATACATACTTGCAGACAATCGGTGTAAACGCGGCACATACAGGCGGCAGTCTGGCTGATGACGTAATGGCTGTAGGCGCATCCATGTTAGGTTTGGGTTCAAAGACTACCGGTGCGCTTGCTATGGGCGCAGGTAATAACGCACTCGGCAATTCGCTTATAAAAGGCGGATGGAAGGGTGGACTGGCTTATACTATCGGTACACACTTTGCAAACAGAGGTGCGAGAGAGGCTGCTGAAAACATACCCAATACACCGCACGGACAGGAGTCCACGATTTTCCGTAATGCTGACGGAGGATATTCATGGCAGGATAAGAACGGTAATCTCTGGAACGCAAATAACTACAGGCAAGCAGAAGGCATCAGAGCCGCAGTACAAAAGGGTTATGCTCAGTATGAGGGTGAAAGCGGTATTTCAAGAGACGACCGAGGTAATTATGTATGGACTGACGCGAACGGTGAAGAACATAAGTCCAATTCAATGACCGGTATATTGTCACAGCAAGCGGCTGCTCGTGCTGCTTATGGCGCGGGTGTCAAACCCTTGCGTAACGATGAGGATATTATACGCGGTGATGATGGACGGTTCTACTGGACTGACAGGAACGGCAACCAATACAGCGCAGAAAGTTTTGAAGCTATGAAGGCACAAAAAGACGCTGTAGTAGGCAGTTATGAGAACGTAGGCAAAGAGTCAGACATTAAGCAAAGACCGGACGGCAGCTATGAGTGGACGGATAAGTACGGTAATGTTCATACCGCCGAATCGCTTGAACAGATGGAACAAAAACGTGCGCAGATACGTTCAAACTATACGGAACAAAAGAATAATAACACCGGAAATGATAGCGTCAGCAACACCAAAAAGGTGGATATGTCGGCGTATGCGTCGCAGTTATTCGATAAAGCGGGCAATCCTAAGCCGGGCGTAACCAGTTTTGACGAACAAGGCAGAGAGGTTATCGCAAGCAAGAGCGATAGAGACGCTGCAACAAAGATAGCAGCCATAAGCAATCCTGCGGCTATGAAGACAGCGGCGGGAGAGGATAATATCTCTGCTATCAAAGCGGCAACTATCACATCACGCGGTGTAGGTACGGCACAAGCCTTAATGCGTACCGGCATGGACGGCGGCATAACCGATGAACGTGTTATCGGCGCAACGTATGAGCAATTATTCGGCGGTGCGGGAGAAAATAACATTGACAAGGCTATTCCGGGACTTTCAAATGCAATGTCATCCGCAAACGGCGAATACATAGACGGCAGCGGAGATGTGTGTGACCTGAACATGAACAACGGTGAAATGAAGGGTACATATACACCGATAGACAGTAACGGTAACGAAGGCGAGGCGAGCGAGTTCAGCATAAGAACTGCTGAGTCGTACGCAAAGTTGCCTGAAGCCGAGAAGAACGGCTATGTAGCCTTTGAAGGCGCTGACGGTTCTACATATTATGCTTCGGGCGGCAGTGTAGAAGTTAAAGACGAGCCGGTTACAACTGCTCAAACAGGAGTTCCAACCGGTGCTTCAAGCGGTATGTCAAACCCGACAGACAATACAAGCGGTATTTCGAGCTATGGCGGTTCTTCCGGCGCAGGAAGTCCGTCAGCACCAAGTAATACCCCTTCGTCCGAAAATCCTTCGGTACCGGGCAGTGCGCCCATGTCAGAAGGTGACTCTACAAAAGGCGGCAAACCCATTTCAGAAGGTTCTTCACGTCCGAGCAGTTCTTCGGAAAAATCAAGCGGAGTAGCAAGCTTTGGCGGCGCAACAGCTTCAGAAGAGACACAATCGGTTTCTCAATCGGATAAATCACCGTCACCTTATCAGCCGGCAAACACTGTAGAATTACAGGACGAACCATCTCATACTCCGTTAAGCGGTACAGGTATGGGTGCGCATAACTCACCTATTGAACCGGCACGTGGAGCTATAGAGAACAACACTCCTGTTGAAACGCGTAGTCAAAATAACCCTGCGCCGTCCGCTTCGGTTACACCCAATATTCCCGCGACAGGCAGAGAACCGGGTAATAATACAACACCGTCTCAAACCGGTGGGTATATAACCAGAAAGGGACGGTCAACAGTCGAGGCATATCCGACCAAAAATACAAGAAACAAAGGTAACACAGGAAACAAAGGTAAAAAGAAATAAAGATAAAAGTGCATAGTGTAGGGTATAGGTGAGCTATACCCTACGAGTGCATTTTATCGGAGAGGAGGAGAAAAACGATGGCTGATTTTGATAATACCAAGTCCGGCTCCAATGATAAAACCGAGCCAAACACCAACTCCGGGAACTCGGCGAAAGATACAAAACAGTCCTCCGGTGATAATAAGAATAGAAATAATTTCAATTCAAATCGGAACAGCGACGGCAACAAAAAACCGGGCAATGGGTTTAAGCCGACTATGGGCAGCAAGCCGTTTAATACAAGTAATAACAAGAACCCGCAGAGTTCGGCAGAATCGTTGGAAAAAGGCGCAAAAACAGCTGCAAACAGCGCAGTGGCTTTAGGAAAAGCGGCGGGAAAGGCAGCATCCGGCAATCTTGTCGGAGCCGCAGTGGAAGTGGTAAAAGATGAAGGAATGAGGAAAATCATCATAGCCATTGCCGCCATTATTATCGTTCTGCCTATAATGTTACTTTCTCTTGTGCCGTCAGTCATCTTTTTGCCTATTCAAGAAGCCTATGAACACACGATTGCGCCGTTGGTTGATATGGTAAAAGGTTGGTGGGACTCTGCATGGGGTACTGTAACCGGCGCATGGGACACCGTAACGGGTTGGCTCGGTTTTACCGAATGGGACGGTGGGGACTATAAAGACTATCTGTTTGATGAGGACTCGCTGCGAATAGTTGCCGACCAAGACACGACCGGTCAGGAAAAGGACTTCAATGAAGCTCCCGACAAAGCAATGAAGACTATGGATAAAATGGTAGAAATTGCCAGACAAGCATATGATTATAGGCATGAAGAGGTTCTTAAATATATAGACAAGGACTTTAATTCGCGTAAACGTGGTTATTCGTGCAGTGTGGTAAAAGTCCTTAACGACCCCTTGGCAAGCGGAAAAGTTTCAACAGATTCCGAAGTTGTTAAACTTATGAGCCTTTATACCGTACAAACAAATGATGAAGTACAGGACAAAAATTTCGACAATTTCTTAACATGGCTCGGGGATAAATCATCGAGCGGCTTATTCAAGGAACCGGATAAAGATAATTACCCCGACTGGAAAGTGCCACCCGAGAAGTGGAAAGGTGATATGCTTCCTCAAAAGCAAATGGATGAAGCTTTGGCTGCCATGGAAGCGGGAACGTATGACAGGAACGATTATTCTGAATATTTCACATCCGCATTAGCCGAAATACTGTATATTGACCCTACTGTGAATGAACGTACAGAAACATTCACTTATGAGGATGATGACGGTATAGAACATTCTGAAACTATTGTATATCTGGACTATACAATAAAAGCAAGAAGCGTCGATGAAATATGCAATGAAGTTGTCAAGTTCGACGAGGCTGTGCCTGCAAGCGGAGATTATGTCGGCAGCTATAACCCTGCTTACAGAGCCGGATACTTCAAGGAATTAGTTGGTAACGGGGCAGGTGAAGGTGTTTCATTAGAATATTTTGGAGTTAGTAAAAGCTCCGGCGCATATTACGGCGGAAACGGAAGCGGTTCTGCTATTGTGGCTATGGCATTGAGTCAGATAGGCGAAAAAGAGATTGGCACCACCAACAATGTCAAATATAATACATGGTTCTATGGACATAGCGTAAGCGGTGGGAACTTCCCGTGGTGTGCCGTGTTTGTATCATGGTGTGCCGACCAATGCGGAATCGGACCGGATGTTATACCTAAAACGGCATGGTGCGGTGATTATGAACGATGCGGTACATATTTCTCTATGTTGCAGTTTAGGAGCGGTGAATATACACCTATGCCGGGCGACCTCGTAATACGCGGCGGAAATAAACATGTGGGAATTATAGAGAAATACGAAGACGGCAAGCTTTATACAATAGAAGGAAACAGTGGACCGGGTATCAGTGATGTCAATAATGACGGCGGCTGTGTAGGCGAACACATGTATACAGATGTTCCCGGCTCATGGTATTCAAGCGGATATTTTTGCAGACCTAATTATCCGGTAACCTCCGGACTGGGTTCGTATCCCACATCGCAGAAGTTTGCTTTGAGTGAGTCGCAAATACGTAATCTTGCCGGACTTGCCGTGGGCGAGGCAGGAACAGACAAAGATGGTTTGTCAGCCGTTATCTCACACATGCGTAATCTGTATAACTGGAAATACAACGGTAAAGGTAAGACTGACCCCAATGACTTCTATAACAAGGTATACAGGCGGTTCTCGGAAGGCGGATGGTATGCAAATAAGAGTTTTAATGCCGCACCGACAGTTGATGCTATAGCACTTGTACGCAGTATCCTTGTTGAAGGCAATGCTACAATGCCATCGTATGTGGTAGAGTTTGATATGTTCCCGCTCGATTGTGCTAAATCGGGAGATTGGAATACACGGTACCGCAGTTCCGACGGTCAATGCGGTTATGTTGCAGGGGAAACGCCTGTTTCTCAAAACCCAAGCCGAGGCTTACATTCATCGGGTACGTTCTACTACATCATGTGGAGTGACCCTATTGACGCTAATATCTTCTGGTATACAAACTCGGCTAAACAACAATATGACGCAAGTCCGTGGTAATTTACAATAATACACACCCCATGCGGCTATATATACCGCATGGGGATAGTGTATGGTTTATATCAATAATTGGAGAGGAGGTAATGTATCATGCTTGAATTATTGAAAAAGAAGAAAAAGACCATATTAAAAGCGTTAGGTATTATGTTCGTTATATCCATATACCTTGCTATGATATTCAGGCATGTATTGGCAGGGAAATCAATGTCATTTAACCCCATTACACTAATACGTGATATGCCGCAAACAGGGTTCTCCTTCAGTATGGCTGTAATTATCTTCCTGTTAATGATAGGCGGTATTGTATTGGTTGCAAAGAAAAATAATTTTGACCTGTTTACTTTTGACGAGCGCAATTTCAAGTATTCCGACTCAGGTGTATATGGAACGGCGGGTAAACTGGATTCTTCGGATATAGACGGATATGCAAAAATCAATACCCCTCAGAAAGCGGAAGGAACAATATTGGGGCAGTTGGACAAAAGCGGTAAGAAGCTTATAAACACAGACATGAAAAGCCGAATGAATAAGCACGTAGCCGTATTTGGATGCAGCGGAAGCGGTAAATCACGAGGTTATGCTCGCCCTTTCATTATACAAACAGTTAAACGCCGTGAGTCTGTAATTGTTACCGATCCGAAAGGCGAGCTTTACGAATCAACGGCTCAATATTTGAAAGATAACGGATATATTGTACGTGTTTTTGACTTAGTTCATCCCGATAAATCCGATGGTTGGGACTGTCTTAAAGAATTACGCGGCGACGAGATACGCGCACAGATATTCGCGTCTGTTGTTATCCAGAACACAGGAACGGGTAAAGGCGACGTATGGGATAATGCCGCCATGTCACTGTTAAAGGCTCTTATGCTTCGAGTAGAACGCGGACATGACTATAAAACATTAGGCAAGCAGTCTATAGGCGACGCGTATGACCTTATTCAAAATCCGCTCGGCGAAAAATATCTTGATACCATGTTTGACAGCATGAGTTTAGCACAAGATGAGCAATTATGTGTCGGTCCGTACATGACATTTAAGCAAGGTTCCGATAACATGCGCGGCAATATTATAACCGGCTTGTCGAACAGATTACAGGTGTTCCAAGCCGATATTATCAAGAGAATTACCGCAAAGGACGATATTGACCTGACGCTTCCGGCTAAAAAGCCTTGTGCGTATTTCTGTATAATGTCCGACCAACATTCGGCGTTAAACTTCCTATCTACGCTATTCTTCTCGTTCGCGTTTATAGACCAAGTAGACTATGCTGATACGCACGGGAACAAATGCCCTGTACCGATAAACTATCTTCTTGATGAGTTTCCGAATATAGGAACAATCGCGGATTTTGAAAAGAAAATAGCAACGGTAAGAAGCCGTGACATTAACATATCGGTTATATTCCAGAACATAACACAGCTTGAAGAACGGTATCCTAACGGCAAATGGCAAACCATCCTAAGTAACTGTGACACGCACTTGCTTTTAGGCTGCAATGACCCCATAACAGCAAAATTCATCTCTGACCGTGCCGGAGAGACAACGGTCAAGGTAGGAACGGTACAGCATGAAAAGATAGAACCTTTAATCAGTATAGGTCATAAACACAGCAGCGGTGACGGTAAACGCAAGATATATACGCCTGACGAGATACTTCGTTTCCCATTGGACAGGTCGCTTATAATATTCCGTGGCAAGAACGTCATGGAAGCGTACAAGTATGACTTCTCACAGCATCCCGAAGCTAACAAGTTCCGTGACGTGCCTATAACCGAAAGACCGTCCATAACCGATACGGAAGGCAGAAAGAGATACGAGGAACAGGACAGAATGTATCTAGAAAGCTACCTGAAACAGCAAGAGTACGGGAACAGACCTGAAAATGATGACGATGATGATACATCAGAGCAAAACGGTATCTTTTCAGCGGTTATGAGCAGGTTCAAGCCAAAAGATGAACCGCCGCCCTTAAAAAAGGAGATACCGGAAGGCGCGGATATTGAGCTTGATATGTCGGATTTCGCAGAGTATTGGGCGGATGAACCGCTTTCAAATAACGAGATAACATTCGCCGATGAATAGGAACAATAAGGAGAACAGAAGAACACTGTTCTCTTTTTTGCATATTTCATAATTTTACACAAATAAACACGATAGATTTTGTAAATATTTTTTTCAAAAATTTTCAAAAAAACGTGAAAAAACGCTTATCTAATTTATAGGGGGGAAATGAAGAACTTTTTCCCTCAAAAGTTTCTCTCACAACTAAATATCTTTTTTAAGGCGATGTTTTTTTGGATGTCACACATTAGGTATATGTTTGACATTGCGTAAAAAAGCAGCAGGTGAGCTCAGAGCCGATGCAGAAAATCTACCGGGATGATTACATGTAAGAAGGGAGAATTACATTCAGACCGTCAAGCGCAAAAATTGTACGCTATAAAATCTGTTTGGTAGGAAAAATATGAACATTTACGTATATACGCGTATATACAGTGTTTGTATGAGCCGGTGCTATATGCACAGACCATGATACCTAAACGTCGGGCGGCTCGGCGTTACATCGGATAATAGATGTAAAAATGGTTGAATTTCTCCGTTATATGGCAAACTGAAAACTTATACCAGTTAATTAAAGTTTTCAATCTTCTGCTTTATATGAATGTCTTTTCGAGTATGTATAGGGGGGTTATATCCCCATCCCTGTATATACTCGAATGGACGTTCTATGGCTTCGCTGAACAAGCAACACAAGCACAACAATTTCAGCCTTGTGGCGAAGCTGCTGACTGAACAAGTTCAGCCATTAGATTTAGCTACAGCATAGAGCCAAAAGGTTCAGCCTTGAGTTTTCTGCCTGCAACAGTGTCACTGCCGGTGTAGCTGAACCGGTAATTAAGCTCACTACCATAGCACGGCTGAAATTTCTAAAGACTTACGGCTTCGCCAACTTGTTCAGTCGAAGCCATAGGAAAACAGAAACAATACAGAACAGATAAGAGATATACTGTATATCTTTATATATAGAGAGATATATATAGTTATATTTATATATATAACTTAAAAATATATATAGGGATGGGACTGCCCGAATTTTGCTTGATATGTAGGCAAGAAGAAAGTCCATGATTATATTACAGAGGAGGTGAGAAAACATGAGTAAGAATAATTTTTATGCAGTCCGAAACGGCTATACAACAGGTATTTTCGATACTTGGGATGAGTGTAAGAAACAGGTAGACGGGTTTCAAAACTGCGAGTACAAGGGGTTTCGTACAAGGCAAGAAGCTATTGACTATTTAGGTGAAGTCCCTGACAACGCACCGGGCAAATCGTCAGGTAGGCAGCCGAGAAAACCGTCAAGACCGGCTATATCCAAGCAGCCGGAAGGCATAAAGACATGGCAGAAAACACATAAGCTGCTCACAGGCGAACGAGCGACAGCTATAGCTTACGTAGACGGCAGTTATGATGCGAGAACAAATAAATTTGCGTATGGAGTCGTCATTTCCCATGACGGCAGGGAGATTTATTTAAATAACAGCTATCATAACAAGGAATTGTCAACTATGCGTAATGTCGCCGGTGAACTTATGGGCGCAGAGACAGCTATGCGTTGGTGTCTTCATCAGGGCGTATCGCACTTACAGCTATACTACGACTATGAGGGCATCGAGAAATGGGCGACCGGCAGATGGAAAGCGAACAAGCCGGGAACAAAAGCCTATCGGCATTTCTGCAATTCAATCTCGAACCGGCTTATAGTCGAGTTCAAAAAGGTAAAAGGTCATTCGGGAGATAAATACAATGACCTTGCAGACTCGCTCGCAAAAGCGGCTCTGGGGTTATAAATATGAGGATGGGACAGCCTTGCATTTGCTTGTTTTACAGCAAGAAACAGTCCACAGTTAATATTCACAAAGAAAGGAAGTAATTAAAATGGCACACAAAGCATTTAAGTACAGAATTTATCCGACAGAGGAACAGCAGGAGTTTATGAATAAGTCGTTTGGCTGCGTAAGGTTCGTATATAACTATTATCTGGACATACGCAAGTCGGCTTATGAAAAAGAAAAAAGAACGGTAAACTACTATGAATGTCAAAGGGATTTAACACAGATGAAAAAAGAAAACACTTTCTTGCAGGAAGTAGACTCGTCTGCGTTGACATATTCGCTCAGGCATCTTGACGCGGCATATTCAAACTTCTTCAAGGTAAAGGCGTCGGCGTATCCGAAGTTTAAGTCAAAAAGGGCATCGCATAAATCATATACCATACCGTTTCAGGGCATGATGGGAGACATGATTAGGCTTAGAAAAGCAGGCGCGGTAAGGATGAACGTTCACAGACCGATACCTGAAGGATATATTCCAAAATCATGTACCGTATCACAGGACCCGGACGGTAAGTATTACGTGTCGATAGGATGCGCATACGTCGAAAACATACAGGAAAAGGAATTATCCGAAGAAAATTCAATCACACTGCATTTTTCCGACACAGACTTGTATGTTGATGATAACGGCAACTATGCGGGTATGCCGAAATTCTATGACCTGTCTTACAGCAGAATGATACGGGCGCAGAAGGTATTGAGCAAGAAACAGGAAGGCTCAAACAACTACGAAAAAATACGTGTGCGTCTCGCCAAGATACATAAGCATATAGCAAATCAGAGACGCGATTTTATACAGAAGCGCACTACGGAGCTTGCAAACACGTATGACTACATCTACATCGACGATGTTTCGGTCAAGAAACTGCTTGCAAAGGAAAAGGATGACGAGAAACGTCAGGCGATACTTGATAACGCGTGGTGTGATTTTGTCACGATTTTGACATATAAGATGCATGACAGGGGCAAGAAGCTTATTCTGCTCGAAAAGGAACCGGACGAAACCGAAGAAAACGAGGAAACAACTGAGATTACAGAGCAGGAAGCGGCGTAAGACGATACAGTAGGGAAGGGACATCCCGAATTTAAGCTTGACGTATGAGCAAGAAGTTATATAGCAGTCCACGTATGCTGCTTTTTTTATAACAATCCACTTTGGTTTTCGTATGGGGATATGCGTATGTAACAGTCCACAGTCTGTAAGGGGACATAGCTCAGGGAAGGAAGAAGAAAATCATGGGAAAGAAGAATAAACAAACGCTCATTGACGAGCTTAATAAAAGATATGCCGCGCTGAAGCGGTCACTCATGGTTATATTCGCACGGAACGAGAAGAAGAACGATAATCCGCTGCCGATGGACAGGCAATCGGTTCATATACTGGACAAAAGAATACGCGCGTACAAGACAGCACTCAACAAGGTAGATAAGCCAAAGAAATCGGTTCTTAAACCGGTTATATTATCAGTCATAGGCGTTATTGTCGTCTGCGGTATAGCCGGTGTATGTATCATCAGTCCGTATATATCAAAGGCAAAGGCGATAGCGTATGAAAAGCTGTCGAGCATAAATGAGAACACCTTCAAATTCCTTGACAATACACGGATATACAACGAAAATGACGAGCAGATAGCAGAGATATACAAAAGCAACTATGAGTATATACCTATCGACCAAGTACCGGAGTATATACAACAGGGATATATCGCCGTTGAAGATAAACGGTTCTTGTCACATCACGGTATCGACTATACAGCACTGGCAAGAGCGGGGTTTAGCTATATCAAAAACCTCGGGCATATTACACAGGGCGGTTCTACAATAACACAACAGGTCATAAAAAATATGCTGCTTACGCAGGAACAGACCTTTAACCGGAAGCTTACCGAGTTTTTTATCGCACCGGAGCTTGAAGATAAATACAGCAAGTCACAGATAATGGAGTTTTATGTCAACTCCAATTACTACGGTAACGGATGTTACGGTATAGGCGGTGCTGCCAAGTATTATTTCGGCAAATCGCCCGGTCGGCTTACTCTTGCCGAGTGTGCTATGCTTGTGGGTATGTCAAATAACCCGTCAAGATACAACCCCGTAATCAATCTTGAACAGGCTACGGAACGGCGCAATCAGGTTCTCGATATAATGCTGAACGCGGGGGATATAACCGAAGAAGAAAGACAGCAAGCCGCAAATGAAACGGTCAATCTCGTACTTGAACAGCCGGAAATAAGCACAGAGTCATATCAGACGAGCTATGCCATACACTGCGCAACGTTGAAGCTCATGGAGCTTAATAATTTCGGCTTCCAATACACCTTTAACGACGACAATGAATATCAGGCGTACAGGGATAGGTATTCCAATACATATACGGCATACTCAAACGAAATAAGAGCCGGTGGATATACGATATATACCTCATTCAGTACCGACCTGCAGAACAGCTTACAATACAGCGTGGATAACGGCTTGAAATCATTTACGGAAACGGACACGGTATCGGGCAAATACGCCATGCAAGGTGCTGCGGTCGTTATAGACAACAGCACGGGGTATGTAAAGGCTATTGTAGGCGGCAGAGGAACGGACGATGAATATAACCGAGGCTTTTTAGCTGAACGTCAGCCGGGTTCTGCCATAAAACCTATAGCCGTATACGGTCCGGCAATAGATACCGGCAGATATTATCCGTCCCTTGTAATGCGTGACACGTATATAGAGGGCGGTCCTCAAAACTCAACACGCACTTTCAGCGGTGATGTAACATTACGGTATGCGCTTGCCAAGTCAATCAACACCATTCCGTTCCAGATTATATCCGACATCAAACCTTCAACAAGCCTTGAATATATGTCACTTATGCGGTTCGGTACACTTACTCCTACCGATAACACATCCGCTCTCGCTTTGGGCGGTATGACGCACGGCGTAAGGGTATGCGATATGGCGAAAGCGTATTATACCATTCAGAACGGCGGTATATATACCGATAATATCTGTATTACACGGCTTGATTATGAGGGACGCGGTACTATATTTAACGGCGAGATACAGAAAGCCAAAGTATACGAACCCGATACGGCATATATCTTAACCGATATGCTTAAAACCGTTACAACAGACGGTACAGGCGTTGAAGTCGAAGGACATCCCACAGGCGCGAAAACAGGCACAACGTCCGATGAACGGGATAGTTGGTACTGCGGATATACAAAGCAATATACAACGGCTGTATGGGTAGGATATGACACTCCGCGTCAGATACCTAATCTGTCAAGGGGCAGGTACGCCATAAATATCTGGAAAGACTTCATGGACAAGACACATAAAGACCTTCCCGTACTCGACTGGGAACGTCCTGCTACTGTAATTGAAAGAAACGTTGATTCAAACGGTAACATGACGGACGCTGACACGGGTGATACAGACCTATTCTCGCAAATCCTTATAGATAAACTCAAAAAGGAAGAACAAGACCGAGAGGCGGAAAAGCTGCGGATATATGAGCAGGAGTGGCTTAGTCAGGACAAAAACCGTCAGCAGGAAGCAGAGACAGCCTTGAAAGCTTATGAGGATATGACATGTAAGAGCGTTGACGACATTGACAAGATACAGGAAGCCTATCAGAACGCAAATATGCTCATTGGTCTTATTTCCGATAACGATGTTAAAAACGGGTATTTAACCAGATTGAGCAATCAAAAGTCCGTGCTTGATGCGCGTAGTGTTCCGTACGAGAAACTGCGTGAATTGCAAAAGCAAAGGGAAAAGCATGCTGAAGAAGCGCGGGAACAGGCACGGCAGAAGGAGATAGAGGAACAGAACAAAGAACTGGCGCATAAGGCAGAAATGCAGTCTGCCGAAGCAGCAGCAAAAGAGAAAGCAGAACGTGAAGGCGAGGCAAAAGCCAAACAAGAGCTACTGGAAAAGGCAAATACCGCCCTGAAAAAGCTTGAAGATTATACAGGGCATGATAATACATCAAGAGAGCTTTATCTTGCCGCCAGTGCCGCTGTAGAGGCTTGTAAAGGGTATTCGGAGTATGAAGCATATAACCGGAGGCTGAACGCACAAAGCAGTAAGCTATATACGCCGAGCAGCACAGTTAATACTGAACCGGAACCAAAACCGGGAACACCGGAACCCGAAGAACCAAACGAAGATACAGAGACGGAAGAAACAGAAGAAGGTGAGGGAGTTGAATGATACAGAAAAGCTGCGTAAAGCGTTTTTAGACGCTGTAGTCAATTATACAGCCGATATACCGTATGATGAACCGTTGCCGGATGAACAATTACCGTTTGAGGATAAATGGTACAAGTGCATTGACGGTTCAAGACGAAAGAAGGGTGTGATAGGGATGTGTCTGTATGAACAGCATACAGGCGCACTGACAAAAGAGCTTTTGGAAAAGCATGAGTGTATTAGGAAGAACTGCTTTATGCTCGTAAAATTCCCCGAAAAACCGTTTTGGAAGCATTACGAGAACAAGAAAGAAAGATTACGATATAACAAGGCTAAAAAACGGCGATGGAAAGAGATAAAGCATACCATAGAGGAGTATTTACAGGATATAACGGATATTCGGATGAAGGGTGCAGAACCGTATAAGGATGGGGTAAAGGTATTCGTATACATGCTGAAAACACAGCATATTAAGGAGATTTCCGACGAGCTTCAGGAAAAACTCAATATGCCTGTATATATGGTACATATAAAGCTATCATATACCGATACTGTTAAAGCTTTAGGGGATAAGTTTAAGACGGGAAACAAACGTGCAGAAAGGCTGATTCAAATGGACAAAATTGTGAGCCATAGCCGTGAAAATCAGCCTGACATCGTTATATCCGACCTGTGCGGCTGCTATAACTGCAAAAAGATGTTCTCACCCAACCAAATAAAAGAATATGTCGCAGGAGCGGTTTTTTCTACAGCTAAATGCCCTATTTGCGGTAAGCTGACCGTATTACCGCAGCATCCCGATTATGTGTTATCAAAGCTATTACTAAACAACGTACATCAGCACGTATACCGACCGGCAGGAACGCCAAAAGTAAAAAAGACATACATAGGCAATCCACAAACAAAAAAGCTGCACACTCCGACTTGCAGATATGCGGCAGGAAATAGTCAGGTGACATTCACTAACCCGCAAAAAGCTATTACCAAAGGTTATACGTTGTGTAAATACTGCTTAGACGGTAAGATATAGGGAGAAGGTGAGCGAGATGGAAGATATGCAGCTATTCTGCGGTGACTGCTTGGAAATCATGAACGCCGTTCCCGATAGGTCAATAGACATGATTTGCACCGATTTACCGTACGGGCAAACCGCTTCAAACGAATGGGACACTGTGATACCGTTTGAACCGTTATGGGCGCAGTACAAGCGGATAATCAAGCCAAACGGTGCAATAGTGTTATTCGCGAATGGTATGTTTACGGCAGAGTTAATGTTAAGCAACAAGGCTATGTGGAGATATAACCTGATATGGGAGAAATCACAGCCTACAGGCTTTCTCAACGCCAATAAGATGCCGTTACGCAGTCATGAGGATATATGTGTCTTTTATGAGAAACCGCCTACATACAACCCGCAAAAGACTACGGGACATACGCGGAAAATAGCTACGGCAAAGCATAAACGAAATTGTAAGGCATCCGATGATTACGGTAAGTACGGACTTGTATCATACGACAGCACAGAGCGTTATCCTCAGTCGGTATGGCGGTTCGCAAAAGACAGTCAGCAATCGGCATTACACCCTACACAGAAGCCGGTAGCATTGATAAAAGAACTGATAAAGACATACACAAACGAGCATGACATAGTTTTGGACAGTTGCATGGGCAGCGGTACGACAGGGGTAGCGTGTAAGAGTCTCAACAGGAGATTTATAGGGATAGAAAAGGATAAGGAGTTTTACAGAATAAGCAAGGAGCGCATATCTCAACCTGTGCAAATGGAATTTTGAATAATTAAGACGCGAAAGAAGGTGTAAAGAATGAATAAAAAAATAAGGGCGCATTCCCCTTCTATAACGACGAGACCGTTTAGGATAGGCTTGCGGAAAAGGGAAATTTACGCTGCACAAAATATCAAGCAAAAAGAACAGACTACCAATAATGATGAAATGACCATTGAAGATATGATAAAGGGTATACCAATCATCACAGAAGTCCCTTCTTCTTGGGACAGTGAAGAGGATAGTGTATATGATTAAGACGGTCACAAGCAGTTCATAAGATATATAAAGAGAAACAACACACCTGTTTGAATAAGGAGTTTGGATAATATGAGATGGAAAGGTATTTATGACGGGCAAAAATACATAGATAAGAAAAATAATATATACCTCATATACAAAAAGCTTGCACAGCCGTTATTATCTATAACAGATAATTTTGATTTCGATAACAGTACGGAGCTTGAAGCAAGACAGCTTTTGGTAGACTTCTACCATGTATTGAGAACTGTTCCGATTGGTTTCGGGCAAGCAGATGTAAACGCTCTGACTCCATTATACTATTTGGGGAAAATGCGATTGTATATACAGAAAGGGCAATATAAAAAAGCCGTTTTAGAATTGCAGAGTTATGTAGATTATGCTATACTATTATGTAAGAGTGAGAGGGAAAATATTATTAATATGCTAAAAGAAACACTGCATATAGGGAAGGAGAACTAATGTGTATAGCCTAAAAAGAGAGGTATATGGGAAAAGGATAAAGAAAATTTTCAGCTCCTTTTCGTTTAAGGCACAGATGTTTCAGACAGCTTTATTAGAGATACAATCTATGCTGTATGAAGTAGAAAATGACATGGAGAAACTTGATATTATTCAATTTCTTATAAAGTGCGTTATCAATGATATATGTGCCTCGTATGCTGCAAAACCGATATATTGTCATTTGGAAAGAAACGAACGTCTTACTGTATTCCCGTCTATAACAGATACAGGGGAAAAAGGTGAGGTAGATTTTACGCAAACACCTGTTTTAAGCTTCCCGTGGGAAAACAAAAAATTTCGTAATGCTGTCCGGTCTTTTGCAAACATCGGTTTTGATAAAAGCAAATATGATGGAATGGTAACGTATTTCAAAGACCTAAACTTTGCAATAGTAATGACACATTATCATTCGACTGCGGCAGCGTCTGTTATACGTCAAGGAACGGCAAAAGCGTGTATAATGGATTTAACGACCGGCTATGAACGTTATACGACAGACGGGGCACAATATTTCCTCAAAGAGGAATATATAACACAAAAAAAGAAAATCGACATATATGATACGTATGATTATCGGTTTGCGGTTTTATTCTCTCTGGGGCAAATGCAATACGATATTCAGAAAAAGCTCAACAAACATCATAAATGGTAAAATATGTAGGGAGGGGACGTCCCGAGTTTATGCTCGATGTAAGGCGAGAAGTCGTATACATGACAGTCCACAAAAACCCGACAAAAATATATGGCAAATTATGTAGGGGTGGGGCAACCCGAAATGTGCTTGTGTAACAGCAAGAAGTCGAAAGACAGCCCAATGTGGCTATGTGTTGCGCAAAATCTCTTGACAAAAGTTTTTATTTATGATAAAATCTTATTATCGGATATGAAGATTTATGTTAAGGGAAAAGTGCGTAAATTTTTCTCTTTTTTTGTATCAAAAAATCAGCCGAAAGGAGAATATAAAAATGAACGAGAATAAGAAAAAGGTTATAGTTGTAGTTGTTGCGGCAATCGTAATAGCGGGGATAATAATATTCGGGTTGGTTCTGAGTAAAAGAAGCAATAACGGTAATCAGTCGAATATCCCTGACAACCCTTACCAATCCGACCAAACACCTATAACAGACACTACCAATTCAAACTATGCTGAACCGATGCCGACGTATAACGCGTCAAATTACTTGAACGACAAGGTATTATCGGCACAGGATAAACAGGGTAATACGTTGTCCATAGGCGTTGAAGGTGTTGACTTCGACGGACTGATATTCGCGCCGCAGTATTCCAATGCCGGCAATGATTACAAGGTGGGTTATTATATAAACTATCGCAGTAATAATTCCCTGTTCCTTGCTTCGGATAGCGAATATACGGACATTGAAAACGTAGAAGGCAACAATGTCTTTATATCTCAAACCTATGACAGGCTTAAAACAGCGGAATATACCGATAACGAGAACTTCGGTATAGCGTTTAAGCTTCCTATTGGACCGCCGCCCGTGCCGGAGATGAACGTAAAGATAACGGCTATAAGGATGGACACACATAATGTATTGGGTTCATACACTTTGGTTATATCTCTTGAAGGTGATAAGTTTAGCTTCAAGAAGCTGTATAACAACGATATATCGTTAATGCCGGAAGATGAATTACGCGAACGGTGGAATAACAGCGGTTCAACACAAGAAGTGGTTGACGATATAAACGAGGGATTTAAGCGTCAGGAGGAACGGTTAAAGGCACAGGGCAATGAAGGAGCGGGATTTGAGATGTTGTCTCTGACTCCATACGAAAATGTGGATTTTAAGGCTGTAAGCGATAAGCTAATCGCACAAGCAAAGGAAATCCGTGATTCGGGCGAATTTGGCACGAATGACGAGCCAATGGAACTCAACACATTCGTTGAGCTTGCCGTACAACCGACACAAAAGATATATCTGACAAACGCGCATGATGTAAAGTCGGTTGCAGATTGCTTCCCGAGTCCCTTATGGGCGGTGACAATCAACTCCATCAACCCAAATGTCGGAGCGTATACGTATTACTTCAACGTAGAAAACATATCTCAATACATGGACAACGAGCTTGCCTTTGTGGGTATGGATTTCACAACCAAAAATACGGCGGATAACTATACGAACCTCACAAAAGAACCGATTGAACGTTATCAAGAGGGGTATTCGGGGGATGAAGAAGCCGCTGAAGCTGAACAGTGAAGAACAAGAGAAGAAGGTCGTTTGACCTTCTTCTTTTGTGCTTAAAAGCTTGACTTTAGCGTAATTTGTGGTATAATTAACTTAAATAGATATGAAGCTTATTTTAAGAGGAAAAGTGTATTCTTTTCCTCTTTTTTGATGAAAAGTTTATAAATCTATTGCAAAATAAAGAATTTTATATTATAATGTGAAGGAGGAGAACAATTTATGGACGAAAAGACAAACTTGGCAAACTCAATAGATGTGTCTGATGGGTTTACACAGATAGACAGAGCTGCAAAACGTGTTTTAGCCGACAAAACGGTATTGGCTCATATTTTACGTGGCTGTGTATCTGAGTACAAGGATTGCACTATTGAGGAAATAATCAGCTACATCGAGGATGAACCGGGCATTGGTGACGTAGGAGTACATACCGATACATCAAACATATACGGCTTATCCAACGAAGATAAGACCATCACAGAGGGCATGATAATTTATGACGTACGTTTCAAAGCTAAAGCTCCAAGTGATAATGGTTATATAGAACTGATTATTAACGTCGAGGCACAAAAGAAAAGCAATCCCGGGTATTCTTTGGTTAAACGTGGCATATACTACTGTTGTCGGCTAATTTCCGCCCAAAAGGGTACAGAGTTCGAGCATTCAGATTACGACAAAATAAAAAAGGTCTATTCAATCTGGATTTGCATGAACTCGACAAAAGAGGAAATGAACACGGTAACACACTATTATATCAAAGGTGAGGACTCAACGGGAGTGTTAAAGGAAAGTCCTCAAAACTATGATTTGCTGCATCTCGTCATGATACGGTTGGGAGATGACGAGAAAGCAAAGGATGAGATGCTGCGGTTCTTAGATGTGCTGTTTTCAATAGAAATAGAACATAATAAGAAAAAGCAAATTCTCAAAGAGGATTTCGGTGTTAAAATGTCAACCAATTTGGAAAGGGAGGCGAATACAATGTGCAACATTGGTGAAGGATATTACGAGAAAGGTCTCGAAAAAGGAGTGGCGCAAGGCATCGCACAAGGAGTAACACAGGCTAACATTGAAACAGCAAGAAATTTGATAAAGCTTGGTTCTCTTACAATAGCGCAAATAGCTCAAAGTACGAATTTATCGGAAGATACAGTAAGGGAATTGGCAACTGCATAACAAAAAAGAGAAAAGAAGGTCGTTTGACCTTCTTTTTTTGTGTTATGTTTTTTGCTTTTGTGAGTCGATATTTTATAAAGGTCGCTCCGACCTTGTTTGTGCTATTTATTCCTCTACCGTTGCGCCCTTTTGTATGAGGTCACGCCGCGTTTGTGCCGCAAGGCGGATAATTTGGTCGAGTTCATTTATAGTCAAATCTGAAAAAGTGCCTTTTTTCAACTTGCCATTTGTGAATTTTATCGTAATCTCCCTGTCAGGCAAAAACCCGAGGACTTCCACGACCTGTTCCTGTGAATATACTCGCTGTCCACCCGGCGTTCTATGGTGCGGAACCAATTTGCCTATTTTTTCCCAGTGTCTTAATGCTTGCGGTGTCACACCAAGTTCCTTTGCAAACGCACCTATGGAATAGAACATCATTCTCACCCTTTCATGTTTTATATTTTATTTGCCTTATTATATCACAATTTTAATAAAATGTCAAGAAAAATCTAAAAAAAATAAAATACCTCTTGACAAATCGCCCCAAATGTGGTATAATAGGGTTACAGAATAAAAGGAACAACGACCTTAAAGAAAGGACTGATTAAAATGAAAAGGACGTTAAAGAAAGTAATCGCGCTTGTAATGTCGGCAGCGATAGTTTCATCTTTCGGATTTGCTGCATCGGCAAAGACGTTCCCTGATGTACCTACTACGCATTGGGCGTATGATACCATAAATACACTGACCGAGCAAGGTATATTCAAGGGATATACGGACGGCTCATTCCGTCCTGACGGCATGATTACGCATGAGGAGTTCACCACGGCGGTGATAAACTACGTATGTGACAAGCTTGGACAGGAAGTAGAACCGGTAGGTGAAGATTATGAGCAGTACGTAACGGACGATAAAGGGGACGAACGGTACTGGAGCAATCACTGGACGGCATGGGCGCAACCGTACCTGAACAAGGCGGTGGAATTGGGCATAATAGGAACGACAGGTGAGTATACGGAACAGATTAGGGGATATTATACGAATGCTTTCCCAAAGGGATATGCCCCTAAAACATATTATCCTGACGGCACATCATCAGAAGCGTTTGACCCCAGAGAAGAACTGAATTTTGGAGATTCTATGCAAGGTGTAGAACGCGATATACTCAATGATACACCGATTACAAGAGAAGAAGCCGCACGACTGATAACAAGAGCAGTGTTTATTACAGAGCCGGAATTGGGAGAGAAATTAAATTCCTATCCCATAAACGACACTGATGTTTTTTGGGGTGCTTTGTTGGTTGTCCCCGACTGGTGTTGGGTTTCGCCTGATTACCGTACTGATGTGGCTGCACTGTATTACACAGGAATAGTAGAAGGTGATGAAAGCTATCTGTTTAACCCGCAGGACAATCTCACGAGAGCCGAAGCGTCTGCTATAATGAATAAGCTCACAAATAAAGAATTGAGACGCAACATAGTAGATGCCAAGAATGAGATGGGGGAGACGTTAAGGCAAACAGAGTATGAAGCGAGAAACATAAGGTATGGAGACTTGTACGGTTCTCAATCTTCTGCAATATATAATGTGAGGGAAATAGATTGCCCTGACGGATTGATGAATTTCTTAATTGAATACATTACAGCTTATGAGATGGCTGAAGGTTGGTGGAGTGATAACGATTATAATAAATTGTGTGACACTGTTGCCAACATAGAGGATGTCGTTGAAACTGGCTCATGTACGCGTCTTTCTATAGAAGGTGAACCCATCTATTATTCACATTACCTGCCGATGCTTCAGAGCTTAAAGGATAAGATTGACAGCGGTACAATCATGGCGATTCCGTATTGCTAAACAATACAGGTTCGTTGCCTAAAACTGCTTGACATCTATCAGTATTTATGATATAATAAAATTATACAGATATGAAGTATAATTTTTTGAGGAAAAGTGTACGCTTTTCCTCTTTTTTTTATGTTTTTCGCGACAGATTAAAGTTTTTAGTCTGCCGCTTTATATATATATTCACAAAATAAATATTTTTAGAAAGGAGATGATATATTATGACTACAACAGTCAAAATCAAGCTGTTGCCTACACCGGAACAAAAAGCATTGATTGATGCTGTGTGTAAAGAATATATTGCAACAGTAAATAAAATTGTTGCTATGTGCGTGGCGGAAAATCAGGCTCTAAGGCTAACTTCCAAAGATATAATTGCACCCTTGCCGTCTAATTTAAGATGTCAAGCTATTCGCGATGCAATAAGCGTGTTCCGTAAATATGCAAAAGACGTTAAAAAGGCAGAATGGGTTAAAGCAAAATACCCTGATAGAGAGGTAAAGCCTGTCGTTGTTCCTATACTTAGGAAGCCTGTGGCTATATGGAACAACCAAGGGTATAAAGTCACAAATGCAGCAGTAAATTTCCCTGTCCTTATAGAAGGAGAATTTTGCCGTATCAATGTTAATGCTCTCATACCGGCAGACGTGTATGATAAATTATCTACACATAAACTCGGTACACTGCGTATTACCACCAAAAACGGTAAATATATTGCTCAAATAGCTATCGAACAGGAAACCACACAATCTAACAACACCGGTGTAATGGGCGTAGACCTTGGCATTAAGTGTCCTGCCGTCTGCGTTACCGATACCGGCAAAGTTAAATTTGTAGGTAACGGACGTAAGAATAAGTATATACGCCGCCGTTTTGCATCCAAGCGGAAGAAACTCGGCAAGCGTAAGAAACTTAATGCAGTCCGTAAAATGGGCAATAAAGAACATCGTATTATGCAAGACATCGACCATAAACTCAGTCGTCAAATAGTCAATTTTGCTATTGATAATAGCATTGGTACTATTAGGCTTGAAGCGTTAGCCAATGTGCGCAAGGAGACAAGAACAAGTCGTAAAAACAATCGTAGTCTTTCTAATTGGAGTTTTTACCGTCTGGCTCAATATATTGAGTACAAGGCAGCGTTAGTAGGGATAAGTGTAGAGTACGTAAACCCCGCCTTTACAAGTCAATGCTGCCCTATATGCGGCAAATTCAACCATGCAAAAGACAGAAATTATGTATGTTCCTGTGGCTACCACGGT